>NZ_JAPDNR010000001.1:600000-974202 GCF_025989125.1 Chitinophaga nivalis | reverse complement strand
TATTCGTTGCGGGGTATTGTCAGGAATGCCATGTATCACGACACTGTTGTTTATGTTAGCCCCGGTTTGTTTAACCCTATACCTGGTGCTGGTAGTTTAAAGGCAGAACATCCGGTTGTGACCCGGAAAGTCAGGGTTCGAATCCCGCCTGCACCCTTTAGGCAATGGTGTATAACGCACCATTGCCACATGAACAAATAGCTCCAATGGCAGCGCAGCGGTTTGAAGCACCGCCCGTGCAGGTTCGACTCCTGCTTTGTTCACCAGGTAAATGAAAAGCATTTACCCAAAAGCTTCCTTTACCGGAAGAGACGTATGGTTGTTGTCCGGTATGGCAAACCAGGCGAGGGTTTCAAAGCACCCCGCAGTACAACGGTAGTAACTGGTTGTATGCTATTGCCCCGGAACGTCATATGTCTGCTCATCGTCCGTGTGTCGAAGGTTCGATCCCTTCCCGGTTTATACCGGTAGCTCAGTGGTAGAGCAACAGACTACCTTGCAGGTTCGAATCCTGCTCTGCGTATATGCGTGGATAGCAAAACTGGTAACGCAAAAGGAAGTACGCCGCTTCCCATCAAATGGCGACCCAAAATTGAAGGCCAGCGCTGCCCGCCGGCTATGGCTGCTCAAAAGGGGCAGTCAGCAATTCCCCGCATGCCCCGCAAACAGGCGCATCGCATCGGACCGTAACTATCAGCCAGTACTTCCGCCCTGACCTGGTAGCTTATTCTGATGGTAACCTGTTTCCGCATATTTGGAATGGCAGCAGCACTGGCTTTTTTTCACAACCCCCAAAACAAAAAAACATGAAAAGAGTAACTGTAAATGCCTATGAAGCAGGATTGGTTTTCAAAAACGGCGTATACAAACGTATGCTGCGGGAAGGCCACTACTGGCTGTTTGGAGAAGATATCATCCGGTATGATCTGAACAAACCATTTGTACCCAATATAGAACTGAACATCCTTTTGCAGGATAAAGATATCGCTGCCGCCCTGGAAGTAGTGGCCGTAAACGACGATGAAATTGTACTGCAATATGAAAACGGTTTATTAAAAAATGTATTAACAGCGGGCAGATATGCTTATTGGAAAAACAGTATTGCGTATACCTTCATTCGTGCAGATATCAGCAAAATTGATATCCGGGAAGATATTACACCGGCTACCCTGAGCCATAAGCTGGTAGCGCCCTATGTGCGTACCATCCGGGTAGAAAACTATGAAAAAGCCGTATTACTGGTAGATGGTAAATATGCACAGATTTTATCTGCCGGTGTATATCACTGGTGGAAAAATGATATCAGCATTTCGGTGAGTAAAATTGATACCCGGCAGTTGCAGGTAGAAATCAATGGACAGGAAATACTGACCAAAGACAAAGCAGCACTGCGTATCAACGCCTGGGCACAATACCGCATCACCGATATTGAAACGGCGGTATTGCATCATAAAGACTATGAACGGCAGTTGTATGTATTGTTTCAGCTGGCATTGCGCGAATATGTAGCGGCATTGACTTTCGATGAATTGCTGGAGAAAAAAGAAACCCTGGCAGCACATATCCTGCAGGCAGTGAGCGAACATAGTGCAGCGATGGGTGTATCAGTCACCGGCTTCGGTATCCGCGACATCATTTTACCCGGCGATATAAAAGATATCATGAACCAGGTATTGGTAGCGGAAAAGAAAGCACAGGCCAACATCATCATGCGCCGGGAAGAAACTGCCAGCACCCGCAGCCTGTTGAATACAGCGCGGCTGATGGAAGATAATCCAATGTTGTTCCGTTTAAAAGAAATGGAATACGTGGAAAAAATCGCGGAGAAAATCAACAACATCAGCGTCAACGGCAATGGTGTATTGATTGATCAGCTTAAGCAGCTGTTTATCAGCAAATCATAATTTTAAGAAAAGAGTTAGCTTTGCGGCTGACTCTTTTCTAATTTCATTGCTATGCACGGACGTAACAGAAGTGATATATATCCCGGCCTGGAAGTGGCCATCATCCTGAAAAAGGATCAACGCAGCGGAAAACTGACCTATGGTATTGTACAAGATATTCTTACGTCTGCCCCTTTTCATTCCCGTGGTATCAAGGTACGCCTGGAAGACGGCCAGGTAGGCAGGGTGGCCGAAACCAACGTTACGGAAGAAGATTAACGGCTACAACAGCTTTAAATCTTTGGTAATCCGGTCTATCGATTCATTCAGATCAGGCCCGATCGCACAACAGGTTTTGGTGGGCACACCGCCAAACTCTGTTAACCCCGAATCGGTAATCAATGTGGCATTCAGCCCGTCTTCCACCGCCAGTTGGTAGATACGTTCCAGTTCTTCTTCAGAATCTACCGACAAACAAATTTTTGTAAATCCTTTTGTCATCCATTCTGTTAATTCTTCGGGATTTCTAACATGTGTCCGGAAGGTATGCCCCTCTACCACGGCCTGCCTGGTGAGAAATGCAATGGATGCATGCGCTCCCTGTGCTATCATTTTACCTTTGCGCATATTCAGGTCTTTGCGCATCACGATTACCTGCTTAATTATCCTGGATGCCATATAAATTATTTAATTGCTGAGCTACTTTTATTATTCCCTATGCTGCTGTTCCAGCAAAAATAAATCATGATTTTTCAGCTGATCATCTTTGTATAAAATATATTTTTTCCCTGCCAGCAGGATGGTGCTAAAAGCATTAAAATATTTTTTATCCTCATTTACTTTAAACCACAGCGAATCTTTTCCTTCCACCAGCCGGTAATAGCGGAGATAGGAGGGATAAAAGTAAAATACAAAATGATTACCGGAACTACGGTTGGCCACCACAACACTGTCGAATGCCTGCAGCCACTGCGACGGGGAAGGCGCCGGATGCGTATGCAGTTTATTACCCGCCCTGATCATGCTGTCAGTGGTGGGAATATCGGTATATCCGTACACGGGCCCTTTGGCCGTTTTAAAAATATAGTAAGGCCTGTCAATAATGCGATAGTCATAGGTTGCCACCGAAGTGCTGGCATCCATATATTGCTGCACCTGCTGTGGTGTTTCCAGCTTCACTTCCGGCATCGTTTGTAAAGTATAGGCAGGTGCTTTAAAATACTGATCCCCGAAAAACAGGTTGTGTTGTTCATCGATATAATGCAATGCCGATGTAGGATAGGAGGCGGTGAAAGGTGTTGCCTGTGTTCTGCTGCCATTACGGAAGATGATTAACCGGTAGGTATCACTGGCGATTTCCGGACTGGTAGGATTGATCACATTCACTACCACCAGCAGGCAGCTGCTGTCTGCCGGAATGGTGGCCCATACCAGACTTTCATCGGGCAGCGTTAGTTTTTGTAAGGTATATGCCGGGCCGTTGTATGCCGGAAAATCCGGAAATGCGGGGTATTTATCTGCATGCGTCCGGGAGTAGCCACATGCCATTCCCAGGCACCAGACAGCCAATAGCCAATAATGTTTCATACTGTAAAATAGTGAGATCCTACCAGATCACATATCCCACTCCCAGCCGGGTGCTGGGAAAACCATCCCAGGAGCCGGTACGGGAGATATATCGTAATGCCCATCCGAAGCGGACATCAAAATTAATCCGTTTACCCCAACTGCGCTGTATGCCCCAGGCCGGCGCAATGGAATACATGGCATCCATCTCTTTATTTTTGGCGATCAGCGGTACCATGCTGTAACCAGCGGTGAGGCTAAAGAAATTACCTGCATTGTTCCTGATTTTTCTGCCATGGGCGGCAGATCGGCGCAAGCCATAGTACTGCCGGAATTCTCCGGAAACAACCGGGGTGAAAATATATCCCCAATGGCTGCCATTCATATCGGAACCGGCATAACCAAAACTGAAATCGATACCGGCTTCCAGATTCATGGTAGCTGTGCGGTATACCCGCCACTCGTAATGCAGGCCGACGCCCAGTAAATTGAGGTTGGCTTTAAACTGACTGGCTTTTCTGTCCAGACTATCCTGTGCGACGGCACAAAGATTCATCAATAATAATCCTGTAACAATCCGGGAAAACAATCTTTTGCTCATAACAGTTGTGGGTATCATCTCCGATAAAAATAAAATCGTGCTCAAAAGTTGCGCAAACCTAAATTTTATTTGCGATAAGTGTCAAAATACCGGTCTCCGTCATATCCGGTATGGCTATACGTAGCATCACTTTATACAGATGACGCAGAAAATGTCGTACTTTGATATTTATCAAGTGTATCACCAGACCATGCGAAACATTTCGACCCTGAACGACGTTCACCAGCAATTTGCAGAGTACTTCGATATTCCTGCATTAAAGCCTTTCGCTTACCTGCTGTCGAAGAAACTGAGTGAAGGGCATATCTGTCTGCATCTCGATAAAATTAAAGCCGACCAGGACGCACTTCCGTCTTTTTATTATATACCGGAAAACATCCCGGCGGCACTGGCGGCCATTCCGCTGATTGGTAAGCATGGTGACGACCGGCAGCCCTTTGTATTATACCAAAACCGGCTGTACCTGCAACGGTATTTCCGCTACGAAACCAATTTCCTGGAGCGCCTGCAGGCCTTTCTCACGGCCGAACAGCTGCTATTACCGGAAAGAATGGCATTGCTAAAAAATCAGCAACCATTTATTACCCGGTTGTTTGAGGCGCCCGCTGCCACGACAACAGGCGGTGATCCGGTCAACTGGCAGCTGGCAGCTGCTATTACCGGGGTGTTGAATAATTTCACCATCATCACCGGCGGCCCGGGTACGGGTAAAACTACTACCGTAGCCAAACTGCTGGCTATCCTGTATGCGACCGACCCCGCCCTGAAAGTAGCGCTGGCAGCACCTACCGGTAAAGCCGCCGCACGTATGGCGGAGAGTCTCCGTAATACTACCATCGATATAGATCCGGCGATTGCTGCCCAATTCCGGCTGCTGCAACCGGCTACCATTCACAGGCTGCTGAAGCCCGAAAGAGATACCCCTTACTTCCGGCATAACCGGGAAAATCCGCTTAACTACGATGTAGTGATTGTAGATGAGTGTTCCATGATTGATGTGGCGCTTTTTTCCAAACTGCTGGACGCCATCCATCCGCATACCCGCCTGATTTTGCTGGGCGACAAAGACCAGCTGGCCTCTGTAGAAGCGGGCAGCTTGTTTGGAGATCTTTGTCAGGCGCAGGAACAACTCAACCTCTTTTCACCGGCACGGCGACAGTTCATCAATACCTTTATTACGGATACGCTGCAACAAATTCCGGCAGCACAGGAACGGGATCATTATCAGCACCCGCTGTTTCAACACCTCGTGGAATTGCGGCGCAGCCACCGTTTCACAGGACATCAGGGTATCGGAAAATTTACCCGCGCGGTTATCGACAACAACGTGGCCGCTATTCAGGCGTTTCTGCCTGCCGATGCCGATCCGCAGGTAATCATAGACCAGGCTGCCGATCCGGCATTGTTTGAACAGTTCATTGCCGGATATACTGCTTTCATCACAGAAAAAGATACGGCTACCGCACTCCGTAAACTGAATACCCAACGGGTACTCACCGCTGTCAGAGAAGGACCGCAAGGCCTGTACGCCGTCAACAAACAAATAGAAAAATACCTGCACGATAAAAAACTCATTACTGCCAATGCAGAATTTTATGAGAACCGTCCTATTATCCTCACCCGTAACTATTACGAACACGGCTTATTCAACGGAGATACCGGCATTATCCGGCCCAACAGCAACGGCACGCTGATGGCCTGGTTTGAAGACAGTACCGGTGGACTGAAAGGTGTATTACCGGGCTATCTTACACAGGCGGAAACAGCTTTTGCCATGACGATTCACAAAAGTCAGGGTTCTGAATTCGGAGAAGTATTGGTAGTATTGCCGCAGGTAGCGGAAGTACCCATCCTTACCCGGGAACTGCTGTATACCGCCGCCAGCCGGGCAAAAGAAAGGGTATACCTCCAGGGGCCCGCCACCGTCATATTGATGGCAGCCGCCCGGTTTGTAGAGCGTGCCTCCGGTATTGCCGCCAGATTCCTGGCAGCAGGCGCCGGCAACTAATTTAACAGACTAAGCTCAGATACATACATGGCATTGTATTTAAAAGTGTCTAATTCACTGAACAGCCTGGCGCAGGGCCTTTCTCAGGACCTGCAAGCCGCCGGCAACAGTGTTTTTCAGCCACATTACATTATTACCCAAACCGAAGGGATGAATAACTGGCTCAAGTTGCAACTGGCCTACCAGCTGGGTATTGCAGCCAACTGCCGGTTTATGAAACCCAACGACCTCCTGCATCAGCTATACATGATGCTGGGAGGGCCCTACACTGCCGTGCTTTCTCCGCAAAATCTCAGCTGGCTGCTTTTCAAACTGCTGGGAGAAAAAGCGTTTACAGAAAAATATCCGGATACTGCCGCCTATTACCAGGATCAGGGCCCCGACAGCGCATTAAAACGGATGTCGCTCGCAGAAAGAGTAGCCGATCTTTTTGACCAGTACCAGGTGTACCGGCCGGATATGATCCAGGAGTGGACCCGCGCAGATGTTGCGGCCATGCAGCAAGCCGACTGGCAGCAATGGCTGTGGATGAAGATAAAAACCATGTCTGGCAAAGCTCTGCCCGACAAAACCATTATTGGCGCCTATATCCTGGATACCTTACGCATAAATGGACCCAAAGTGAATCTGGCAAGCAGGATACCCGCCATCCACCTCTTTGGGTTATCCATTATCACAGCGTATCACGTAAAGATCCTGCATGAATTATCGGCTTATATAGATGTCTATTTTCATATTATTAACCCGGCGCCGGCTGTCTTCTGGTTTGACGACAAAAACGAAAAACAACTGGCCCGCTGGCGGCAGAAAGGCCTGCAGGAACTAGCGGCCAACACGGCCGGCAACACCCTTCTCACCGGGTGGGGGAGTGTGATACAAAACAGCTTCGGCCTTTTCTTCGCCTACGATGCTTTTTTAAATGCCTACGAAGACATCGACATCGTGGAACCGGAACCGGATTCGCTGCTGCACAAAATCCAGCACGATATCTTTATGGCCGCCACCAACGAACGGCAGCCCCTTTCCCTGGAAGATACCAGAGATGGTTCCGTCACCATCAACTCCTGTTACACCATCGCCCGGGAAGTGGAAGTACTGTATAACTACCTGGTACACCTGGTAGATCAGCGGCATGAAGCCTTGTCGCCCCGCGACATTGTAGTCATGGTCAGCGACATTGATGCCTACGCACCTTATATCAAAGCGGTATTTAATCATGCGCCATACCGGTTCCGCTACACCATTGCCGATGAAAGCTATACTGATAACGACAACCTTTTTAATGCCCTGCATGCCATCTTAACCGTTACGGCCGACAACTTCAAAGCCGAAACCGTAATACAGCTGCTGGACTTTTCATATATCCGTAAACGTTTTGCCCTGCAGGACCCGCTGCGGATACGCGCCATTGTACAGGCAGCCAACATCCGGTTTGGTATTGAAGGCGACAAAACGGAAGAAACCCATTTTGTCAGCTGGCGGTACGGTATCCAGCGGATCATGTATGGTATCTGCATGAGCGGCAATGAAGAATACGGCACAGGCGCCGACAGCTTTTTCCCGCTGGACCAGCTGGAAGGCAGCGATGCCCACGAAATCATCCGCTTCTGCCATTTTGCGGCGGTACTCATGGACTCCATCGAAGACCGTACACATGACCGGAGCATTGCAGAATGGGTGACCTATGCAGAACGCCTGCTGCATAACCTCGTATTTGAACCGCAGGAAGAAGTAGATGAGGACTATACCACCCTCATGAAAGAACTCACCGATTACAACACGCTAAATGAGTACATGGATGATAAAATATCCTTTGAGGTATTTAACCATAGCTTCCTGCAAACCCTTACAGGTACTACCCGCGCCGGACTATTTGTAAACGGGGGCATCACCTTCTGTTCGCTCATTCCCATGCGTAGTATTCCGTTTAAGGTAGTAGCGTTGATGGGCCTTAACTACGATAAATTCCCCCGCCGGGAAAACAAGTCCAGCTTCAACCTGATGGAACAACAACGGCAACGGGGCGATCGTAATGTAAAAGAAAATGATAAACACCTGTTCCTGGAAACGGTATTATCTGCCCAAAACTATTTATACATCAGCTATGTAGGTAAAAATGCCAAAGACAATACCATCCAGCCACCTTCTGCCCTGGTAGATGAACTGGTAGATTACATAGAAGCCGGTACCGATCCGGCTGAACAATCCCAGGTACGCTCCCTGCTCATTACCCAGCAGCCCTTACAGGGATTCAGCCGGAAATATGCTACCGGCAACGATCAGCTGTTCAGCTATCTGAATAATAATACCCTGCATAAAAAGACGGTACTAAAGGAACAAAAGATAACAGACCCGTTAAACTTCGATGAAATTACGCTGGATGAACTGGTCAGCTTCTTCCGGAATCCTTTCCGCGCTTATTACAATAAAGTGCTGGGCATCTATTACAACAATGAACAAATTCTGCTGAAAGAAACAGAATTGTTCAGCCTCGATAACCTGGATCAGTGGGATATCAAAAACCGACTGTTGCCCGTGGCGGCAAATGAAACCGGTATCCTGCAAAAAATGCTGGTCCGCAAAGGCAGGCTGCCGCTGAGTAATATGGCTACGGTAGCCCTGCATCAGGTAGAAGAGCTGGTAGTACCGGTACGCGCCCTCTATGATACCCTCACAAAAGGCACTGAAGAAAAACGGCTGCCGGTGGAGTTATCGGTAGATGGCAGCTTACTGAAAGGTACTATCCCCCAGGTTTTTGATGATAAATTCCTGCAGGTATCCTGGTCGAAAAAAGAAACCAAATACCTGATAGCAGCTTATATCCGTTACCTGGCAGGTACGGCAGCAGGCGTATTAACCGGTATGCATTTTATTTCCGGCACTAAAAAGGAAGCCGTTTTTGCCGCAGTACCTTTGTCGCAACAAACTGCCCAACACCGGCTGCAGGAGCTGGTTCGCCTCTATAAAAGCGGATTCAGTAAAATGCTGCCATTTTACCCTGACTTTGAAACGGAACCTGCCGAACTGGACACCCTGGGTACAGATAAGTTTCTGGTGATGATCAGTAAAAAGCTGGAATCCAACACAGATCCGTATATCATGCAGGAATATGAAAAAGGATTTTTTGAAGAGGAAGATACCCTGGCAGCTTACAAGGCCATTTGTCAGTTGCTGATTACGCCACTGGCCACCATCTTCCCTGAATATTATGTGTAAACAGCCCTGTGACATGATTGAGGTAAATACATATCAGCATTTCGACGCCGCCACCGTATCACTGGACAGCAGTAACCTGATTGAAGCCAGCGCCGGTACCGGTAAAACATATTCTATTGCCATCCTGGTATTACGCCTGATACTGGAGCAAAAGCTTTCCATCAAGGAAATCCTGATGGTTACTTTTACCAAAGCAGCAGTAGCCGAGCTGGAAGACCGTATCCGGTTGTTTATACGCCGGGCCTATAAGGTCAGCTACGGCTTTGCTGTCAATGACGAAAAGATAGAAAACCTGGTGATACAGGCGGTGGAAAATACCGATGTACACCAGGTGCGGCAACAGCTGCGCGATACCATCCTGCTGCTGGATGAAACAGCTGTATTGACGATTCACAGCTTCTGTCAGCAAACCCTGACCACATTTGCCTTTGAAACCAACCAGCTGTTCGGCGCTGAAATGGTACCGGATCTCACTCCCGTCATAGAAGATGAACTGAACAAATACTGGCGTAAAAATATTACTACCCTTCATACCTGGCTGCTGCAGCGGATCTGGATAGAAAAGATGCGGGATGAGCTGCAACAGGTAATTACAGAACATCTCAGCGGTAAAAAGTACCTGGACTTCGACGAAAGTATTGCCTACGCCATTGACAAGCCACAGCAACTGGAATGGGTACACACCTTCCGGGAACTGGCTGAAAAGGAAAAGCAACTGACCGAAGCATTACATCAATACATCCATCAGCATGCCGACGAAATCCGTACGGCGTGTATGGCTAACCGTTATGCCAAGAAAAACTGGCCCGACCTGATTGCCGACCCGGAGAAACTGATTGCGGAAATCAAAAAGAAACGGAGCTCTGCCTACATCCCGATTGTTTTTCCGGAGATCCTGGAACAACTGGACATCATTGCATTGGAGCAGGAAGCCACTACCGGACTCGCACAAACGATCCGGCGGCAGCTATACTGTATGGCCATCAAAGAAGTAGGAGCAGGGGTGCGCAGCTTCAAGGAACGCAGCAATATGCTGGGCTATGATGACCTGATCACCAACCTGCACAATGCCCTGGTAAAAAGAGACAACCCACAGCTGATAGCTGCCTTGCAGGAAAAATACAAAGCTGTTTTTGTGGATGAATTCCAGGATACCGACCGGCAGCAGTTCGAAATATTCGATCGCGCTTTCGGCCAGCAAACCATCCTGTTCTATATCGGTGACCCCAAGCAAAGTATTTATGCGTGGCGGAAAGCGGATATATTCACTTACTTCAACGCCAGAAACAGCGTACAGCACCTCTACGACATGAACCTGAACTTCCGTTCAGCCGCCAATCTCATTACGGCCATGAACCAGTTCTTTCAGCCTAAAATACCTTTCGACACCTTTTACTTTGAAGGAGAACGCGACAGCATCGAGTATATTCATGTAGATAGCCCGCCGGAAAATAAGAAAGGGTTTTTATATCATGGCGCAGAGAAAGTTACGCCTATCATCATCTCCGAAAGTTCCAGCAAAGACAAAATCAGTATGGCTGTAGCCACACAGGTAGCACAGCTGTTGCAGGATCAGTCGTATCGTATTGGCCAGGAAAACGGGATGCGTAGCATTACGCCCAGCGACATTGGCATATTGGTACGTACCGGAAAAGACGGTAAACTGGTGAAAGATCAGCTGGCCCGCTTAGGCATTCCGGCAGTAACCATCGACGATGCCAAAGTACTGGATGCACCCGAAGCATTGTATGTACTGTATCTGCTGGAAGCCATGGAAACACCGGACCGGTCTTCCATCAACCGGGCATTGTTATCACCCTTCACCGGTTTTGATATTCCGCAGATCCTGAAACTGGACGATGAAGTAACGCTTTCCCTGTTCAGCAAATACCGCGACCTATGGCAACAGGATGGCGCCTATACCGCTATCATGGCGTTTATTGCCGATTTTGGCGTACGACATGTACTCCTGGACGAACATCCGGAAAACGGCGAACGTATCATCACCAACCTGTTTCAGCTAACAGAACTGGTACATCAGGTACAAAGCCGCAAAAACCTGTCCATGCGCGACCTGATTTCCTGGTTGAAACGTGGCATCGATGGAATGGCCACTACCGGCGATGAATATGCACAACGGGTGGAAAGCGATGAAGAAGCCGTGAATATTGTCACTATTCATAAAAGCAAAGGACTGGAATACAAGATTGTATTAGCTCCCTTCCTGGATTTTGTAGAAAACAGCCGGATCGAATTTGTCAGCTTCCGTGATCCGGATACCGGCGACTATTCCGGTGCAGAGAAGCAACGCCTCACCGATACGCAGCAGGCGTCCTATAAGCGGCAGCAGGAGCAGGAAAACCGCCGGCTGATTTATGTGGCGGTCACCCGGGCAGTATATGCCTGTTATCTCTACCGGAACACTTATTATCCGAAGTCTTCTTTAACTGCTTTTACCGGCGCTTTACTGGAAAACATGCCTGACCCGACCCTGATCCGGTTTGCCACAGGTTTACCGGAGAAACCGGCACAAAGCTACCGGCAATATATGCAGCGTGCCATCATTCCCGTTAGTCAGCCCGCAGTAGCCTTTCAGCTGGAAGAAGAAAACTGGCGGAAGATGAGTTATACCATGCTGGCCGCCAAAGCAGAACAACGGCCACGTACCCGCTCTTTTCAGCAGGACGATACCTACGATAACTTTATTTTCAACACCCTGCGGCGGGGCGCTAAAACCGGGAACCTCCTGCACTTCATCTTTGAAAATATCAACTTCTCTGACAACAGCAAGTGGGATGAATGGCTGGAAGAAGCCGTCCGGCGTTTTGTGCCGGGGCAGCGGGAACTGTACCTCCCCATGTTACTGCAGCTATTACAGCATGTTTTTCAAACTACCATCGACATCAATGGTGCCCGTTTTCAGCTGGCATCTGTAGGCCGGCACAAACGGCTCGCTGAATTTGAATTTGATTTTCCGGTGCCTGTATTCCAGGCCAATCTCCTCAATCACCTATCTGACGATATACTCACGGTGGGGGTTAAACGATTTTCAGAATACAGCAACCAGGAGCTGGAAGGCATTATGAACGGGAAAGTGGATCTGTTCTTTGAACATGGCGGACGTTATTACATCCTGGACTGGAAATCCAACTACCTGGGCAGCCAGGTGGAAGACTATGCGCCGGAAAACCTGGCAGCAGCCATGAATGAGCATAACTATCACCTGCAATACCTGATATATACCGTGGCGGTGAAAAAATACCTGGAAAGCCGTATCCCCGGATTCGATTATAACACCCAGTTTGGCGGGGTCGTTTACCTGTTTGTACGGGGAGTGAGGAATAACAGTAGTCATGGTATTTTTACGGCGATCCCTTCCACAGAGAAAATCAGTTTCCTGGAACAATTACTAACCGGTAGATCCACCAGGTAACCACCCTTCTCTGGTGAAGCTGGTGTTATGATACCCCGACTTCTTCCAGGATAATACGCTCGGCAGAAAAATTACGGTATACCTTTCCGGCGCCAAAACCCTGTGGGTTAATGATGTGGGCATGTTTCCGGTTTTGCATGTAAATTTTTTTGCCCAGATGTATGGCACGTTCCAGTAAAAAAGTTTCACGTAAATCACAGGAATCCACCCGGTAAAAGAGACGTTTATCTGCCGCCAGCAGATGCCCCTGTGGCTGGTTGGCCAGTATCATCCATATCTTCTCATTTTCTTTCATCAACCAGGTGGTATTGCCTTCTGTTCTGTAGGTGCCTGCATATCTTCTGCGGGGTTTCAGCAGGTAGTTATTTCCTGGCTGTGCGTCAAACTGTACGCCTGCTGCTTTGTACTGCAAGGGATCGTTGCTGACATAAAATCGTTCAAATACATTGTTTTCCTGCAAATAGATCACCTCCGACACCTGTTCATCTACCGGGGCAATAAACAGGTCTTTTGTTTTTCTGACCGATATACCTTCCGCAATCCGCATATGATCGTCATGCCGGATTGCTTGCAGATACGCCGGATTATGAATACAGGTTCGGCGCCGGCCATACTGTTCCAGCCGGCTTTTCAGGTCCTGGTCTTCATAGCCATAGTCCGTTACCTGTTCATCATAGCCTCTGTTGTAGTAGAAATCGTCTTTCCGGAGGCATAGCCGGCCTTGTACATCCCACCATTTTTTATCGGGGCCGATGCGGGGAGGAGCCAGGAAAATAGCGGTGTCTTTATTGAACATCTCATTCACATAGGTCGCAAATCCGGCACCAGTAAAGTTATCGGCGTCGACACTACAGATGATATCGCCGGTAGCCAGCCTGAAAGCCATATTTTTGGAATGGCTCATATGAAAATACTGTGGGTCTTTCGTGGAAAAATACGTCAGTATACCTGCATCAATGTAGGCGCGCAAATTGTCCTGTGCCCAGCTATATAGATCATCTTTAGAACCATAATCCAGTAAAACGAATTCAATATTGTTATAATCACGGTTATCATGAATATTCCGGGGCAGGGTTTCTTTGAGGTGCATGGCCCTGTTCATACAAACAGTGCAAAAGGAAATCTTATTATATTTCATCCGTTATTCTTTAATGGTAGGTGCGATGAAAAGATAACAAGCTGGTAACTATATTGTTCTGCGTATACAGCAAGGAAGATATCGGGCAGCGCGACAAAAACAGGAAAGAGCGGAAGACGGGACTCGAACCCGCTACCTACAGCTTGGGAAGCTGTCGCTCTACCAGGTGAGCTACTTCCGCAGGTAACCTCTTAAAGATATAAAAAAAGGAAATAATTATCATCTGCTTATTTATAAAAACACCAGGAAATCCACCTCCGGGGCCACTGCATGGTGGATACAATAAAAAAGGGTAATATCTAAGTATGCCAGTGCGATTCTATATCAGTGGCAGTTACTAATTTTAAATGGATCGATCGTGTTTATCCTATGCATAAACAGGGCAGAACGTGAACTGTTAAGACAAATTACCTGTAGTTTTTATTATATTGAGGAAACTGTGATTTATCCGTAGCAATAAATGATCGGCTGAGATAAAAGATCCTGTAATATCCTTATCTGGTTTATAATGTCTGTCATTCAAACAACGATTTCCTGTGCCCTTTAACTATAACCCAAAAAACCTTTCCGGTTATGAAAAAACAAGCAAAAGACGATCTCTTTGAAGATATTGCCTGGCGGTGGCTGCGTAGCAACAAGATTAATGTTGATAAAAAGTTTATGGCCACAGAGTTGCAAACCCACCCCGACTATCCTTCTCTCGTATCCCTGACGGATTTCCTGGAAGTTGGCGGCATGCAATACTATGCCATTGAAAGTGAGTGGCAGTATGTTTCTCAATTTAACTACCCGCTACTGGCGCATGTAAAAGAAGAACATACAGAATACATGCTGCAGGTAGATACCATTCAGGACTGGACCCGGAACAAAGACCTGGAAAAGGGCTGGACCGGTATTGTGCTGATTCCGGAAGAAAATACTTCCTGGCATAATGAAGAAAATACCCGCCAGCTTAAACAAAACCGGTCTTTTAACCTGATGTTCGCCGGTTTCCTCGCATTGTTGCTGGGGGTAGTAGGCTATATTTTTCACGACAACTTCACGCCACTGAATATCATATGGGGACTGTTGTCTCTCGCTGGTCTGGCTATAAGTACCGCCACTATTGCCACCGAACTGGGCGTACAGATCAAAGTGGTAAAAGAAGTCTGTAATTCCGTGAGCCCGCGGGGATGTGATGCCGTACTGAAAAGTAAATATGCAACCGGTTTATGGGGCATTACAGTAGCCGATGCGGCGATTACCTACTTCGGTGTACAGTTTGGCTGTTTCCTTTTATCCAACAGCCATCCGCTGTTATTTGCCACGATACAAATGATTGCCTTGCCACTGACGGCTGTAGCACTGGTGAGCGTATATGCGCAGAAATTCATACTTAAAAGATGGTGTGCCCTGTGTTTGGGTATTGTAGCCATATTGGTGGTACAAGGTATATTGGCAGCTGTGAGCTTCCAGGCCTTTTACCCGGCGGTGGAACCACTCACCATCCTGTATTTTTTCATTGCCCAGGCTATCTGCTGTGCGTTCCTGATACCCCTGAAAAAGTCTGTAAAAAGCATCCGGGAACAACTCAGCCGTGCGATGGAGCTACAACGCTGGAAAAGAGACAGCTCCCTGTTTATTGCCCAGTGGTCGCAACAACCAGCGGCAGACATCACACCGTGGGAACATGAACTGCAATATGGCAACCCTGAAGCACCCATCGACATCACGGTAGCCTGCAGCCCCCATTGCGGCCCGTGTACACATGCACACAAGATGCTCGACGAACTATACGAATTGTATAAAGATACCGTACGCTTTAAGGTTCGTTTTGTTTGCAGTCCGGGTGAAACCAACCAGATCACCACTTCCGTGACCGCCATCCTGCAACGGGCAACAGTGGCGCAATCCAGCGACGACATCCCACATATGCTGTCAGATTGGTTCACCATGGGTAATGTTGAAAAATGGACCCAGAAATGGGATACTTC
This sequence comes from Chitinophaga nivalis, assembly GCF_025989125.1. Taxonomy (NCBI): domain Bacteria; kingdom Pseudomonadati; phylum Bacteroidota; class Chitinophagia; order Chitinophagales; family Chitinophagaceae; genus Chitinophaga; species Chitinophaga nivalis. The sequence continues at coordinate 958,384 of NZ_JAPDNR010000001.1, read as the reverse complement.
CGCTAAGGTAGATGTAACAGACCAGCTGAAAAGACATTCCGCCTGGATAGATGCTGCCGGTGTAAAAGGTACGCCTACCGTATTTATCAACGGACGCCAGCTCCCTAAGAATTATCAGCTGCAGGATATGACACAGCTGATACCGGCACTGGCAGAAACGTCCATCGCCCTGCAACATTCCTGACCGAAAAAACATTCATCACAGATACTAACCTCCAGGCATACACGACAACCCGGAGGTTAGCATCTTTAGATCCTCTACGCACGATATATGTTTTCCCGGTTTAAAAAATTCGCTGCTTACCACCAGTTGGAAATGATGGACTGCGGCCCTACCTGTTTGCGGATGATCGCCCATCATTATGGGAAGCATTACAGCTTACAGACGCTCCGGGTACTGACCCGGCACGGAAAAGAAGGGGTCAACCTGCTGGGTATTGCAGAAGCAGCAGAAAGTATTGGTTTTGAAGTAAACGGCACCATGCTGTCTTTTGCCGAACTCCGGACAGAAGCACCCCTGCCTTGCATTGTGCACTGGCGGCAACAGCATTTTGTAGTCGTATACAAGATCACTGCCCGATATGTATATGTAGCCGATCCTGAAACCGGCCGCATGAAATATACCCATGCTGATTTTTTGAAACACTGGTCCCAGGAAAAAGAAGATGGCATTGCCCTGCTGATGGAACCTACCGACGCCTTCTATCAGCAAACCGGAGAAACTAAATCCCCGCAGGGATTCCGGATGTTATGGGGACATGCCGTACTGTATAAGAAACTTATCCTGCAGATCATACTCGGCCTGGGAGCCGGTACCCTGTTACAACTGGCCTTTCCTTTCCTCACCAAAAGTATTGTGGATGCCGGGATCAAGGAACGGGACTTTTCACTGATTCTGGTTATTCTGGCCGGACAATTTATGCTGCTGGCTGGCAGAACCAGCCTGGAGTTTATCCGGCGATGGGTGCTGTTGCATATCAGTACCCGGATCAATATCTCCATCATCAGCAACTTCTTACTAAAGCTGATGAAGCTGCCCATTCCTTTTTTTGATGGCAGAATGACCGGCGACATCCTCCAGCGCATACAGGACCAGAACAGGATTGAGCAATTCCTCACCGGCTCTGTATTGAATATTTTATTTGCGCTCCTCAACCTGGTGGCATTCACCATTGTACTGGTCTGGTATAATCCGGCCATATGTGGATTATTTATTGGGGGCAGTGCCCTTTACCTCTTATGGATCAGTGTATTCCTACGCAGAAGAAGAACGATTGATTACCTGAAATTTGAAATATCTGCCCGTAATCAAAGTAAACTGATGCAGCTGATTCATGGTATACAGGAAATCAAATTAAACAGCTGCGAAGCACAGAAAAAAGAAGAGTGGGGAGACATACAGGGCAGCCTGTTTAAAGCCAATATCAAAAGCCTCTCACTCACCCAACAACAAGAAGCCGGCGCCTTGTTTATCAATGAAGGCAAAAACCTGCTGATTACCGCTTATGCCGCCACCTGTGTCATCAACGGACAATTATCATTGGGTGCCATGCTTGCCATTCAATATATCATAGGCCAGCTGAATGGCCCTGTAGAACAGATGATTCACTTTATTCAGGCCACCCAGGATGCCCGCATCAGTATGGAGCGGCTCCAGGAAATACATGAACTGGGTGACGAGGAAAGCGATAGCGTACATATGACGAAACAGCTGCCTGCCTGTAAGGACATCACTGTTTCCGACCTGACCTTCACCTATCCCGGTGCAGGTAATGAGCCTTCCCTCCGGGATATCAGCCTGTTTATTCCCTATGGTAAAGTAACAGCCGTCATAGGCAGCAGTGGCAGTGGCAAAACCACCCTGTTGAAACTATTGCTTAAATTTTATCAGCCGGAAGCAGGGGGGATCACGGTGGGTGATACGCCGCAGGAATATATCAGCCATGCGGCATGGCGCGCCAAATGTGGAGTAGTGATGCAGGATGGTTTTATTTTTTCAGATACCATCGCGCAGAACATCTGTATTATCAACAGCGAAATAGATGAAGCCCGCCTGGATTATGCCATACATATTGCCAACATCCGCGACCTGATCGACTCGCTGCCATTGGGCATCCACACGCAGATCGGGCCGGAAGGACATGGCATCAGCCAGGGACAACGCCAGCGTATATTGATTGCCCGCAGCGTGTATAAAAATCCGGATTTCATTTTCTTTGATGAAGCGACCAATGCCCTGGATGCTACCAATGAGAGTATCATCATGCATAATCTCGCTACTTTCTTTAAGGGAAAAACAGTGGTCATTGTAGCACACAGGCTTAGCACCGTAAAAAATGCAGATAATATTATTGTGTTGCAGAAAGGTGAGATCATTGAACAAGGTACACACCGGCAGCTGGCTGCAGCCAAAGGCGCTTACTATACATTGGTAAAAAACCAGCTGGAGCTGGACGATTAAAAGCCCTACATTATGACAGAGGAATCCTTGTATTCTAACACGACCACTACTGAAACCGCCATCAATGAAATACTCAACAGCAAACCCAACTGGCTGATCCGCTGGGGCACCTTGTTATTGATAGGTCTGATGGCAGCCTTGTTTGGCCTTGTCAGCATACTACCTGCGCGTATATCCACCACCGTTAGTATACTATCCATCCAGCCTGATACGCTTGCCACTACGCCAGGCTGGATAGCCACTGTGCGTGCTCCCCATACCATCGTAAAGCCCGGAACAGCCATTACGCTGATGATCGGCGAACCCGCCGGTCAATCACTGCCAGGAGAGATGGTGGCCTATCGTAGCACAGATGATACTACCAGTGTGCTGCAGTTACGTATATATCCCACGAAAAGTATGCTTCCCGGCCAATACGCCAGCATACTGTCTGGGCGGCCACAACAGGGTGTATTGATTAAAAGAGGCCGGCTACTGGAGAAACTTAGCCAAACAAACTGATATTATTCTTTTTCGTTGTCCTACAGTATCTATCTGATATTATTCCAATTAACCTAACAACGTTTCTGGTCGTTGTTAAAAATAAAGGCTGACTTTATAGCCAGCCTTTACTGTTTTTACCGGGGCCCTGGCAAACAAACGAGATTTCCGCTTCCCAGCACTTTACAATGGCAGCCCCGTTCCGTACAGGTATTACAATCTTCGTCAAAGAAAGGACAATGTGTAGCGGCGGCTCCTGCACCACCGTGTACATTTTTCAAGGCATGTCTGTCCAGGGTCTTACCAGGGAATAATCGTTTTTTCATATTTACATATTGAAAATGGAAGAATAACAAACTGCTGCTGACAGCAGGTAAGCGAAACGTATTTTTTCATAGCGGTATAGCAGCGTTACTCACATGCCACCACACAATTATCCATGCAGGCCAGCAAATCGGGAATTACATCTCCGTAGTTGTTGCGGCAACAGATATTACAGCGCATGAATCCCTCGTCACAGCTGCAGACAAAAGGGTAGGAGGCGGAACTGTATTTAATGCTTTTCAGCCGGCTTCGGTGGAGCAATTTACCGGGTAATGACAGTTTTTCCATGAGTTAAAAGGTTTATTACAGGTATCGCTGTACAGCGGTTTACGTATAGCAATTGTAATTTAAGAGAAAGGGTTGCTGTACGGCCGCATTTGTGATGAGTAGTATACCGCACTATTCCTGCATACATATTGCAGCAACCGGTACTACCTTAGTTATCAAGGTTGTTAGCTTTCTGAAACCCACAACCTTATTTACATGAACCCTACTGTAGTTCTTGCATGCTTTCATTAACACGCAAATCTCATTATTATGAAACACTTACAAACTTTAGGTAAAAACCTGAACAGAGGCGATCTTAAAACCATTAGCGGTGGCAACATGGCCAGTATTAAAGACCTCTTTGGCACCCGATGCACCAGCTCTTCCCAATGTACCGCGCCTTGCCAGGCAGATGGCTACAGAGGTGGTATCTGTATTGGCCTGGGGATTATGACGTGCAGATGTTATGCATAATTCACCCTCTTTTCCACTTACATTCAGCCGCCCCGCTTCTGCAGCCACTCGCCGGAAGCGGGGCGGCTATTATGTTGATAGCAGCAGGTTAGCTGCCAGCAACTTATTCTAATCATTCAAAGATATGCTTACCCGTATTGCGAATGGGGAGCACCGGCAGTACACCGCAAATAAAACCAGCTATCAGGCCGCTGAGATGTTCAGCATTGGTTGCATTGGGAGTAACCCATCTAATCGTCAGGTTCAATCCCACATACAATGCCAGGGCCCACCATATTAGCACTCTCGATTCTGCCGGTATTGCTTTTCGTATTAATAGTCCGGCTAATACACCATATAAACCGAATGTAGCACCGGGGGGACCCAGGTGTACCACATCCTTTCTCCATAACATACTACATATCGCGGCAATAATGCCGGTAATAAGGTATACTGCCAGTAATCGTCGGGCACCGATAAAGCGCTCCAGAAGCAAGCCTCCCGACACCAGACCTATCATGTTGTAACCAAGGTGCATCAGGCTTGCATTCACAAAAATACTGACCGGGATACGCCAGTATTCTCCGGTTGTCACCAAAGGATAATACAGCCCTCCAAATGGGAGCAGCGAAGAAGCCGATACGCCGAAAGGATTTAAACCACCTAAAACCATAAAAACAAAATACAACAGGTTGAGATGAATCAGAATGGCCGTCATCGGGTACTTCCCACGGGGATGCAGGAACTGAAATACCCACTGGAACATATCATCCTGTAGGGGTAATCCTTTTTTGAAACGGCGAAGTTCTACATCATCTATCCTACAAAACAGCACGACCATAAAGTAAAGCAATACACCTATACCGATTGTACCTATTATCCATGGCAACGAATTCATCCCCCTACTTTCAAATGCTGTATAACGAGGTATTAGTATCACGGCATGCTTTCCTGCATCAGGAAACCGGCTGGTTATCGCCTTTTTGAACTGCTCCGATTCATCACTCCAATGCAGGCATTCAAAATAAGTTTCCTGATGAGAATTATACCTTCTCCATTTATCATCTACCGACTGCAAAAAAGAGGTGTATTCCGCTTCTGTCTCTGCTATGCTCAACCGATTATTAATGCGATGCTGATATTTCTGCCCCAGCCACACCAAAGGAACCGAACCACTATTATAACGGCGCAGGGGTATTGTGATGTAAAATGAAAAATTGAGATCCTCACGATGTTTTCCGCTTGCGACCTCCTCTCTATGCATAGTGGCAGCAGTAGTATCTATCTGATAATGAGCGATCTTATAATACCGGTTATAAACAGCAGTCCCGATATCTTCCGGGTATTGTACCTCTATTAATGGATAAGCGGTACGGGTAATATAAGCCTGTGCCATCATTACAGGAAGTACCAATGATACAAATACTCCCATCAACATAGAAACGGAGGCTCCCTTTTTAAGCTTTAATATTTTATACCTGCGTCTGATAACCAGGGTAAGTATTACCGCTATCACACCAGGTAACAAATCGTCCAGTATCAATCGCTTTACAGGCAATATCTGCCATTTAATATCCAACAACCATCTCAGGAAGGTATAACAGGGAGTAAATAATAAAACTGCTATCAGATAGGGCAGGCATATAATGAAAAATTTATCCTTCAAAACTTCTTTTTGCACGTTATTATTGATTGGCATATATCTCAGGTACCCGGGATGGCGGAAACCATTTTAGCGGGCAAAGGTACATGTCTGCGCTATTATTGCACGGAAAAATAATGCGGCGTTGATAACATAACGCCTCCATCATTGCTGCCAATAGGGATGGGAGTAGCCTATCCGGGAAATATATGCCGGAATAAAAAGTTGTCTTGCCACAGTACAAACAGGTAATACAACGTGATCGATAGCCGGAAACGAAAGTTAACAGCCGGGCGCCATGGGGAGGGCCTGTTTGAATAAGCATTTCGTTTCCAGCCTGCTGTTATGGGTTACAAGTATTCTTTGCGTGCTTGCTAATAAGGGTTATAGATGGTTATTTCTCGCCATTATACGTGAAAGTAATGGGTAAACTTTTCAAACAATTAACGGTCGTACTCGGGTGCAGGGTTAATGCAGCGCCTTCTTTCAATTTAATGTCACTGAGCTGTGGCAGGAGATAACCAAAAGCAGCCCTGGCCTCTTGTCTGGAAACCGCTTCACCCGGGCAGTAATGAATACCATGACCAAAGTTTAATATCTGTCCCAGATTTTTCCGGTTGATATCAAAAACATCCGGCTCAGGAAATATCGCATCATCAAAATTAGTGGCGCCTAACCAGGGTACCATAAAATCTCCTTTATGGATTTGTTGCCCACCCAACTCTACATCTTTAGCTGCTACTCTGGAAAAGGTAAATATGGAAGGATAAAAACGCAGCACCTCATTGAGCATAGCGGGGAGATCTGCCGGCTGCTGTCTGACCTGGTCTTGTATATCCGGGTAAGTAATCAGTGCCCTCATCACATTGCCCAGAAAAGCGGTGGTAGATTCCACGCCTCCCAACATCACCGAAAAAGAAAGGGATACCATATCCAGCACAGATACCGACTGATCTTCGATCTTGGAATTGAGTAAAATTCCGATGAAATCGTTCTTCGGTTCTACTTCATGTTGCCGGATAACTTCCTCCAGAAATTGTTTGCCTTCCAGCTGAGCCTTAAAGAACATTTCATAATCTCTCGTCATTTCCGGGCTGGCCAGGATGGTCCCTGACAGGTTCTTCACCACCTCAAAATCTTCATCCCTGATACCCAGTATTTTCATTACAATCCACAACGGTAACAGATCTGCAAAGTCTTTCATAAAATCCATCTCGCCTTTTTCCAGGAATGGCGTCAACATCTGCTGGGTTAGCTCGACTACTGTTGACTCCATGCGATTTACCAGGAAAGGGCTTAAACCTTTACTGAGTACCTTACGCAGTTTTGTATGATCCGGCGGGTCTTTAAAAATCAAGGATTCTCCCAATAAGACATTATTGGCTGATTTAGGTATATATGCAGAAGTAAAGGAACCGTGATCCCGAAACACCTGTGCAACATCTTCATACCTGAAAACATGCCATGCTCCCGTAGTACCACTAAATAGTGTGAATCTGCTGTCAAAAAAAACCGGGTTATCCTTTTGCATCTGCCGAAACCAGGGTATCGGCGCTAATAATGAGTCTGGTACGCTATTGATTTTTTCCATTGTAAATAAAATTTACTTGCAAATAACTGTTACACCACATGAAACAATTTATCAGTGCAATATTTTAACATAGGAAGTGCCAATAAAGGCCTCCAGCCGGTATCGACACGGTATATCCTGAAAATATATGGCGGAGCAAGAAGCTATCTGCAGTAATAGGAGCGGAAAAAGGCTCCCACATGATATGGGCACAAAGGCAAACTTAACAGCCAGATACCTTATTGGGGCTGTTCTTATAAATTATTTTCTGTTACGGGTGGCTAATACAATCGTGTATTGTACTAATGCGCTTATGTAGTTATTGCTCCCCATTATACGTGAAAGTGATGGGCAGATTTTTCAAACAGTTAACAGTTGTACTAGGATGCAGTGTTAATGCAGTATCCTCTTTCGGTTTAATGTCACTGATTCGCGGCAGGATATAACTAAAAGCGGCCTTGGCTTCCTGTCTGGAAATAGCTTCCCCCGGACAGTAATGAATACCGTGACCAAAGTTCAGTATCTGCCCCAGGTTTTCCCGGGTTATATCGAAGATATCCGGCTCAGGAAATACCGTATCATCAAAATTAGCAGCACCTAACCAGGGTATTACAAAATCTCCTTTATGGATTTGCTGTCCTCTCAGCTCTACATCTTTAGCTGCCATCCTGGAAAAGGTAAATAAGGGCGGATAAAAACGTAATACCTCATCGAGCATAGCGGGCATATCATCAGGATGGCGGAGCACCCGCTCTTGTATATGCTGATGCGTAATGAGTGCTCTCATAACATTACCCAGAAAAGCAATGGTTGTTTCTACGCCCCCTAACATTACTGAAAAACAAAGGGATACTATTTCCTGAATAGGTAACGACTGATCTTCTATCCCTGACTTGAGTAAAATTCCGGTGAGGTCATGCTGCGGTTCCAGCTCATGTTGCCGGATGACTTCCTCCAGAAAGTGTTTGCCTTCCACCTGCACCTTAAAGAACATGTCATAATCTCCGGTCATTGCAGGATTAGCCAGTATTTTCCCAACCAGGTCTTTCACCACATCAAAATCTTCATCTCTGATACCAATTACTTTCATGATAATCCATAGTGGCAACAGATCCGAAAAATCCTTCATAAAATCCATCTCTCCTTTTTCCCAATAAGGCGCCATCAGCTTCCTGGTTAGCTCATCTACAGTTGGTTCCAGCCGGGTCATCAGGAATGGGCTTAAGGCTTTACTGAGTGCCTTACGCAACTTGGTATGATCGGGCGGGTCTTTAAAAATCAGCGAGTCTCCCAGCAAGCTATTTGTGGATTTAGGTACATATGCGGATGTATAAGCGTTGTAGTCCCGAAATACCTCTGCCACATCTTCATACCTGAAAACCTGCCATGCGCCCATACCGCCGCTAAATAGCGCGAAGTTACTATCAAAAAAAACCGGATTATCCTTTTGCATCTGCCGGAACCATGAAATGGGAGATAATAATGAGTCTGGTACACTATTTATGTTTTCCATTGTTGATACAATTTACTTGCAAATAACAGCTACACCGTATGAAAATATTTATCAGCACCCTGATTTCACAAGAAAAAAATATACTACAATCCTATTGCTGTACAATCCTATATCTTTAAACCATTACCGGATATCCCTCCCTGACAAAAGATAATAAAAGTATTGTATCACATCTTCCTTTAATGGCGAGCCATTAACAATACCGTATTGTTTTTACTCTCTGTTGCTGCTGCTGTATTTAGTCAGCAGCAGGAAGATGGCACCCGGAGAGTTGTATAAGCGATACTTGTTATCGATGTATCAATTAAGCTGATAAAAATGTCGTCTGTTAAAAGCATACTTATAACCAAAATCAAATTTAATTATGAAAACAGCACTAAGAGATATCCTAAAAGCAACCATAAAAGAAAGAATACCTTTTTCCTATGTAGAAAGTATGGCTGTCAGAGAACTGGAGTCAAAATTCAGATACTGGTGTGAAGAGGAAATCAGCCGGTTCCATCCCCATCAGAATTATTTTGAAATTTCGTACCGGGTATCGCTGTATTGTTATCCGAGAATTGATATGCCACATGATCTGTTATTTTCCTTCATGAAATGGCTGGCCGTTATTTTTTTTATAGATGATAAAGTGGTAGAAGATCGAAAAAATTATTTCACACAGGGATACAGCAGTTTTATTCATAACACGATCGCTGAAGATGAACTCGTCGCATTTTATATTGATCAGGCAAGGTCTTTCATGCACAATGCCTATGCCACCGACGCACCGCATGTGGTAAGGGTTATGCAACACTGGATGTCTATATCTGTAATTGAAGATGTGATTACCAGTACGGATTTTGAGAATAAGCATTTAATGAACTATATCAGAATGGGAACAATAGGGATGTATATGCTTTTTGAAGTCAATAAAACCTTGCTGCTAAAAGAAGGTAAAAGTGCACGCACGGCCGATCTGGAAGTATATCGGCTGGGTGCCTATGCTGTAGCCTTAATAAATGATCTTTATTCCTATAAAAAAGAATTAAATGAAGATGGTACGGAAATTAAGGGCAACGCTTATATCAGACAATTCCCCAATACTGACTTTGATATTATCTTTAACAAAGCACTGGAAGAAATCATTATTGTTTTTGATAAATATAAAACACTTATTACCCCTTACAATCAATACATCACGGAATCGGTACTGGGCCAGCTGATAGCGCATGATTATCTGGACAGATATAGCTGATTCACTTTCATACTGCATCATTACAACCTGCAGTTATCCTGGTAGTCATGCAGACACTTTAGAAAATACCGATCCTGTTTTTATTCCGCCGGATGACATTTCATACATGCCCTAAAACGTCAGTCCGGCGGATGTCGCATTAACGGCTGTCTTATTATCATAATTTGTCTTTCTCGCATCTTAAACATCTCTATTAAAATCAGGCAATAGATGCATCCATCAGCATAACGGATACGGATATACATTTTCGCTGTTGCCGTCTGCATATAAAGTGTTGTAAAAAAATATCACTGTATATATTCCCGGCAAATGCTGTATGTAATAACATTGCAGCCGGAATGAATATTTTTAACAAGTGTAAAATACAGGTATCCCATATACACACTATCATTGAACAACAATACTTATGATAGCAACTCCTATATTCAGCAACCTACAATAGCCTATTATTAACTATAGTATAATACTTCAAAATCTCTCTTTTGTATTTGCATGAATAACCATTTTTATACTTGAACATTATTCCTTTCCGGAATGCCAATTTTTATGTTTAAAACCCTTCAAATGAACCTCATGAAAAAAAGTAAGTACCTGGCGTATGCCTGTATGCTAACGAGCATACTCATCTCTTCCTGCCAGAAGGAACAAATCCATCAAAAAGAAAAACCTGGTGAAATTACCAGTACAGTACTCAACCAAATAAAATCGCTGGGATTCAGTACCAAAAACATCCAAAAAACAGCCGAAGGTTATCTGGTAGAAAATGATATCCTCTTAACTCCCCAAAACCTGGAGCAGGCGGGTACTATTACCAGTCTGCTTATTGCCAAAACAGAGCAATACCAGACTACCAATCTTGTAACATCCCTTCCTCGTACTATCACAGTCACCGTTTCCGGGCTGAATAACTATTTTGTTCAGGCAGCACAGGAAACGGTTAACAATTACAATGCGCTGGGACTCCGGCTGCGCTTCCAGTATGTAAGTGGTAGCGCTGATATTATAATACGGGGCGAATGTCTTGGTGCCGGGCAGTTAGGCTATTCCGGTTTTCCTACTGGTGGCAATCCATATCCTACGGTAGTGATGAACTCCTGTTCTCCTTATTTTGGCAGTAATGTGGGATTTATCAGAAGTGTGCTCGAACATGAAATTGGTCACTGTATAGGATTCAGGCATACTGACTGGTTCGATCGTTCCTATAGTTGCGGTTCGGGGGGCAATGAAGGCGATGCAGGAGTAGGCGCTATCCATATTCCGGGCACGCCTTCCGGCACAGATGCCGGTTCCTGGATGCTGGCATGTAACAGTGGCACTGCACAGAGCTTCAACGAAAATGACAAAACAGCATTGCGTTATCTCTATGGCGCCCCTCAACCTGCCCTGCAATTAACCTCTGCTCCGGTGGTGATCGCAAGGGGAGATGATACCTATGGCGTTGGTATTTATGCGAAAGGTCCCAACAACAACCTGTTCCACCGGTATTTTAATTCTCAAACAGGGTGGTCTGTCTGGGAAAACCTGGGTGGACAACTGGCTGAAGCACCCGTAGCGATTCATAGAAGTACAGATGGTTATGGTGTAGGCATTTACGTTAGGGGGGTTAATAATAATCTCCTGCATAAATACTTCCAGTCAGGAGTAGGCTGGTCGGCCTGGGAAGACCTGGGTGGACAGCTGACTACCCCACCAGCAGTTATCAAAAGAGGGACCGATCCTTCCGGTGTCGGCATCTATGCCAGAGGCACTAATAATAATCTTATCCACAAATACTTTACGCCTGGAGTAGGCTGGTCTGCATGGGAAGATCTCGGTGGACAATTAACCTCCGCTCCCGCAGTTGTATCAAGAGGCAATGATGTTTATGGTGTTGGCATTTATGCCAGAGGTGTCAACAATAATCTTATCCATAAATATTTCGAATCAGGTTCCGGCTGGTCTGCCTGGGAAGATCTGGGTGGCCAATTAACTTCTGCCCCTGTAGTCACCAGGAGAGGATTTGATGCCTATGCGGTAAATATTTATGCGAAAGGTACCAACAACCATCTCATTCACAAATTCCTCCAGGCTGGTGTAGGATGGTCGGCATGGGAGGACCTCAGTGGCCAGCTGATTTCTCCACCAGTAGCCGTCATCAGAGGCAATCCCGATGGCATAGGTATTTATGCAAGAGGGTTCAATAATGAGCTGATACATAAATACTTTGCTCCAGGTGCAGGATGGTCAGCCTGGGATATCCTGGGCGGACAGCTAACCAGTGATCCGGCTGTCGTAAGAAGAGGCAATGATCCTGTTGGGGTAGGTGTTTATGCAAAAGATATAGACAATCACCTGATTCATAAATATTATGACCCGGCAACGGGTTGGTCCGGCTGGAGCACCCTGTAACCAACAACAAACTGCTATCCCTCTCCGGCGGCCACTTTCAGCCGGAGAGGGTAGGAGGTTTACCCATTCTGCCCCGGTAATTAACAGCTAAACACCTGTCTGTATTTACCACTATCGTATAACGGACATGACTATATGCTCCTTCATACGATAGCTATTGGCAACATTTTAATACCAACAAACCATTCCGGAAAGGAATGCCCGTTTTTATGTTTAAAACGCTTCAAATGAATTATATAAGAAAAGTAATTGCTTTTCTTATATCAGCCTGTCACCTCTTTTTAATTTAAAATAGTGTATATCTCAAATGCAAAAAGTATCTTTAATACATCAGTAAATATGCATTGTCATGAGAAACATCATGAGATATATCCCTTTCTTTCTATTGAATAGTTTAATCGTTTGCTATACGATTCCGGCAAAAGCACAACAAACAACTACATCTGCCGCAGCCAGCATCCAGCATTGGATGACAGCGTGGGAACTGGTCAGTGACCATATTTTTCATTTATCTCCTACCTCTGCTCCTGAGTTATTATTTTTTGACGATACCTATAGTTATACCACCTCAGCAACCAGTGCACCCAACGGCACGCCTTTCAAAGGCCCTGCCTTCCGGGGAAAGCAGCTACCCTGGCGTGTTGCCCCCTATCGCGACAGCCTGATCCTACCCAATGCCACCAAAGTACCTGTGGGTCTGATGAGCTTTGCCGCCCCTTTCAAAAACGGGAATGGTTTCTTTGTAATGGGCACACCACCATATTGGGAAAAAGCAGGTATTCAAAGCCAGGAGCTCGGATTGAAAAAAATGCTGACAGGTGTATTCCTACATGAATTTGCACATACCCGTCAATTCAACGGCATAGGCAGACTGGTAGATAGTATTGAACAACAACACGCCTTTACCACTATTAACCTGACAGATGATATTGTACAGGACTATTTCAAAAAGGATAGCATTTATGTGCGTGAATTTCAGCAGGAAGTAAACAAATTTTATGAAGCGGCATTTACAACAGATAACACCCTATTCATCAAACTGGTTAAAGAAGCGCTCTCCCTGCTACGCCAGCGACAAGCAAAATATTTCACCGGAGAAAAAGCCGTGTTGAAACCTTTAGATGATATTTTTCTGTCGATGGAGGGATTAGGACAGTATACAGCGGTGCGCTGGTTAATACATCCCCGTGGTGGAAACCTGTCTTTTGATACCGCCGTTGAAGGCTTCCGCAGAAAGCGGAACCAGTGGTCTCAGGAAGAAGGATTAGCCATGTATTTAGTGCTGAATAAGCTGGCGCCTCCCGATTGGGAGCATGATATTTTTGGGAGCCAGCCCCGCTTTATTACCGACTTACTGGAAGCTGCAGTGAATAGCCGCCAATAAAAAGCGACTCGTTTAACGATTGTAAAATTATTCCATCTTAACCCCAATTTTAGATGCTGCATTCGCAATGCAGCATGCGGCAATATCTTTATATTCTTTTTTGCCCAATCCATCTTATCAGTTACACTTTCCGCTATATCTATTGTCATTACGTCCTATAGCTTGTTTATTTATCTATTGCTAAACTGGAAGCACTACACAAATTTTTACCCCCTTAAACTATCACCCAATGAAAAAATTATCTTTTCTGTTGTTAGCAGTTATTTTTTTCTATGCCTGTACCAAACAAAGCATTCAACCAGCTATTCCATCTCCGGCATCCCCAACAACCGCTCAAAAACAAGATGACAAAAAATTACAAGATCCCAACAAGGTCCTCCTATATAATTTTTATTCAGCAACATATGGACACCTGTTTACGACCAACAGTAATTACGCAAATGACCATCCAGGCTGGAGACGAATTACCGGCAACGATCTCATTTATGTATATAACACCCAGATTGGCAACTCCGTACCCGTCTACATCATGCAACATAGAACCCGGGCCGTATACTGCCTGACCACCAATAATACCATTCACCTGAATGAATGGGCCACTACCGGCGTGGCTGATTTTTACGCCTTTTCGAGTCAGGTCCCCGGTGCCGTACCGGTACACCAGTTTTATCATTCACTGAATCCTGCATACGGATATTTTTATGACCTGACGTTAAATCCGGTTGTAAATGGCTGGGTAGAAAATACCGTGAAGTTTTATGCTTTTAACTCTCCTAATTAATTGCAGGTAAATACATTTTAATTGCCAACACAAAAGGTATGTGCATAAGCAGCTGATAACAGCTGCCTGTGTACATACCTTCAGCTGAATAAGCACGGAATCAATGATATCATCGTTCATCCCGATAGCTATCGGGATCAGGAGCGTTTCGATAAAGTCGTCAACAGGTTTTCAAGATTGGTCAGGCTCATAGTGAATCCTTCTTTAAAGCCCATTTCAATCATCTTCTCCATACGGGCAAGAGATTCATTATAAATAGTCATGTGCACGGTTGTCTTTCCGTTCTGTTCCTTAAAAGTGTAATCCCAGTCGGAACCCGGTAATTCAATGTTTTCATCTTTGTCTGCAAAAGCATTAAACAGTTTGAAATTGGTTTTGGGGCTGATGGAAATGTATTGCTGGATGGCCCAACGCTCGTGTCCTTCGGGGCTTACCATTGCATAAAATCTTCGTCCGCCTACCTTGAAGTCCATAAATTTTGTTTTTGAGGTCCAGGGTTTAGGCGCTACCCATTGGTCAAGCAATTCTGCCTGGGTAAATGCATCCCATACCAGCGATAGGTCAGCATCAAATTCTCTCGTTATGAATACCGTTTTCGCAGCTTTGTCAACAGTAAAATCAAATAGTAAATTCATTTTTTCTTACTTTTTAAGGTGTACAATACTTCATCGAGTTGTTTGAAACTTACTTCCATCCTCTTCCGGAACTGGTCTAGCCAGGTATCGATTTCTTTCATTTTATCGATTTTCAGTGCATAGTAGATTTCCCTGCCTTCCTGCTTTGGAGCCAGGAGGTCGCATTCGGATAGGATGCGCAAGTGTTTGGATATTGATTGTCTGCTGATGTCAAAATGCTCCGCAATGGCATTGGGAGTCATTGCCTGTGCGGCGATCAGGACAAGGATAGCTCGTCTGGTGGGATCTGCAATTGCCTGAAAAATATCGCGTCTCATGAATTGTAATTATGAAGCCGTTTGGTTGCAAATATATGCGAAGCCGATCGGTTGCGCAAATTTTATTTTTGCGTCATTGTTAAAAAACAAAATATGAAGTATGAATCAATACAGGAATTAAAGGATAACAAACGGGGCATGTATCAAAGAGAAAAGGCCTGCATTATTGTAAGCCTTTCTTTCGTTCCTCCTAACAGGAGAAATATCTAATCAATGGCTACCAGATCAACTCGCATTCAGCAAATTATCATTGCCCAAGCTCGAATATTAGAAGATATTAGACCACTAAAAGTCAGCCACACAATAAAACAAAACTGAAAATCAACAACTTACAATCAACCTTCACAACACTTTCTAATTAACGCTCTAATTAACTCTAATTTAAAATGTCACAATATCTCTGAATATCGAATGATTAATTCTTCCAGGCTAATACCCATTTTGGAACTGCATCAGACCCAACATTTTTAACTCTCCCTTTTTTTCTGAGAGTGGAAAGTAAATTATTAATCTTAATTTTCTTTTGCTTATCATCCATCCAATCTGGCAATTTCTTCCATAGCAGATCATCAACATCTTTCCTATTTAAATGATCATGCTCCTTAACTGATTTTTCAATAAAGTCAAGATAGTATGCATTATCAAATCCTTTATTTTTCGAATAATCTGCTTTTTTCCCTATTCCCTCCGCGACCTTTTGAGCAATATAAAAATTCGGTTTCCGTCCTTCAATAAGGCGTTTTGACTTTAACTGTTTTTCTTCTTCAATGCTTAATGGTAACCTTTTCTGAACTTTATCAAGAAGAATTATTTCTACTAAGGTAAGATCCGAATTAGAAGCAAGAATACGTGCATAAGCCTGATTTAAGATCTTTCCAGTCAACGTAACTTTGACTCTTTCATTACTCAAATCATAATCAGGTAACGGAAAAAAACGATCCCGCTGATAGTTATACATCTTTCTAATCCCACCTCCAGCAGTATCAACCATTTTCAGGTTAAACATTGCATTAGCCAAAAAATTATTTCGATACTGTTCTTCAGGAGCATTATCAATTATAACCTTCTCTACTGACCCAGGAATAAAAGTACCTACATTAGTGAATGTTAACTGATCTTCAGACTCAATCACATTAATTCGTCCCGCTTTGGTATAGTCCTGGTGAGCAATACAATTATTTATAGCCTCTCTGATTGAATAAGGCTCATATTGGTCTATTTCTTCAGGGAACAGGGTACCATCTTTTATATAACGATACTTTAAATTTCTAATTTTGGCATACACCTTATCTACAGCAAGCAACATTGGAGGTCCAAATATTGCATAGTCTTTATCATTGCCTGAGCTATCTTTTAAAAGCCAGCGAATTTTTACTTCTGCGGGATTAATGTAATGCTCAGATTCTTCTTTTCCCAATAGAATAATTGCAGTTCGTGTAATTTGTCCTTTAATAAGGAGCTTTGATTTATTTAAAAAAGTTACATCATCCCACTTGTCGACTTCTTTAGCATTTGAAGCAAACTTGCTTGTATAATTTAACCTTGCTAGCTGAATAGCCATTGGGTCCAAATCGTCTATAGTAGCATCGGGAATTATGACCACACTCCAATCTACCGCCAAAGCTTGAGATCTGATCCTATCAATTTCCTCAATATTTAGAGGGTTAAGTTCCTCATTATCCCGACCATAGTAATGACCTTCCCATGCAATCGGAATTCCTTTTGGAGCCGCCGGAATTTGAAACATTATTACTCTACCTTCTTCCAAAAAGATCTCATAAATATCGATAAATGTAATTCTATTAGTCGCTCTATTTGCAATTTCAGACTTAAGACTATCCAAATCTTTTCTATTAGGCCGAAATTGGGACCCAACTATACCATGATGCTTGTTTTCAATTCCAAATACTAACCATCCATATGGCTTTCCTTTTAAGTTGGCCTCATTCGCAATTGCAGAAAAGTACTTTCCTAGTTTATTAAAATCATAGTTAGTTTTTGCCTCTTTGAATTCAACAACTTCAGTTTCTGCAGACAAATTGCGCAAATCAGCTAATATCTTTATTAACTCAAGCTCGTTTTTCATTAAATGAAATTAAGGAAACCAGATAGAAGAATTACATTGACCATGTAAAAGTGTTTTTACTTGATCATCCATAAGTGATGGAGCAAATTATACCGAAAAACAAAAAAGGTCCGCATCACTGCAGACCTTTCTTTTTTTTCGCTCCCCCTGCTGGACTTGAACCAGCGACCCTCTGATTAACAGTCAGATGCTCTAACCAACTGAGCTAAGGAGGAGTGTTTCCCGTATCGTTTGTGCGATTTGGGATTGCAAAAATAGGTAATTTTTTATTTTCACAAAATCCTTTTGCACTTTTTTTGAAAAATTTTTTCAGAAAGAAAAATAAATCCGCTCAAACCAGCCACCACAAAGCATTCCATCAAAAGAAAAATTTTTCTATTTTTCTACACGCACCAGGGATCTTTCCACCAAAGCACTGGCACGGGTGGCTTTCCGGACGAAAGGAAGATCCAGTTTACTCACGTAAAAGTGAGGGAACGTTTTGATAATCGTACAGGTATAACCTTGCTGTTGCAAGCCCGTAATGGCTTCCGGCGTAGTAAACAATACTGCCGGCACCGTAAACGTTGCTGAATCATACCGGTTGACCGGTGCCTTCAAATAAAAATCAAACCCATAGGAATTAGCCTGATAAAGGCTTACCGGCGTTTCTGGCAAGACATTATTGGCATAAACAGCAGCGCTGCTACCACTCTGATATTGCATCATATCGGGGTAGAGGATGGTGTTCAGGTAGAGATTCAACAGTATGCTGATGGCCACTGTCCGGTAGAAAACAGCTTCCCGGGTAGTTTTATCCAACCAGTAGTGCAGCAGGATATAAAGCAGAATCAGGGCGCCCGCAGGTAGCAACCACGCATAGTGCATCGCAGGTTTGTATAACAGGTCTATCACAGTACCGGCAACGGCTATCAGGATAATGATCGTGTACTGGGTTGTCCGGTAGAACTTCATGCCTTTGTCGGTGTGTATAGACAAGATGTATTTCGCGGTAAGGATGGCGAAGAAGGGGAAAATAATGTTGAGGTAGTGCGGCAGCTGGAATTTCGACAGGGAAAACAAGGCGAAAGTGGCCAGGCCGGCACAGATGCAATAGTATTCCTGCTGTTGTTTCCAGCGCTTTACAAACAGGATGATGGCGGTATACAGTAATATGGACCAGGGCAGGAAGGCCCATAACAACGTATGAAAAAAGAAAAACGGATCACCGGCGCCTTTGATCGGACCTGTATTCATAAAACGGCCAAATTGGCTGTCCCAGAAGAAAAACCGCAGACCAGATACGCCTGTATGGCCAAATACCACTTTCTCCGGATGCAGGTCAAACTGTTGGTATAAGGCATATAGTTCCGGTATGATGAATAAGGCGGTGAGCAACAGGGCTAATACCCATCTGAGATGGAACAGTGCCTTCCAATTGCGTGTAAACAGCAAATGACCGCCAATAGCGGCACCAACGGGCACAATGGCAAACATACCCTTGGTCATGATGGCGCAGGCCAAAAACAAGGCGCCAGGCAGGATTTTTTGCCGGTAGAAATAATAAACCGCTGCGATGATTAAGCCGGTGAGATAAGGCTCTGCCCTGACATCATTATTGGAAATAACCAGGTGTTCGGCGGTGAGCAGGATACAAACAGCCCAGCAGGCTACTTTTTCACCATATAGGGAAAGGGCAAAACGATAGGTGTACCAGGCCCCCATCAGGAGAAACAGGATAGCCGGCAGTTTATAGGACCAGGTGTGTATACCGAATAGCCGGAAGCTCAGCGCAGCCATCCAGAAGGGGAAGTGGGGCTTATCCAGCCAGTCATGGCCATCGGCATACAGGTTCAGGTAATCATGTTTCAGTACCATGGTTTTGGCAATACCTGCATATAATGCGCCATCAGGCTCTAATATAGGTACAAACAGGGCACTGAACTGTAATAATATCACCGTGACAGTCATCAGCAGTAAAACCTGCTTTTCGGTGAGTACTCCGGATCTGGTTGTAGGTATAAAAAGCATGATGAAAAGTTACAGGCATATACCGGTTACTTAAGCGCCCCTTTTTACTATTAACAGAAAGATAATCCCTACCAAAGCCATCCGCTCTTCTCCATTCCTACGTACGCACCGTCATCCCGTTGTTCTATAGGATAGGTCTTCAGGTAGTAGCCTTCCCCACTGCAATTGTAACCGTTTTTAATACTGAATTTATACCGGTGCAGGGGACAAACAACATTGCCGGTGGCATCAATGACCCCATCGGCCATTATGCCGCCGGCATGCGGACATTTAAAGGCAAAGGCAAACAGCTGTCCTTCATACAGGGTACAGCAGATCTTTTTACCATTTACCTCTATTACGCTGATGGCTTTTTCCGTAAAAGGCAGGTTGCCTTCATCCAGCTTATGCCAGGAATACGTTTTGGCCATTAGTAGAAGAATTCAGTTTTATAGGGATAACGTTCCTTATACAGCTGAGCCACTTTATCCATAATGGTTTTACGCAGTTCCTCAATATTTCTTTTTTCCAGTGCAGAGATGAATACGCAGTTACCGTTGGTTTTAACATCCCAGTGCTGTTTCAGACCAGTCAGAATGTCCTGTTTCACGTCTTCTCCCAGCCATTCGTCGAAGGTGTTGGCCTCATACAGATCCATTTTGTTGAAGATCATGATAGTTGGCTTTTCAAAGGCTTTCAGCTCCTGCAAGGTGCGGTTTACCACTTCAATCTGCTCTTCATATTGCGGATGTGAAATGTCTACCACATGCATTAAAATGTCGCTTTCCCTTACTTCATCCAGGGTGGATTTGAAGCTTTCTACCAGGTGATGCGGCAGTTTACGGATAAATCCTACCGTATCGCTCAGCAAAAAGGGTGTTTGTTCAAATACTACTTTTCTGGTGGTGGTATCCAGGGTAGCGAACAGTTTATTTTCGGCAAACACTTCACTTTTACTCAGCAGGTTCATGATGGTGCTTTTACCTACGTTGGTATAGCCTACGAGGGCTACGCGGATAAATTCACCCCGTTCCTTGCGCTGCGTGAGGGCTTGTTTGTCGATTTCCAGCAGCCGTTTACGTAAGAGCGCTATTTTGTCTTTTACGATACGACGGTCTGTTTCAATCTCGGTTTCACCGGGACCTCTGCTGCCGATACCGCCTCCCTGACGTTCCAGGTGGCTCCACATACCACGCAGGCGGGGCAGGATGTACTGGTACTGCGCCAGTTCCACCTGCACTTTGGCCTGTGCCGTACGGGCGCGGCGGGCAAAGATATCCAGGATCAGGTCACTCCGGTCGATCACTTTTACCTTCAACACCTTTTCGATGTTGGCGATCTGAGATCCGGTCAGCTCATCGTCGAAGATGACCACGGAAATATTACGGCTTGCTATAAACTGATGAATTTCTTCCAGCTTTCCCTTACCTACAAAAGTGGCCCGGTCAGGATGTCCCAGCTTTTGGGTAAAGCGTTTGATGGTCACGGCGCCTGCTGTCTCTGCGAGGAACACCAGCTCGTCCAGGAACTCCTGTACCTGACGCTCCGATTGCTCCCGGGTAATAACACCCACAATGACAGCTCTTTCTTCCGTTTGTACCACTTGTTTTTTCTCGATCAATGTATTTCAGAATTTGCAGCAAAATTAGGTAGAATTTAGGGATTTACGGAGTGACCCCGTCCGGCTGCGGAGATGCTGCACAGACCCGCTGCAATATGCTGTTTTTCTACCGCTGCCCCCTTTAATGTCTGCAATCCCAAAATCTCTTTTTACATTTATAAGATCCAAAACAACCTTTTTACATCATGTATAAACCTTTTTTACTGGCAGGATTATTTATTTCGACTATGACAGTAGCCCAGGACAAAATGACCCCGGAACTGCTATGGCAGTTGGGCAGGGTAAGCGGAGAAGCGGTGAGCGCCGATGGCAAAACCGTTATCTATGGCGTATCCCAGGTGAAACTGGCTGACAACAAAGGAGAAAAAAACCTGTATGCCATTCCATTGGCCGGCGGCACCCCGCAACAACTGACAAACACTCCCGGCGCAGAAGGAGATGTTGCCATCTTACCTGGTAATAAAATCGGCTTCTCCCTGAAAGGACAGTGGTGGGAGATGAATGCTGACGGCACTAACTCGGTGCAGAAAACAAAAGTAGAAGGCGGTATGCAAAATATCCGGATAGCACCGGATGGTAAGCATATCCTCTTTTCCAAAGAAGTAAAAGTGAAGAAGGTCAGCGGCGCCGATCATTACCCCGACCTGACCAAATCCAACGTACAGATATACGACAACCTCAACTACCGGCACTGGGATACCTGGGAAGACGGCAGTTTCCAGCACGTATTCTATGCTACGTACAACAACGGCGAAGTAGGCGCACCAATAGACATCATGGCCGGTGAGCCCTACGATTGCCCGCAGATGCCTTCCGGTGGCGCCGAAGACCTGATCTGGAGCCCCGATGGCCAAAGCATCATTTATGTATGCAAAAAGAAATTCGGTAAAGATTACGCGATCAGCACCAATACCGATATATACGAATACAACCTGGCTACGCAGAAAACCCGCAACCTGTCTGAAGGCATGATGGGGTACGATACCGCTCCGGCCTTTAGCCAGGACGGCAAACACCTCACCTGGCTGAGCATGGCCAACGACGGATTTGAAGCCGATAAAAATGATGTCATCATCCTGAACCGCGCTACCGGTGTAAAAACCAACATTACCAAAAACTGGGATGGTACCGCTTCCGCAGTAAGTTTCAGCAACGACAGTAAAAAAATCTTTTTCCTGGCAGTTATCAAAGGCACCGAACAACTGCTGGAAATCAGCCTGCAGAAAGATCCTGCCCAGACAACGGAAAAGCATATACGCCAGGTAACCAGCGGCGATTTCGATGTCAATGGCATCGTAGCGCAATCCGGCAATACCCTCGTGGTTTCCCGCACGGATATGAACCATGCAGCCGAACTGTTTACCGTAGATCTGCAGAAAGGAGCTATCACTGCGCTGACCAACGTCAATAAAGCTACCTATGAAAAAATAGGCCTGTCTAAAGTAGAAAAACGCTGGATAAAAACCACCGACGGTAAAGAAATGCTGACCTGGGTCATCTATCCACCGGATTTTGATCCTGCTAAAAAATATCCAACGCTCCTGTATTGCCAGGGTGGACCACAGTCCCCGCTGTCGCAGTACTATTCCTATCGCTGGAACTTCCAGCTGATGGCAGCACAGGGCTATATCGTAGTAGCTCCCAACAGAAGAGGGATGCCCGGACATGGCGTAGAATGGAATGCCGCTATCAGCAAAGACTGGGGTGGCCAGCCTATCCGCGACTACCTGAGTGCCATCGACGAAGTAAGCAAGGAAAGCTTTGTGGATAAAAGCCGCTTAGGCGCTGTAGGAGCCAGTTATGGCGGCTACTCCGTATATATGCTGGCTGGCATACACGAAAACCGCTTCAAAACCTTTATTTCCCACGATGGTCTCTTTGACCTGAGAAGCTGGTATGGTACCACCGAAGAGCTGTGGTTTGCCAACTGGGACCTGGGTGCTTACTGGGATCCGGCCAATGCCAACACCTATAAACACTACAATCCCAGCGAATACGCCAACAAGTGGAATACACCTATCCTGATCATTCAGGGGGGTATCGACTTCCGCGTTCCCATTGAACAGGGCCTGCAAGCCTTCCAGCTGGCACAGCTGAAAGGCATCAAAAGCAAGTTGCTGTACTTCCCGGAAGAAAACCACTGGGTGCTGAAACCACAGAATGGTGTGGTATGGCAGCGGGAATTTTTCAGCTGGCTGAAAGAAACCCTGTAGTATCACGTTCTATCAATATCATACAGCGCAGTGGCCACTTCCCCAATAGCCACTGCGCCTTTTTCCTTCCACGATTGATCTCACCACCAAAATTCCATATCATGACAGCTTTATTATTGGATATTCAAGATGGTATTGCCACCATCACCCTGAACAGACCGGAAGTATACAATGCCTTTAATGATCCCCTCAGCTACGAACTGCAGGATGCCCTGAAACAGGTAGAAAAGGATGCTGCTGTAAGAGTGGTGGTACTTACCGGTGCCGGCAAAGCCTTTAGCAGCGGGCAAGATCTGAAAGCTTCTATGGCAGCAGGTAAACGAAATCTGAGTGAGTCGCTGCACAAACGGTACAATCCTATTATCCGGGCGATCCGCAATATGCCCAAACCGGTTATATGCCGGCTCAATGGGGTGGCTGCCGGCGCCGGATGTTCCCTCGCCCTGGCCTGCGATATGATTATTGCCGCCGAAAGTGCCTCCATGATTGAGATATTCGTAAATATAGCCCTGGTACTGGATTCTGGTTCTTCCTATTTCCTGCCCCGCACCGTAGGCTACCACCGTGCTTTTGAACTGGCTACCAAAGCCACGAAGATCACGTCGGCAGAAGCCCTGCAAATGGGACTGGTCAACAAAGTAGTACCGGATGCCGAACTGGATGAGGCGGTACAGGCAGAAGCAGCCTATTACGCCAGCGCCCCCACGAAAGCCATTGCCCTGATGAAAAAGATGCTGACCAAAGGCATGACCGAAAACCTGGATGCGGCACTGGAGTATGAGGCGTACTGCCAGGATATTGCCGGTAATTCGGTCGATAATGCAGAAGGGATACAGGCATTCCTGGAAAAAAGGAAACCGGCCTTTGCAGGCGCCTGAGGAAGGAGTGATATTACAGCATCACCAGGGGTGATGCCATAAAAACATTACGCATGGCAGAACAGTTGGTGCGGAAATCATCCGCCAGCCGCTGTTTTACCATGCGTAATTTTTATGAGATGTAAGCTGTAATCTTACAGGCCACTGATACAGATACCAATCTGGTATGGTCTGATATCGATATTGTTGTTATCTTTTAATAAGGTGTTGAGCGAGTAGGCGCCAAATACAGCGAAGTTACCATAACCTACACGAGCCGTAGCGGCAAAACGCCATGGGTTAAAGAAACCTTTGTTGGCCACCTTGTCAATGTTTTTGCTACCATTGGCACCGGTATTCTTACCTTTTGTATGTGCATCTACCAATGCGCCGATTTTCATACCGATGGCTGCTTTGAAGCCTTTGTTGGCATTATCCGGTACACTGCGGTAACGTATTTCAATTGGTAACTCCACATAAGTGGTCGCTACTTTGAATTTCTTGTATGCATTATTATTGGCAGGGAAAGAAGCCGTGTTGCGGTTAGATTTTCCTGAGATGTCCATGATGTTATCTTTCAGAAACACACCACTGGTGCTGACACCCAGACCTGCAGCCAGACTGATAGGCGAATTCTTTAAGGGAACATCGTACATCAGGGCTACGTTGAAGCCGCGGTTGAACCCTGTCTTTACATTGTCAGGGGCACCGGACCATCCATCATAGGCCAGTTGTATCATCAGAAAATCCCTCGAATGGGTAGCCCTGTTCACCGCTTTATTCATCGGCGAGCCGCCATCCTGTGCAAAAACGCCCATAGCTGCAGCTATCAAACCAAGGGTAAAAATTATTTTCTTCATAAAATATACATACTTAGGAAAAAGAATATTAGGCAAATTTAATGGAATGATTGTAAAACAATTGGTTAAAATATTGCAAAAACATATTTACCAGCTCGCCTAACCGGCGGGAAGTTACACAAAAAGTAATATTGATAGGCCTATTCTTTCCCTGATAACCAAATTATATTGAACAAGATGAATAACGATAATGGCATAAAATATACTTAATTTGAAGAGAGAATCTGTTACCTGATCCCTTAATACCCTTGAATATATCTTTTATTTAAGTCTGCGAAAACCCATGAAGAAAATCGCAAATACCGTCATTGTCCTCGTAGTAGTGGTGCTGATAACACTATGTGTCTTCGTGTTTTATGCATGGATGGTTCAGAAAAGAACAAGGGATGCAGCTACTTCTATTAAAAACAGTAATCTCATTATAGATAAAGCCCGTAGCATTGCGGCACTTGATAACAGCTATACCACCAGCATCCGGGATATGCTGCTCATGGATCAGCAAAAACTTCCCCCACTGGGATTTCAGCCACCAGACAGCATGCAACGGGCCCTGCACCAACTCATGCAAATGGTTAGCCTCAGTCCCCCCAGCCAGAAAGTACTGTTATCCATCCAACACATCCTCCGGGAAAAAATAGCCTACAACCAGGAAATATTACAAACCGCCACCACCAACCTGCCCAAAGCCCGACAACTCATTACCGCTCCCAAAGGACAACAACTACGCCTCCGGCTGCAGCAACTGGTAAGCACCTTCCTGGAAACAGAACGGACGCTCCTCATCCAAAGCATCGACAAAGACGCCTACTATACCCGGTATTCTTTCTGGTCCATGGTACTGGCCAGCCTCCTCATACTGATCCTCCTGGGCGGAGAAGCCCGGTACATTTTCCGGCTCTTCGAAAAATTAAGAAACTGGTCCAACCAGCTGCAAAAGAGTGAGCAGTCTTTCAAACGACTCACCGAGGAAATGGAGCCCATCCTCTTTACCACCGACACCAACGGCCTCTTTACCTACGTCAGCAAAGGTGTTGCTGACATCACCGGCTATTCACATACCGCCCTCATAGGCAAACATTACTCCCTCTTTCTGGAAGAAGATATATTTGAAAACCTGGATACCTTCTACCGGCAACAGGTAGAAGAAGGGCAGGACTATTCTTCCCGGGAGTTTGAAATCATTACCAAAACAGGCGCAAAACGCTGGGTAGAACAACTCACTTCTATTGTACGCCGCGAAGATGGTAAGCTAAAAGAGTTCCAATGTATCGTCCGGGATATAGACAGCGAAAAAAGAAATGATGCCACAGTAGAATACCTGCAAAAACGCCTGGAAGCCATCATCGACTTTATGCCTTCCATGATGTTTGTGAAAGATATGCCCGGCAAATACCTGCTGGTCAATAACCGCTTTACGGAAATCATGCAGGTAGATAAAGATGATATCATTGGTAAAACAGATGCGGAATTATCCCATCATACCTGGGTAGCCCGCTATGCAGAGCTGGACCGGCAGGTGATGAGCACCGGCAACCGGTTTAAAATGGATGATACCATCGAAGTAAAAGATAAAACCTATCACTTCCTCATCACCAAATTCCCGCTTCGCAACAATGCCGGCGAAATGATCGGCGTCTGCGGCATCGGACAAGACCTCACAGAAAAAGTAAACTATATCGCCGGCATCGAAAAAGCCAATAAAATAGCCAAAGAAGCCGTCAATTCCCAGGAGATATTCCTGGCCAATATGAGCCACGAAATCCGTACACCCATGAACGGTATCATTGGTATGACCAATCTGCTCATCCAGCAACAACAGCTTACGCCTACGCAGATTGATTATGTCATGGGCATAAAAACCTCTGCCAGTAACCTGTTGGTGATTATCAACGATATCCTCGACTTCTCTAAAATAAAAGCAGGCAAACTACAACTGCTACATGAACCATTCGAGCTGTTTGAAGTCATTAACCAGGTATTGTTCCCTTTAAAATTACAGGCGGAACAAAAAGGCGTGTCTTTTTATCAGGAGATAGATGATAATATTCCTGCCTATTTACTGGGCGATGAGGTAAGACTGAATCAGATCCTGGTAAACATTGTGGAGAATGCCATCAAATTCACAGTAGCCGGCAGTATCCGGGTAAAAATATGTCTGGCCGGAGAAGATAAAGACCGCTCCACCATCCGCATTGGCTTTACCGTAAAAGATACCGGCATCGGCATTCCACCGGAAAAACAGGCTTCTATCTTCGAAAGTTTCTCCCAGACACATACCGGCAGCAGCCGCAAGTTTGGTGGCACCGGCCTGGGACTGGCCATCTGTAAACACCTGATTGCCCTCCAGGACGGCATTATCCGGGTAGAAAGCAATATCAACGAAGGATCTGTTTTTTATTTTGAATTACCTTTTACCAAAGATCTGTTTGCGACCCAGCAAAAGAAAGATCCGCAAAAACATGCCACGCAGGATAAAGCCCTCGCCGGAAAATTAATACTGGTGGTAGAAGATAATGATATCAATCAGCAGGTAGCTTTCCATACCCTGCGCAATGCCGGCGCCCGTACCGATGTGGTCAGCGATGGTGAAACCGCCCTCCAGATGCTGCGACACAAAACCTACGACTGCATTATCATGGATATCCAGATGCCCGGCATGGATGGTTACCAGACCACCCGCGCCATGCGGCAACAGGGCATTACCGCCAGTATCATTGCCATGACAGCTTCTGCTATCAAAGGAGAGAAGGAACGTTGCCTGGAAGCCGGCATGAATGATTACATCTCCAAACCCTTTGAACCCGAAGAACTGTTTTATAAAATCCAGAAAGGAATGGGAGAGGAGGTAGCTGATTATGTAGCCCGGCCGGTTGCTGCCAACGCCTCACAGGGACCTGTTAATTTCAATACTGTCTATAAAATCATGTCTGGCAACAGTGAAAATATCCGGGTACTGCTGGAAGACCTCCTGAGAAGCGTACCGGTAAAATTTGCAGAACTATATGCCGCTATCCGGGAAGAAAACTGGAACCAGGCTTTTATCATTGCCCACCAGCTGAAAGGCAACCTCGATATCGTAGGCATGCGGGAAGCCGTCACCATTGCCCATAGCATAGAAAGGGACGCCACCCTCACAGAAAATCTCGACACCCTGCCTGCCCGTCTCGAAGAGCTGATAGCAACATATAACAAATATGCACCCCTCATCGAAGAACACATTATGGCTTGTTAAACAGTTCCCAGGGGTGCTATCGGTAACGTGAAGTAAAAACGACTGCCTTTTCCTTCTTCACTACTCACCCCAATCATGCCGCCCTGCGCTTCAATAAATTCTTTGGAAATGGCCAGTCCCAGCCCATTCCCCTTATGTCCTTTCATACCAGGCACCTGGAAAAATCTTTCAAAGATACGCTCCCGGAAAGCAGCAGGGATACCCTTTCCATAATCCCGTACGGTAAACGACAACATATCTGTTCCGGTATCCGTAACCGTTAGTTCTATAGCAGATGACCGGGCCGAATAACGAATGGCATTGGTCAGCAGGTTCACCAGTACCCATGCTGTTTTTTCTACATCTGCCAGTACCCGCGGTAAGGTATCCGGTACCTGGAGCTGTATCGTTACCTCTTGCTGGGTAGCTTGCTTCTGTACCGTATCCAGGGCGTATTGTACGATGTTCAGGGCAGTAACCGGCTGCGGTTGCAACTGAATGTTACCACTTTCCACCTGCGACAGGTCCAGCAGTTCGCTGACAATTTTTATCATGCGGCGATTGTCCTGTTTCAGGCTGCCCACCAATTCTTTCTGCTCATCGCTCAGATGACCGGTCCGTTCATCTTCCAGCAACTTAATACTGAAATCAGATGCCGCCAGCGGTGTTTTTAATTCATGGGAAATCGTAGCAATAAAATGGGTTTTGGCAATGTCTTGTTCTTTGAAGGTAGTAATGTTACGGAGTATAACGACATAGCCTATACGTTTTTCTTCATATTGTATATCAGAAGTTTCCCGGGTAAAGAAACATTCCTTTCCATCTACCACTATTTTAAGGGGGGCATTCTCCTGTGTATTAATCAGGAAACGCAACAGGTCATTCCTTTCGGAAACCGCTGCTGCCGGTTGTCCTATCAGTTCCTTCTCCGGAATATTCAATAATTGCAGCGCCTGTGTATTGGCAAACAGGATAATATTTTTGGCATCAAAGCCGATAGTCGCATCTTTCAGGCTGCTGATCACAGCTTCTGCCCGTTGCTTTTCAAACATGATACGCGCCAGGTTGCTATGGTCGTATTCATCCAGCCGCTGCGCCATGGTATTAAAGGCGGTGGCCAGCTCTCCGAACTCATCGCCGGATTTGAAATACAGCCGTTTGCTGTATTGTTTGTCGGCAATACTTTTAATCGCTTCTGTCAGTGCATGAATGGGGTTGGCAATATAACCGGGGAAGTTATACACAAAGGTAAAGCCCAACAGAAAACAGATACCGCTGATGATGGCGATGTACAATAAGGCATTATCAGCTGTTTTTTTCACCCGTTCATTCTTGCCCACAATGGCGTTCATGTTCACATCCATGATTACATAGATGTTCTTCTTCAGGGCTGATATATCTGCCGTACCGCCCGTAGCATCGTTGGACAAATGCGTAAATATGCGTTGCACAGCCGCTGTGGCCTGCTCTTCGCCCTTTTCTGTTACGTTGCGTTGCTGCCGTTGCA
Source organism: Chitinophaga nivalis (assembly GCF_025989125.1). Taxonomy (NCBI): domain Bacteria; kingdom Pseudomonadati; phylum Bacteroidota; class Chitinophagia; order Chitinophagales; family Chitinophagaceae; genus Chitinophaga; species Chitinophaga nivalis. The sequence goes on along the minus strand of NZ_JAPDNR010000001.1, from coordinate 928,588 downwards.
GGTTGGCTGCAAAAGAATCCAGGGCTGCCTTTCTGTTCACAGGCAGCTCTTCCAGTGCTACCAGCATATTTTTGGCATATTCCAGCGACTCATAATTATCCACCAGGATCACTTTCGCTTTTACATTCAGCCGGTTCAGATAATAGTAACCCAATATGCTCACCAGCAGCAGCATGATGTAAAGGAATAATACTCCCAGGGTGATCTTCGTTTTTAATCTGAGCATGCTCATGATAATATAATGAGGTCTATATCGTTGGTAGAAAGTGTTTTCAGTAACTGGTTAAACAGATTCGTACGCAAAATGATCCGGAATAAACTGATATGTGGTTTTCCCATACAAATGGTGGTTACCTGTTTTTGCATGGCGGTGTTAATAATAGCTTCCGATATTTTCACATGATGTTCCTGTATGACTTCTGCCCCCAGTTCTGTTGCCAGTTTCAGGTTGTTGATCAGATGCCGTTGTGCAGCCAGTGCAATTTTATCTGCACTTTCCCGCGGCGTTTGTACATACAGTACATACCAGTCTGCATGATAATAGGCGGCCAGCCGGGCGGTTTTGCGGATCACTTTCCGCGCTACCTCATCATTGGTAGAAATACAAGCCAGAAAGCTCTCGTGCCGCATCTGCTGACTACGAGGCACTTCTATTTCCACTTTTCGTTCTACCTGCGTAGCTACTTCTTTCAGCGCCAGCTCCCGTAACTGCAGGATTTTATCTGCCTGAAAAAAATTGCGGAGGGCCATATCCACCTTGGATTGATCATAGATCTTTCCTTCTTTCAGCCGGGTAATCAGTTCATCTGCCGTAAGGTCTATATTCACGACTTCATCCGCCAGTTGCAGGATACTGTCGGGTACACGTTCCTGTACTTCTACGCCGGTAATGGCTTTTACCTCCTGGTTAATGCTTTCAATATGCTGAATATTGATCGCGGAGATAACGTTGATGCCGGCATTCAACAGGTCTACCACATCCTGCCAGCGTTTTTCATTTTTAGAACCGGGGATATTGCTGTGCGCCAGTTCATCTACCACTACCCAATGCGGGCTTAGCAGCAAGATGGTGGTAAGGTCCATTTCCTCCAGCATTTTTCCTTTGTAGAAAACCTGCTTCCGGGGAATGGCGGGTAAACCAGCTAACAGGGCGTGCGTTTCCGCACGCCCATGTGTTTCAATGTAGCCAATCTGAATATTAATACCATTTCTGACCATGGCCTGCATTTCCTGCAACATCCGGTAAGTTTTGCCTACGCCGGCACTCATGCCGATATAGATCTTAAACTTCCCTCTGCCGGCGCGGTTGGCCAGGTCAAGAAAATGTTGTACCGATTGTTCTTTATCTGTCATAACAACTGGTTAGAACCATACTGCCATAGATGCAGTAATTGCGGTATGGGTATTTTTTAATTCCGTTCCCTTCATAAATGTTTTGTCTTTCCCGTCAAACATCCTTCCTTCTACCCTGAACATCATATTGTCTACCGGTGTAAAATCCAGGTTCAGCGAAAATCCTGTTGTCTGGAAACCATTGGCAGTACCGGTTGCAATCACTACACCATCCTGATCGTTAAAATATTCTGCGCGGCCTGCCATCGCAAATTTATTCGTGAAGGCATAACGGGCAATAACGATCGGGCTGTACCAGTTATACAGGTCGCCTTTACCTTTTGTTTTTTGTTGCAGACCATAATCCAATCCTGCTGTGAGGCTGAATTTATCTGTAATACCAAAGGTACCGTAAACATTGTTAAAATAACGCATCTGGCGCACGCTGTCCGGCATATCATTACCAATATAGGTGCTCCAGTTCAGCAGTATTTTTGCATTGGGTTTATAGGTGATCTGGGTACCGAAATTAGGTGTCTGGTTACCATCCACTCTTTTAATCCGTTGCCAGCCGTTGAGGTACATGGCCGCAAATGTCCATTTCTCATTAGGCGTCCAGGTTACTTTGGCACCGGTTTCGTAATAAGGAGAATTTTCTGCCATCAGGCTGCGGGTCAGCGTAGGACAGTCTTTACCGATAGCGCTTTCAAAACCGATATGAGAAGGCATAATACCCGCATCGATCCATACATTTTTGCCTACCCGTACACCTACGTTGGCTTCATAAACATGTCGCAGCAGTTCCGGTTCTGCCGCCATATTGTATTGGGCATAGGTGCCGGCCATCAGGCCTACGTTGGCCCGTACCCGGTCGGAAGTATAGGCCGCTTTAACCAGACCCAGGTTCAGGTTCAGCTCATTGTGGCGATTGAAGTTGTATAGAAATCCTGGTTTCAGGTGATTCTCCGGCTTGTTCAGATCATAACTGTAATAGGCCTCCGCATATCCGGAAACAGTTAATTTCCCCTTCTCTTTTTCTTTGGTGGGCACATCCTGTGCAAGCATAGTAATAGCAGCTGCCAGCGCACCGGCGAGCAATAAAATTTTCTTCATTTTGTAAGTAGACTTTTAAGACAGGTGGTTCAGTGATCATGGGCAGCCCGCCACTTGCAGGCTGCCAGCAACAGGGTTTTCAATCAGATAGGCATAGGTCAAAGGAATAAGAGGACGGCTTTATTTCAACTCATCCAATGCCACATTCAGTTTTAAAACATTCACGGTAGCAGGTCCGAACAATCCCAGTACCGGCGCAGTGGCTTGTGCCGCTACCAGTTGTTTTACCTTATCGGCATCCAGGCCTCTTATTTTCGCAATACGAGGTACCTGTACTATTGCTGCATAGGGAGTCAGGTGTGGATCAAGACCACTGGCAGAAGCAGTCACCAGTTCCGCTGGAATATCTGCCTTTTTCACATCCGGATTATGTACCAGGAAGGAATCAATTCTTTCCTGTACTGTTTTCAGGTAGTCGGGGTTACCAGCTGCTTTGTTGGAGCCGCCGGAACCAGCTGCATTGTAATCTACCGTAGACGGACGTGGCTGGAAATATTTATCATCGGAAAATTTCTGTGCTATATTCTCATATCCCACCACTTTTCCATGTTGCATCACTTTCACCCCACCGCCTTTTCCGGGAGCCATTTTAGCTACACCTGCCAGAAACAGGGGATATAAACCACCCAATAATACCAGCAGCAACAAGGTTAATTTTATAGAAGGCCAGAGATACTTTTTCATAATAAATTCTTTTTTCAGTTAAACGATTACAGGAAAAGCGCGATCAGCATATCAATCAGCTTGATACCAATAAAAGGCGCCACAATACCACCCAGGCCATAGATGAACAGGTTTCTGCGCAGCAGGGCACTGGCGCCGATCGGCTTGTAGGCTACACCGCGTAATGCCAGCGGAATCAGCATCGGGATAATGATGGCGTTGAATATCACCGCACTTAGGATCGCAGATTCCGGGCTATGCAGCTTCATGATGTTGATGCTTTGTAAAGCCGGAATAGAAGCCACAAACAAAGCAGGTACGATAGCAAAATACTTGGCCACATCATTCGCGATGGAGAAGGTGGTCAGTGTACCACGGGTCATGAGCAACTGTTTTCCGATCTCCACGATTTCAATCAGTTTGGTAGGATCATTGTCCAGGTCCACCATGTTGCCGGCTTCTTTTGCCGCCTGTGTACCGCTGTTCATGGCTACGCCTACATCAGCCTGTGCAAGGGCAGGGGCGTCGTTGGTACCATCACCCATCATGGCTACCAGTCTGCCTTCGTTTTGTTCTTTGCGGATGTAGGTCATCTTATCTTCCGGCTTGGCTTCCGCAATAAAATCATCCACACCGGCTTTGTTGGCAATGTATTTAGCCGTGAGCGGGTTATCACCGGTCACCATAACGGTTTTCACGCCCATTTTACGCAGACGGTCGAAACGTTCGCTGATACCGGGTTTGATAATATCCTGCAGTTCAATTACGCCCTGTACTTTGCTGTTGAGGGCTACTACCAGTGGCGTACCGCCATCATTGGAAATAGCTTCTACTTTTGCCAGCGTTTCCTGCGGGAATTGAAATCCTTCTTTTTCTGTCAATCGTTTGATTGCATCGTAGGCCCCTTTACGGATACGGCTGCCATCGGGTGTATCGATACCGCTGCTACGCGTTTCGGCAGTAAATTTCACAAGTGTAGCACCGTTGGTAGATAACTGGCTGACGATATCTTTACCGGCCAGTTCTACAATCGACTTCCCTTCCGGTGTTTCATCCGCCAGAGAGCTGAGGGCACAAAGGCGGATAAAGGCTTCCCTGTCTACACCATTGGTCGCATAGAAGTTGGTGGCTTTACGGTTACCGATGGTGATGGTACCGGTTTTATCCAGTAACAGCACATCAATATCACCGGCTGTTTCCACTGCTTTACCCGATTTGGTAATCACATTGGCCCGCAGTGCACGGTCCATACCGGCAATCCCGATGGCAGACAACAAACCACCGATGGTAGTAGGTATCAGACATACAAACAAAGAGATGAAGGCCGCAATGGTAATAGGTGTCTGTGCATAGTCTGCAAAAGGTTTCAGCGTTACGCACACAATGATAAAGATGAGGGTAAAGCTGGCCAGCAGAATGGTCAATGCAATTTCATTCGGCGTTTTCTGGCGGCTGGCGCCTTCTACCAGGGCAATCATTTTGTCGAGGAAAGATTCACCCGGCTCTGTACTTACCCGTACTTTGATATGATCAGACAATACTTTGGTACCGCCTACCACACTCGATTTATCGCCGCCCGCTTCGCGGATCACCGGTGCACTTTCACCGGTGATAGCTGATTCGTCGATACTGGCCAGGCCTTGCACGATTTCTCCGTCTGCCGGAATAATATCTCCCGGATCACATACGAAAATATCACCTTTCCGCAGGGAAGCAGAAGAAACTATTTTCACTTCATTGGTGAAGATTTCACCTACCAGCTCTACTTTTTTGGCAGGGGTTTCTTCTCTTGTTTTACGTAAGCTCTCTGCCTGCGCTTTACCACGTGCTTCTGCAATTGCTTCTGCAAAGTTGGCAAACAATACGGTGAGGAAGAGGATTGCAAATACGGCTATATTATAAGCCGGGCTGCCCTGATCTGTATTTTTGGTAAAGAGAGAATACATGGCTACTACCAGCATAACAGCAGTGCCTATTTCCACGGTAAACATTACCGGGTTTTTGATCATCAGTTTCGGATGCAGTTTCACGAAGGATTGTTTCAGGCTTTCCCTCACCAGCTCCTGCGGAAACAATTTATTATCATTCTTCATTGTAGTAAGTCATTAATAATTACAGGGAAAAATACTCTGCGATCGGGCCTAATGCCAGCGCCGGGAAATAAGACAGTGCAGTCAGAATAATGATCACGGCAAATGTCATGGCGCCAAAGGTGATGGAGTCTGTTTTTAAGGTACCGGCAGATTCAGGTACATATTTTTTAGACGCCATCAGACCAGCTATGGCAACGGGTCCTATAATAGGCAGGAACCTGCCCAGGATCAGCACAAAGCCGGTGGATACGTTCCAGAATATGTTACCATCTCCCAGCCCTTCAAAACCGGAACCGTTGTTCGCGTTGGCAGAAGTATATTCATACAGCATTTCGGAAAATCCGTGATATCCCGGGTTATTGAGCCATGCAGAAGGCTTTACTGCCCAGTTCATATCCGGATGGTGCGACAGTACCCAGGATGACAGGGCGGTACCTGCCAGGATCAGGAAGGGCGACAGCAGCGTAATAAAGGCCGCGATCTTTACTTCCCGGGCTTCCAGCTTATGCCCCATAAATTCAGGCGTACGACCTACCATCAGGCCGGAGATGAATACGGCTATAATAATGAAGATGTAATAGTTAAGGATACCTACACCGCAACCACCGTAGAAACAGTTCAGCATCATACCCAGGAGTTGCATCATACCGGTCATCGGCATGGTACTGTCGTGCCAGCCACATACAGAACCGGTGGAGATAATGGTGGTAACAGTACTCCAATAACCGGTAGCCGCTGCACCAAACCGTACTTCCTTCCCTTCCATGGAGCCGGTAGCCTGCTGAATACCCATGTGGGCAATAGCCGGGTTACCATTCATTTCCCAGTTCATAGACGGAATCAGCAGACATAACATCCCGATGGTCATAATACCAAACATCACCATCGCAAATTTTCTGCGGTTGATAAACATACCCAATGCAAATACAACCGCGATAGGAATCAGTACCTGTGCTACCATTTCGGTCATCCAGGTAACATAGTTGGTATTTTCCAGCGGGTGAGCGGAGTTGGCGCCAAAGAAGCCACCACCGTTGGTACCCAGGTGTTTGATGGCTACGAAGCCGGCAGCAGGGCCACGGGAAACATTTACGGTATCACCCTGCATGGTTACAATCGTATCTTTTCCTTCAAAGCTGGCTGGCATACCATTGAACACGAATATGATCCCGATCACAATCGCAATCGGCAACAGAATACGGGTAATGGTTTTCAGGAAAATCTCCCAGAAGTTACCCAGCTGGGTAGTTGTTTTCTCTTTCATTGCCTTAAACACTACGATGAGTGCGGCAATACCGGTAGCGGCACTTACAAACTGCAGGAAGGCCAGTACAAAGAGCTGGGTAAAATAAGTCACACCGGTTTCGCCGGAGTAGTGCTGCAGGTTACAGTTTACGACAAAGCTGATGGCCGTATTAAAAGCCAGATCAGCAGACTGGCCCGGGTTGCCATCCGGATTCAGGGGAAGTTTATCCTGAAACATCAGGGCAAAAAAAGCATATACAAACCATACCATGTTGATGGTGAGCAATGCTTTCAGGTGCTGTTTCCAGTTCATCTCCTCGCGGGGATTGATACCGGATATTTTAAAGAAGAGGCGTTCCAGCGGCGCCATAAAATCAGACCAGGTACGCTCTCCCCTGAATACTTTTACAATGTATCTCGCCAGTGGCCAGGCCAGTAGCAGCGTTAGTCCATAGGTGGCTATAACGCCCAAAAGTTCTGTTGTCATTTCTATAGTTAGTTATAAATCTTTTCGTATAGGCGTAGGAGTAATATTCCCTCCGGTCAGAATTTTTCCGGTTTCAGCAGCACATAAATCATGTAGCCGAACACCAGGATTGATAGCACAAATAATGCGGTCATAGTGGTAATGATTTATTAGATCTTTTCAAAGTAGTCGACAGATTTGAAGAACAGTGCAAAACAGGCTAGCCCTGCCAGCACTAATAGTACGGTCATCATCATAAAAAAAAGTTTAAATAGCTATGGATTGTAAATGTTGAATACGTAAGTTTCTGAGTGCCGCCGGCAGCAATGCGCTATGTTCCTTATGCAGGAGGGGAGACAAAGCGTATACAAACACGCTTTCAATCGCATTACGCAGCACATTACTGCCATTATGATATAATACCCCGGCGATAGTAAAACAACGTCTTACTTCCTGTAATTGTTCGTTCCGGATCATGCTGCCGGTATAATCGGCAAACAGGTGAATGACTTTACAGATGGTTCCTTTGGTAGGAAATTGCTCCATGGGAAATGTTAATCCCGGAATCTGCAAACCTATTAACTGGGGTATTTTCGAGTCTGGTAGCATACAATATCAGATGTTTGATACAAAGAGCTATATGCCAGCGAAGTGCCAGCATGCCAGACAACAAAACAAAAACAACATAACTAACTGTATATCAACAAAATAAACTTATAATTCAAAAAATAGCAGGGGAGTGGTGGAGGGGAGAACCATGCAGAATCTGAAGGGTATATGCAAAAAATGAACGCCGGTAGTACGGTATCCCGCATAAAAAAGAACCGGCAATGCGCAGGTCATCGCCGGTTCCGGTAGTATCATGCTGCTGCCAGACTGATCTGGTCAGTCATGGCAGCGGTAATTATTTTTTCTTTTTCCCAAAGTGATAGTTAATCATCAACATACCCACTGATCCGATCTTTACCCGGTAAAAGGGTTTGTTAGCTGCAGGATCGAAAGAGTCGGGCTCCCGGGGAATATAATAGTAACAGTTGAGGCTAATTTCTGTAGACAGTGAAATATGTTTATTGAAATAATACTGTACACCTACCACGGGGCTTAACCCATAACGCCACAGGGTGTTTTTAAGGAATTGCGGGGCGTTGTAAGCCACGGAGGCATCTGCCCCTCCATATAACATCCAGTTGTCTGTGATATAGCCCCATTGATGTCCTACCCGCACATCAGGGTATACTCCTTCCGATTGCTGGTTACTGAGCTCCAGGTTTAAACCTACCCGCACTGCACGATTTTGCCGATAGTGCCATTTGTAGTTGGCCATATAGGACTGCTGGTTCTTTTTCAGGAAGGTGAGAATATTCGCCACATCGATGCCCAATTCATGCTGATAGCGGTATCGGGGCGCAATACTGTCCTGGGCAAAAACAGCGATACTGCACAAAGTCAGTATCGCTGTGATGATAAATTTGCTTCGCTTATTTATTGATCCACTCACTCAGCCTGGTTTTAAGTCGGGTGATTTTTTTGGAGAAACTGCCATTGGATTGGGCAGTACGCTCGAACCAGTTTTCTATATCTGAACCGAAATAAGGTTTCAGCATTGTTTTAAGATCTGCTATAAAAGGATCTGTATAAACATTAAACGCCTCTGATGTCTGGTCTTTATAGAAGATCACCAGTTCATTGTGGTTATTGATATTTTTCAGTTTCAATTCACCAATTTTCTGTTCTTTGGAAAAGGTATTCAGGGCGAAAGTACCGTTGATATCTTCTGCTTTATGACCGGATAATTTATAGTAAGCAGCAGCATTCCAGGAACCTTGCAGCGATAAATCACCTTTGCTGATCGTGCCTTCTACCGCCTGCAGGTCTTCTGACAGTTCCAGGTTATTATAGTCTTCGTTGGCGAAAGTAACTTTCGCATTCAGTGCAGTTACACAATCAGAACCGGATTGCAGTTCTGTAACCACATTAAACTGGGTGTTGGTAATCTTGTTTACTTTAATCAGGTAGTTGTGTGGCATCAGACCGAGGTTCAGCACAATACTTTGCGGAATGGGGAAACTACCATTGCTGAACACAGCTGCCAGGTCGAGCGACAGGATGGTTTGCCCGTCTTTGGTGCAGGTGGCTTTCACTGCAGTAGGCAGGTATACATCCTTCATATTCACCTGGTACTTACCGTCTTTGTAGGTCGACATTTTCACTACATAGTTATTTGTAGTGCCGGTAGGGGAAGATGGAAAACTAACGGTGATGTCAGCAGCGGCTGTTTTGATAAACTTTTTCGTAGCGGCGTCCCAGTTATAGTTACCAGCAAACCGGGCATAATTAAAACGGCCGCCTTCTTCCAGTTCAAAGTAATTAAAGGACACGTCCAGCGCATCCGTAATGCTGTTCAGCCAGTCTTCATTTCCGAAGTCACCGTTCTTTAAACCGGCCGTGTTGATCAAAGATTGGATCAGTTGTCCGTCTTTGATGTTCTTCACACAGTTAAACAGCAGATTTCTGGTGTCAGTGATGCTTTTCTTGTCTTGTTCTACAGTAGTAGGTTCTGTAACAGTTACATTGTCTTTTTTAGACGAGCAGCCCGCCATGACAATTACCAGCCCGGCGCCCGCCAGGACTTTGTTGAATCCATTCAACTTCATAGGTAAGAGATATTTTTGGATAAAATGAATGCACAATATATAGACTAATATATTACAACGCATTTCATATTATATAAAAATAAATCTCGAAAAGTTGAACAAAAAAATACCGTATCCAGTAACCCGGATACGGCATTCCTTTTTTATATCCTCTCTAACTAAAGAGATACAATACATCTTCTTTTGTCAGCTTCTTCACAAAGCCACTGTCATCGGAAATGATTTCTTTCACCAGTGATTTCTTTCTTTCCTGCAACTGCAGAATTTTTTCTTCCACAGTATCTTTACAGATCATCCGGTATGCGAAGATATTCTTCGTTTGTCCGATACGGTGTGTACGGTCAATCGCCTGTTGTTCTACCGCCGGATTCCACCATGGATCTACAATGTATACATAATCTGCAGCGGTGAGGTTCAAGCCGACGCCCCCTGCTTTCAATGAAATCAGGAATACCCGGCACTCATCATTATTCTGGAAATTCTGAATGGCTTTTTCACGGTCCATCGTGGAAGTGCTGCCATCAAAATATTCATACGGAATCTTCATGTGTTGCAGGCGATCACGAATCAATCCCAGCATGCCCAGGAACTGGGAGAATACCAGCACCTTATGGTGGCCGATGTTTTCCGCAATTTCACGGGTGAGTTCATGCAGCTTTACAGAATGATTGGGGTATTGTTCCGTATCATTGAGTATCGCCGGAGAATCGCAGATCTGGCGCAGCTTCATGAGGCCCTGCAAGATAGTGAGCTGAGAGCGCTCCATACCCTGATCTTCAATAACACCCAGGATCTTGGAGCGATAGGTATTACGGTAGGCATCATAAATATGCCGCTGTTCCGCATCCATCTCACAGAAGATAACGGTTTCTATTTTATCCGGTAAATCTTTGGCCACCTGTTCTTTGGTACGGCGCAGGATAAACGGATAGATCAGTTTACGCAGGTGTTCTTTTCTTTCTTCATCCTGGAATTTATCGATAGGGGTGGCAAATTCATTTCTGAAAAAGTCCACGCTACCCAACATTCCCGGATTCAGGAAGTTCATCTGCGCATAAATATCAAAAGTATTGTTCTGCATGGGCGTACCACTCAGTGCCAGCCTGTTTTTGGTATTCAGCAGCTGTGCAGCTTTCGTTACCTTGGATTGCGGGTTTTTAATGGCCTGGGATTCATCCAGGATCACATAGTCAAACTCCAGCTTCATCAGCAACTGGATGTCGCTGCGCAAGGTGCCGTAGGTGGTAACGATGGCATCAAATTTCGCCAGCTCTTCTGAGTTTTTCAGACGGGCCGGCCCATGATGAATATGGTGTCTGATATCCGGTGTAAACTTGCGGATCTCATTTTCCCAGTTATAGATCAGGGTAGTAGGGCACACAACGAGCGCCATACATTTTCCTTCATTCTTGTTTTTATAATACTGTATGAAAGTGAGCGCCTGGATGGTTTTACCCAAACCCATATCATCTGCCAGGATACCACCCCATTTGATATCATCGAGGTAGTTCAGCCACTGGAAACCACTTTCCTGATAAGGACGCAGGGTTGCCTGCAGGTTATGTGGCAGGGCAATGTTCCGGATCTCATCAAACTGCAGCAATTTCCGGCGCTTTTGTTCCAGCTCCAGTACGACTGCTTCATCATCAATAAATTCATATAATTCATCGATAACGCTGAAGTTGTATTTGCTGAGTTTCAGCCCTTTTTCTTTTTCTTCACCTACTTTAAACAGCAGGGAATATTTACGCAGCCATTCTTCCGGCAGCAGGCCCAGAGAGCCATCTGCCAGTTGCACGTAGTTCTGTTTATTGGCCAGCGCGTGTTTGATATCCTTGATGCTTACCTTCTGATCGCCATACAACACTTCTATCTGGGCATCAAACCAATCGATACCGGAGCTGATCTGCAGGTTGGTCACCGGCTTGTGAGAGCTGAACTTGAAGTTGCGCAGCGATTCAAAGCCGAAGATCCGCACATCCATTTCTTTCAGGGCATCAAAGAAGAGGAAGAACCAGTTGTTCTTCAAAGCTTCCTTGGCGCGCAGATAAAAATAGTTGTGGTTATCGTGCTGCGCGAAATTCGTGTGCAGGGTACGGAGTTTATTGACAAACTCCTCTTCTGCTGCTTTATTTCTGTGGATGATCAGCACTTTATTCCCTTCCTGTACCGTGATCCTGCTTTCTTCATTCCATTCTACTTCCTGACCACGGTAAGCAAATCCTGGCTGTATGATGAAGGTTTCTCCCAGTTCTTTCAGGTATACCCTGTTTTCCGGAATAATGTCATCTACTTCCGCCAGCAGCCCTTTATCAAAGGCGATATCGTATTGCCTGCTTAAAGGCAGTAAATAATCTTTCAGGTATACCGGCCATTCCTTGTTGGGGATACGCAGTTTTCCGTTTTGCCTGAACAGTTCCACATGCAGGGCATCCTGCGGACTTTCAAACAAATAAAGCACCTGCTGATACAGGAACAATAACGGGCTTTCCCATTCATTCTGCGATACATTTACTTCTTCTCCTTCGATGGAAACATAGCAGTTAATGTCCACATGGGTATTGCCGGTAGTGGTTTTAATAATCAGTTTCAAGCGTTCCGCACCAATCTGCAGCAACTGCAGTTGTTTGGTTTTGAACGGTTGCCGGTTGGGCAGGGTAAATACCAATCCGTGTTCGGCCAGCTGCGGGAAAATCTTGGCCAGCTTGGGATGCAGGTACTCCAGCATGAGTTCCTTCGTTTCCGTTGGCAGTTCTTCCGCATTTTCATGCGTGATATTCTCCCAGATGCCCGCGAACGGTGAGTTTTTACTGAGGTATTTACTCACTTCGGCGCCTTGTAATTTTCGTATAGGCGCTATCAGTTCCCGGTCTTTCTCTTTATACTGATAAAAATCGATGTATTTAGTCAGATCCAGTTTGCTGGCCAGTGATACAAAGGCATTTTGCTCTTCATTCACTTCTCCGCTTACCAGGTCGATTTTGAAATAAGGGTACAGCGATTCATTGGCGTTAAAAACGGCGGCCAGTCGCTGGGTAACCGTAATGGTTTCTTCCGGCGGAGGCGGGGCAGTCACCGGCTGACGGCCGGCAGTAGCGCCATCCACGCGTTTGATCGAAGGATCCAGTACCCGCAGGAAAGGTTTACCATCCATATAGGAAAAGGCAAATTTTCCGTTCAGATCATCGGAAAGCGAGTAACCATACAGGGAGAGGAGTTTGTTTTTCTCTTTATCCCAGTTACGCAGTGAATCGAAATAGAAAGCGCCGTGTTCATGCAGGAGCTGCAGAAAAAGAGCGGTTTTATGTACACAAAGCGCATGTTCTGTTTCATCACAGGTGCAATGGGTATCAAAAAAACGTTCCTCATTGCGTTGAATAATGAGGGGATATTCTTTGCCTTCCAGCTTCAGGACAGCTTCTACTTTTTCGTCTTTTGCCTGTTTTACCTTGGCCGTATGTTTTTTGGCTATCTCTTCCGCTTTGGAAAAGATCATACCGGAAGTAAGCAGCTTTATGGTTTTAAGGTCAATAGATTTCATTTTAATCAGCGTGTGCTGCTGATCAAACTGTGTATCAAAGCTCTCAAAATGGTTCTTATCCAGCATCTCCTGCAGCTGAAACAATGCGGCAGCCTCATGTCTGCAAATATCTCCCAGGTTGTAAGGACACTGGCAGCGGATAGACATGCCCGTAGTTTCTCCATACTTATTGATGGAAACACGGTAATAATTGGCATGTGTGTCGCTCTTTACGCGGAAGGTAGCTGATTTCAGTACCGGGTCTGCCTCAATGAGTTCAACACCCCCGGCAGAAAATATACGCTTCCCCCTGCGGATCACTTCATCAGTGCCGTTGTTGTAAACATATTTTAGCAAATGGGGTAGCGACATACTATACGTTGTTGCCTGCTTTTATTATCAACAAAGGGTTACTAATATATCAAAAAACTTTAACAGCTGATAAAAAGGCAATCCACAAAAGTAAGCAGAAAATCTCTAATTCAGAACACCTGATAAATGAAGTACCAAGGTTCCGTCCTTCGTGTCCCATGGCTGAAAGTACCCCACGCTAAAACATATTTTTAAAAATAATTTATTAAGAATATAGCGCTTTGTTTATCAATCATTTAAATCGATTCAGCGAATATGTTGCAGGTATCTTTTTACAGAAAAATCCACCGCCTCATGTGCACCGGTTTTAATATATTTTCCAAAAGCGCCATACATCGCATCGTAGGCCAGCGGTTGTACTGCCGCATACAGGATGTTGATTTCTTTGGATGACAGCGGAATATTATTGGGATAGCTGTACATAAAAGACACGGTTTTCCGGTCGGAAGAAACCTGGATGACATCTCCTACCAGTAAGCTTCCTTTGCCGGCAGGCGTATACAGCACATTGGCCCCATCGAAATGACCGCCGCACAGTACCAGCTTAATACCATCCCATAACGACAGCTCCGGGCCGTCCCACAGCCGGATCACCTCATCCTGCCGTCCCAGCCACTTTGCATCCCGCTGGTGCACATACACCGGTATGTGGCCAAATGCATGGCTCCATTCTACAATGGTGGAAAAATAATGCGGGTGGGAGAGGGCGATAGCTTTGATACCCCCCAGGTGTTGTATGATATTAATCGTAGAGGCGTCCAGGTTGGCCACACAATCCCATAGGATATTTCCACCGGGCGTGATCAGCAAGTGCGCCCGCTGGCCGATGGCAAATTCGGGCGTGGTATAGATAGCGTACAGATTGGGCGCTACCATTTCTATCACGTTCCTATGTGTTTGCTGAACGGCTTCCAGTGTTGTCCAGCTTTGTCCGGCCGGGTTTACATACTGCCGCTCATCTTCACATACAGGACAGTGGGCGGGTGCCGTTTCAGATGCATTGTACTGTATCCCGCAGGTAGTACACAGATAGTGTTTCATAGATCCGGTTTTATGGGTGGAGGTATGCTCCGCTAAAATAGATGGATTTCCGAATAAAAGAGGCAGTCCCATTGCTGCCAGACCACTTTGTTTAAGCCAGTTTCTTCTGCTGTTATCGGTAGACATAATTATTGATTTCAGCACACAAAGGTCCGCTGCTGCCGGCCTTTGCGCAATGGATATACTGCAGAATTACTTGTACATTTGTGCATGCAGCAAAAACGTATCCAGTCACACAAAATTACGGATGGCGTTTCGGTGCAACTACCGAAACTGTCAGACGTTTTAATCGCGAAATCCAATGACCGGGGCCGGATATTACCCCGGCAATACCCACACAGACACGAATATTACGAAATCACCCTGGTCCGGGAAAATGAAGGCATTCATTTCGTGGACTTCACCCCTTATCCATTTAAAGGGTCCGCTGTATTTTTATTGTCTCCCGAACAGGTACATGAACTGCGGCGGGAAAAAGGCGCTGATGGCTACTCCATTAAGTTTAATGCTGCCTTTTTCAGCAGCGGCAACGATCCCGACAGTCAGCTCTACGCCCATTTTCTGTTCGATAACCTCCAGGCATATCCGGTTATCAGCCTGCAGCCAGCAGAATACAACCGGCTATCCACCCTGCTGGAAGTAGCCCTGGAAGAATACAACCACACGACCGCCGATAATCCGGATATCCTGTTTTCGTATATCCGTGTTATACTGATGGAGATTCTCCGCATACGCCGGCAGCAGTTAGAGGAAACACACCTGCAACCCGGCTGGCAGCAATCGCAGTTCCGGGAGTTCAAACAATTGCTGGAAACGCATTTCACCACACTTCATGAAGTACAGGACTACGCCGCCAAATTGTTTATCACCCCACGGCAACTCAATGCCCTTTCCCGTAAACTAACCGGTAAAACTGCCGGCGTATTTATCCGGGACCGCCTGCTGCTGGAGGCCCGGCGGCTATTGTTCCTGCATGACCTGAGCATCAAAGAGGTAGGCTATCGCATCGGGTTTGAAGATCCCGCTTACTTCACGCGCTTCTTCAAGAAAAACGCCGGCCTTTCTCCGCAACAATTCCGGGAGCAGGAGCAACAAGTGTAAAAATGTACAACACAAACAACTTTTTATCCATCGGCAGTATCCCTGGCCGATACTAATTTTGCGCTATCAAACACACAATATGAAAAATAACAATCAAACCACAGCTACTTTAGTATTACGTATAGGCATTGGCGTATTATTTATCATCTTTGGTATCATGAAACTGGCGGGAGGCCCCGCTACATGGGCATTCCTGGGTGGTACCCTGCAAACATTCGGTATCACTGTCTGGCCGGCCTTCTGGGGGTTCCTGGCATCGCTGACAGAACTGCTGGGAGGTATTGCACTGGTCACCGGTTTGCTGGTACGTCCGGCAGCATTGGCGTTGCTGATGACCATGGTAGTAGCCACAGCATTTAAAATTACCAGCGGTGCACCTTTCGCGGAAATATCCTATCCGCTGGCGATGGGCATTGTATCCCTGTATTTCATCATCGGCGAAGGCAAGGTGGCTCCTGTCAAAGCCTGAAAATAAAAAATGTCTTACACCGGATGATATATCATCCGGTGTAAGACATTTTTTTAGGGAGATGATATCCGGTTTATCCGGCGATCAGCTCTCCGTCTTTAAACAACGGTAACACGTTGGCGCCATCCGGTGTCAGACAATAAGCAATATCTTTTTCCAGTCCGTAATTGGCCAGGCGGCGGTAATGCGAAGCCTGTTTCATAAAACCAATCAGGTCCGGCTGAGCAGCCTGGTACATGCTTTCTGCCAGTACAGCAGAATCGCAGTTCACTTCAAAATGCGCTTTGATGCGGTTTACCACGGCTCCGGCAAACAGGGTATCTTCCATATTCACCCGGTCTTTCCAGGCAGCACATCCCAGTATTACATTTTTATTCTGTGCAATCAGGTAATCACATACTGCACTGATATTCGGAAAAGAGCCGGTGATAATCTGGATGGCATCTTTCGCCATGTGCAGCAGTTTGGTGCCGTTGGTGGTAGTTAATACCAGTGTTTTGTTTTCAATGAAGTCGCGTGGATACTCAAAAGGGGAGTTACCGTGTACCAGTCCTTCCGCTACTTTACCATCGCGTTCTCCGGCAGTAATGCCATCAATGGCACGGCCGATATGCACACATTCTTCCACACTTGATACGGGGATTACCCTGCTGGCGCCATTGTACAAGGCTGTACAAATAGTAGAGGTAGCGCGCAACACATCGATAATCACTACAATGCTGTTCTTTACATCAAACAAATGTAATAAAGCCGGGGATAAGCATACTTCCAGGCCCGGTTTGTTAGTTGCTGTCATTCAGTTGTTTTAAACATTACTCAAGGATTACTCTCCATTTATCGCTCTCTGCATAATCCTTGATCGCACGATTACGTAGCTGCAGGAGTTTTGTCATATACCTATTCAGATAAATCTTTTCAAATACGCGTCCCATCCAGCCATAAGGGGTGCCAAAATCCATAATATCGATCATTACAGTACCATTCCCTATTTCTTTGAAATAGTGTGCATGTTTCAGGTGGGTAAAATCGCCGGCGGTCATTTCATCACTGAAAAATTCCAAAGGCTGCATCGCCGTAATTTTGGTGGTCAGCTCCCGCATCTTACCCAGGTGCTTTGCCCGCCAGGTAACTGTTTCGTTCAGCAATATCAGTCCGGTCGTACGTCCTTTGATGGCGTCTTCCTGCAAATGCGTCATACTGCGCTTGTGCAGGGTGATACTCCGGCTCAGGTCATAAACCCTTTCGAGCGGAGCATGGATCACGGTAGTTAAATGAATAGTAGGCATAGATATGGCAATAAATATAATAATTTCAGGCCGGGATGTTTTAAATACAGCGCCGGGATGCAGGGTTCAGTAAATTAATCCTGCTTTCCGGCGCTGTGGTGTGACGTTACCCGCTCACGAAATTAATAACTTTAACCGGCTATTCCTAGCTCAGGAAAGGCACTTTCACGACTTTAGCCTTCAGTGACTTGTCTCTTACGGCAATAAAGATTTCTGTATCCTGTGCAGCAAATGGTGTTTTTACATAGCCTAAACCAATCGCTTTCTGCATAGAAGGGGATTGAGTACCGGAAGTAACACGGCCAATCACATTACCGGCAGCATCTTTGATTTCGTAGTCATGACGGGGAATACCTTTATCCACCATTTCAAAGCCTACCAGTTTCTGGCTGACACCTTCCGCTTTTTGTTTAGCAAAAAGTTCACTGGAGGTAAATGGTTTAGTGAATTTGGTAATCCATCCCAAACCTGCTTCCAGCGGGGAGGTGCGGTCATCAATGTCATTACCATACAGGCAGAATCCCATTTCCAGGCGCAGGGTATCACGTGCACCCAGTCCGATTGGTTTCAGGCCTTTAGGAGCACCCGCTTCAAAAATAGCGGTCCAGATTTTGTCGGCAGCGCCGTCGATATCTTCAAAATAAATTTCAATACCACCGGCACCGGTATAACCT
Organism: Chitinophaga nivalis; assembly: GCF_025989125.1. NCBI lineage: Bacteria > Pseudomonadati > Bacteroidota > Chitinophagia > Chitinophagales > Chitinophagaceae > Chitinophaga > Chitinophaga nivalis. The sequence continues at coordinate 910,559 of NZ_JAPDNR010000001.1, read as the reverse complement.
GTTGCACTGATGATAACATTGGGAACACCAGCAAAAACGCCTTTGGCGAAAGTGTAGTATTTCAGGTTTACCAGGTCTACTTCTGTCAGTGGCTGCAGAATGCTGGTAGCGTTAGGGCCCTGGATAGCTAACAGACAGGTTTTGTCGGAGATGTCGTGCATTTCCACACCCTGTGTGTTGTGTTCGCTGATCCAGTTCCAGTCTTTTTCAATATTGCTGGCGTTTACCACCAACATGTATACTTTATTTTCTTCGATGCAATATACCAACAGGTCATCCACAATACCACCTTCCTTGTTAGGTAAGCAGCTGTATTGGGCTTTGCCGGCAGTCAGCTTGGAAGCATCATTGCTGGTTACACGCTGAATCAGGTCCAGGGCGTGTTCGCCTTTTAATATAAATTCACCCATGTGACTTACATCAAACACACCGGCGTTTGTACGCACCGCCTGGTGCTCATCATTAATACCAGTATAAGATATGGGCATGTTGTAACCCGCAAAGGCTGCCATCTTTGCGCCCAGCGCAATGTGTTTCTCCGTAAAAGGCGTGTTTTTCATACTTTGATTTTAAAACGGGGCAAAAATAGCATTTTGGATCTTAGGAAAGATGAATTACCCCGGATGAATGACGGATGGCAGACGATTGATATATTAAGAATACCTGAAATACAATACCATCCTGGAAATTTTGCGGTTCAACTCCGTCATTTCATTGCCCTTAATCCGTAATTTTGCACCAGGACCCAAAAAAGATTGCTGTGAAAAAGATAACCTGGCTATTACCCTTGGTAGTTAGTACCATGTACGTAAGTGCACAGAAAAAAAATGATCGCAAGATCCTTAGTAACCTGCAACTGCATGTCAGTTATCTGAGCAGCGATAAACTGGAAGGCCGTCGTAGCGGCGCTCCCGGTGAACAGCTGGCAGCGGCTTACATTGCTACCCAGATGCAGCAGCTGGGATTAACTCCTAAGGGAGATAATGATTTTTTACAGCCATTCCTGATCAGGGAAAGCCGCGAACCTGCTGCATCCTGCTCCTTCACGCTCAACCAGGTACCACTTACCCTGGGCAGTCAATATATACCGCTGCCCTTTAGCGCCGCCGGATCTGCCAAAGGTGAAGTACTCCCGCATGTCAATGAACCCGACAATATCTGGCTGGTCAACATCGCCGAACTGGATATAGATAACAAGAAAAGCATGCTGGAAGAATACCTGAAACAAACGCAGATCGCGGAAAAATCAGGCGCCACCGGGGTGATCTTCTATAATGGTAAAGAATCTGCTGCCACCGTATTACAATGGCTCGATCACAACCTGCCACCCACCGGCATACCCGCGGTATGGGCCGATCAGGCCATCAGCAAGAAACTGGACGATGAAGAAGCCAGCAGCTTCCAGATCAATATACAGCTGGCCTTCAACCAGGTAAAACGTACAGGCACCAACGTAGTTGGCTATCTCGATAATAAAGCGCCTAAAACCGTCGTGATCGGTGCGCATTATGACCACCTCGGGTTCGGGGAAGAGACCCATGCCGCTACCAAAACCCTGCATCCCGGCGCCAACGACAATGCCAGTGGCATTGCCGCCATGCTGGAAATTGCCCGCTTCCTGAAATCCGCCCGCCTCCAGCACAACAATTATATTTTTGTAGCCTTCTCCGGCAACGAACAGGGACTCTTCGGCTCCAAATACTTTACCAGCCGGCAAAACCTGGATCTCTCCACGATCAACTATATGATCAATATGGACATGATAGGACGGCTGGATAATGCCAAAGGACTGCAAATCGGCGGCATCGGCACCTCACCGGGATGGCCCGGCATCCTCACGGCAGTTACCGACAAAGCCACCCATCTGGTTTACGATTCCAGCGGGGTAGGGCCTTCCGACCATACTTCTTTCTACCGGAAAAATATTCCCGTGCTCTATTTCTTCACGGGCAACCATAGCGACAGCCGGCAAACCGGCGACAGTGCCGATACCATTAATTATGAAGGCACGCTCAGCATCGTAAAACTCATCTGTGATATTGTCAGTAAAACCAATAACCAGGAAAAACTCGTCTTCTCCAGTACCCGCGAACCGCAGGTAACCGCCAGGAAATAATTACGAATAAAAGCGAATTGTATATTTTCGCGTAACTGAAGCCGTGCATGTCTACCGGAAAATCCGTTATTCACTGGTATCTGCACCCTTCTTCATTGGTAATTTTATTTCAATCTATCCCTGTAAATGGACGAAAAACTGGCGCTAGTATACCGGTATTTTCAACTGTTGGAAAACTTTTCAACAGACCCTGATGAATTTGCGGGGATTTTTCACCCGGATATTATTCAGACAGCCTATCCAAATCAGCTTTCGAATGATATTAAACAGCGGAATTTTGATAACATGCTGGAAAGCATGACTACCAATAAACTGATGCTCAAATCACAGCAATTCAGCGTGCAGAAAGCACTGCAAACCGGTCAGACGCTGGTAGTGGAAGCCAGATGGACCGGCGAAATCAGAGTAGATGCCGGCCGGTTCCGGAGAGGGCAGATCATGAAGGCTTTTATCTGCACCATCATTGAGTTCCGGGATGGGAAGATCTACCGGCAGCGCAATTATGATTGTTATGAACCTTAAAGTACCGAATTATGAAAAAAATATTATCGCTCTTTACCATCAGCTGCCTGTTATTCGCGTGTAACCCTACCCGTAATGACGGCCAGCATACGGATAAATCAGCCTACGAGGTAATCTCAGAAAAATGTTATGTATACCGGGAATTTAAACCGGCGCCGGGCCCGCTCATGGATTCCGTGCTGCAACTGCGCAAAGAAATGATGGACTACCTGGATCAACACCAGTTCAAAGCCCATATAGCCGGGAAAGACAGCCTGCTGTTCCACCGCGCCAACGGACAGGAAGTACTCATTGAACTGCCCACTCCGCAGGACGCCTGGGAACTGAATACCATTATTGTATTCGATCCGCAGAAAAATCCTTTGTTCATAAATTTACACAAAGGCACCAGTCAGGTTACACAATACATTCAAGCCCAATAATCCAATAACAGTTTGCCAATAAAACAAAACATCAGGTTAACCGTAGACGCGGTGGTATTCGGATATATTCCCAGGGAAGGTATTGTAGTACTGCTGATCAAGCGTACCATTCCACCTTTTCTTCACAGCTGGGCACTGCCCGGCGGTTTTGTGCTGGATGAAGAAACCCTGGAAGCTGCCGTTACCCGCGAACTGCTCACAGAAGCCGGTGTCAATATCAATTACCTGGAACAACTGTATACCTTTGGTTTGCCCGGCCGCGATCCACGGGGCCGGGTGGTATCCATCGCCTACTTTGGCCTGGTAAATCCCACCAACTTCAAACTGGCCGCCAGCTCCGATGCAGAAGATGCTTCCTGGTTCAATATCAAGGACCTGCCCGATCTGGCCTTCGACCACGCCGCCATTATCGATATCGCCGTACAACGGCTCCGCAATAAAATCCGGTACGAACCGATAGGCTTCGAACTGCTGGATAAGAAATTCCCGATTGCCGACCTGGAAAAATTATACGAAACATTACTGGACAGATCCATCGATCGCCGTAACTTCCAAAAGAAGATCAATCACCTGGGTATCCTCATTGCACACAACGAAAAACAAAAACAAGTGTCACAAGGCAGACCGGCCAAGTTGTTCAGTTTCGATGAGGCCCGGTACTTTCAATTGAAAAAAGACGGAATAGCTTTTGAAATATAATACCCCTGCGGATTACAACTGCAGGATGTAGCGGTAACATATATAGATCCCGGTTGTCATTTTATATTTTGTGTATTTTTTACAAAAAATATTTTGTGAATATAAAATCGTCTTCTATATTTGTGTAACAATTACACAAAATAGCTCGGAAATGCAAAACACAAAGCCCACAGGAGTTATTATAGCCCGGTTTCAAACACCCTCTCTACATGAAGGGCACCTGGAAATCATCCGGCAGGTACAGCAAAAACACAACCGGGTACTGATCATCCTGGGCGTAAGCCCGGTGAGAGGCAGCCGTAAAAATCCGCTGGACTTCTACACCCGCGAACGCATGATCAAACAGTTATTCCCGGAGATCATCGTACTGCCACTCAGCGATCAGAAAAGCGACCAGGTATGGTCACAGAAACTGGATGAACTGCTGCACACCAACTTCCCCCACGAAACCTTTGTATTATACGGCAGCCGCGACAGCTTCATGGACACCTACAGTGGCCGTTACACCACCGCCTCTCTGGCGCCGGTAAAAGATTACAACGCCACCGCCCTCCGCGAAGCCGTCTCCGATAAAGTATTTGATACAGAAGAGTTTCGCGCCGGCATCATCTACAACACCTATAATCTTTTCCCCGCGGTATACGCCACAGTAGATATTGCCCTGTTCCGCAACGACAAGCAGGAGCTGCTCCTGGGCCGCAAGCCCAATGAAACAGCCTGGCGCCTGCCCGGCGGCTTCTCTGATCCTACAGATGACAACTACGAAGCAGCGGCAGCCCGTGAACTGCAGGAAGAATGCGGCGCCGTTACCACCGGTCCCATGACCTACGTAACATCTTTACGGGTCAACGACTGGCGCTACCGCACCGAAACCAATAAAATCATTACCACCTTATTCAGCACCGATCTGCTGGAAGGCACACCGGCCGCCGGCGACGACCTGGCGGACATACAATGGATAACGGTAAAGGATATACCGGAATTAATCCGCCAGGGTAACATCGTAGATACACACATCCCCTTGCTGGAAAAACTGTCAGAAAAATATGCTTACTAAGATTAAAACATGGTGATATGACTAAAGAAAATCTGATCCTCCTCGCCGACGCTTACAAATACTCTCACCACAAACTGTACATTCCCGGTACACAATTCATCTACTCTTATCTGGAAAGCCGGGGCGGCAAATTTGACGAAACTGTCTTCTTCGGATTACAATACTTTATCAAAGAATACCTCGAAGGCGTAGTATTCACCAAAGAAAAGCTGGACGAAGCGGAAACTACCCTGCTGGAAGTATTTGGCAGAAACGATGTATTCGACCGCAGCCGCTTTGAATATATCATCGAAAAACACGGCGGGAAATTACCTATCCGTATCAAAGCAGTACCAGAAGGCACGGTAGTGCCTGTACGAAATGTGCTGATGACCATTGAAAATACAGATCCCGCCTGCTACTGGCTCACCAACTTCCTGGAAACCCTGCTGATGCAGGTATGGTACCCCTGCACAGTAGCTACGGTATCCCGGGAAATTAAAAAGGTGGTGAAACAATACTATGATGATACCGCCAGTGAAGCTGCGTTTGCTGGTATCGACTTTGTACTCAACGATTTCGGCTTCCGGGGCGCCAGCTCAGTAGAAAGTGCCGGCCTCGGCGGCAGCGCCCACCTGGTCAACTTCTCCGGCAGCGATACCATCCCCGGATCTGTTTTCGCTAAAAGATATTATCACGCACCTACTGCACCGGGCCTGTCTATTCCCGCTACAGAACACTCTATCTGTACCTTGCTGGGAGAACCCGGCGAAAAGGAAATCTTCAAACACATCCTCGATACTTTCCCCACCGGTACCATTGCCTGCGTATCCGACTCCTACAATATCTTCCGCGCCTGTGAAGAATACTGGGGCACCGAACTGAAAGAACAGATCCTCAGCAGAAACGGTACCCTCGTAATCCGCCCCGACAGCGGCGATCCGGTACAAACCCTCCTCCGGGTATTTGACATACTGCTGAACAAATTCGGTTATACCATCAACGAAAAAGGATTTAAAGTATTACCGCCACAGGTGAGAGTGATACAGGGCGACGGTATCAGCTATGCTTCTATTCCCGGTATCTATGAAGCGCTCAAAAAAGCCGGCATCAGTGCAGAAAACCTGGTACTGGGCATGGGTGGCGCACTCCTCCAGCGGGTCAACCGCGACACACAGGAATTTGCGCTCAAATGCGCCTTCGCCACGGTCAACGACGAACCCGTTAATGTGCAGAAAATGCCGGTGGAACTGGATGCCAACGGCCATCTCCGCACCTCTTTCAAGAAATCAAAAGCCGGTAAATTAAAGCTGATCAACGATAATGGCCAGCTCACTACGGTAGGGGCCACCGAAGCACCTACGCAGGATGACTTATTACAAACCGTTTTCGAAAACGGCGTAGTCACCAAAGACTATACCTTCCAGGCTATCCGAGAAGCAGCCGCACTATAAATTATTCGTTTCCTCCGTTCTGTTTTCCCCTTTACCTCCGGCAGCTCCCTTGTTCCGGAGGTTTTCCTGGTAGTAGCTACCACTTTGTAATCCCGCTGCTTTGTTTAATTTCATGGTATGTATTTACTTATTCCCGGTCGTCATCACTTACTCACCGACTTCCAGTTCAAATACCTGAACCGGCTGATCAAGTGTAAACTGGAAGACGAACCAGACGTATATGGGACGCCGTTACCCACTGCTGATATTACCGGTATTATCTTCGCGGTTACTTCTGCCAACCACCTGGGCACGAAACGTAATCCGGTACCCTTTTATCTCCGCGCCATGATCATCCAGGAGTTTTCCCACTCCCTGGACGTACCGGCATTTGTATATGGGATAGATGATGCCGGCATGATTCCGGATTTTGCGGATTATACCCTCAAAACCATCCGGCATTCCAGCGAAGGTATCCACCAGCTGACGCCGGATAATACCATCGTAATCTGCTCCACCGGCGTCAAGGAGATGTACCTCCGGCACGGCTTCCGGGTATTGCCGGCAGAGTGGGACCCGGTTACCGCACAGTTTACACAGCCCATGCCGTGGGATGTAGTAAAACTGGTGGCACAAACCGAAGCATGGCGTAAAAACAAAACCATCCTCGACCTGATGCATCCGGCCTGTTTCAAAATATGGTCGCTGTACCAGGTGGGAGAGAAGGTACAACATATCCTTAAAGACCCGATTATAGGCGCAGACGGCGACCTTACCGCCACCCGCGACTACCAGGTATATGTAAAACAAATGGACGATATAGCGGCCCTTAAATACCGCGAAACAGCTCCGTATATACAACCCGGGAACATCGGCGACATTGGCTGTGCTGCCGGCTCCTGGATTAAAATGGCTTGCAGCGACGATCGCCTGCACGAGTGTGATTTTTATGGTATTGAGGTATCCCGCCACCTGTATGATATTTGCCTGCAACGCAAGCACAACGGAGAATTTGCCAACCCGTCAGTTTTCTTCTCCCAGAAAAATGCCGTTACCAGCCTGGTGTTTGAACCCGGCAGCATGCAAACCATTCATACCTCTTCCCTCACCCACGAAATAGCGTCTTATGGCAGTATAGATGACCTGGTAGCGTTTATCCGCAACCGTTATCAGGAGCTGATGCCTGGTGGTGTATGGATCAACCGGGATGTAATAGGACCGGAGAATAAAGCCGAAACCATCCTCTTATGGCTGAATGATACAGACGGGGAAAATGATTTACCAGCGCCGGCCAGCACCGATACGCATGAACTGGCCCAATATCTTGGTAAATTATCTACCCGGGCGCTGTTTACCCGGTTTGCAGCCGACTTCCGCCATCACGAAGGATTTCAGCTGCCCCATACCTGGGTAGAAATAGCCGGTACTACCTACTGCCAGCTGTCTATGCAAAACGCCTGTGAATTCCTGTTTAAAAAGGACTATCACGACAACTGGCTCAGTGAAATGCATGAAATGTTCTGCTTCTGGAGTTATAGCGACTGGAAAGCCGCGCTGGAAGCTGCAGGCCTGCGACTGGACAATCTCTCCCACACCTACCGCAACGAATGGATTGTAAAAAACAGGCTCGAAGGGAAAGTGCAACTGTTGCGGCTAAACGAAAACAATACACCGGAAGTCATCGACTTCCCGGTGTCACATACCTTACTGCTGATCAGAAAATAATACGGTCCTCAAACAGCCCCGGCCCCTTTTATATGGCAAGATGCCATATAAAAGGGGCCGGAAACATTTTATTGATATGAACAGTTGTTAAAACTTGTAACCGAAAGACAGTTTAAAACTACGTGGTGTCATATACTGATAACCGTAGTGTTTATACCCCCAGGCCCCTGGATAGAAACCGGTGTAGTTCTCTTTATCTGTCAGGTTGTTGAACAGCAGGTTTACACTGAATTTGTTTTGCGTGTAAGATACACCTGCATCCAGTGAGAAATATGCATCCGGTAAGCTGGTGGTGACAGTAGGCCAGGCAGCGCGGTCGTCCTGGAAGGAATAACCGAGGGAGAAACCAAGGCCTTGCAGTTTACCTGTAGCAATGCGATAGGTTGCCCATCCGTTGGTGTTATGTTTGGCAGTACCTGGCAAGGCAGCGCCTACATTCTGTGGTTTCGCATCTTTGGTCACTTTCGCATCCATGTAGGCATAGTTCAGGATCACATTCAGGTTAGGCAGTATTTCTCCTTTCAGATCCAGCTCAATACCTCTTGAACGTGCTTCACCGGACATAATGGACAGACCCGGGAAATCAGGACCGGCAGAAGCCAGGATGTTGGTTTTAGTGATATCGTAAGCAGCTACGGTAGCAGACCAGCGGCCATCCGCCCACTCGCTTTTCCAGCCGATTTCCTTATTGGTACCTTTGGAAGGTTTAGCCACACCGCCACCTACCAGCAGCCCTGTTTGCTCAATGAACGACTGGTCATACAAGGCATACACAGTCATGTTTTTAGTCACATTTACGTTTACGCCTACCCGTGGGGTGAAAGCGTGGTTGTTTTCATCATTCCCCAACGCATCCAGTTTGGTGGTATTGGTATAACGGCCACCCACACTCACGCGGATTTTATTATCGAGCAATCCTACTTCTTCCTGGATATATACTGCGTTATAGGAATAACCGCCTTTGGCACCGGAAGGACCCGCCGCACGTTCCCGCAGGCTGCGGCTTCTGTCGGGTTGTGGAATATCGGATGGTTTCAGCTTGCCGTAAACAGGTTTGAAGACATTGAAAGATAAACCAGCTGTGTCTTTCAGCGCAGACCAGTCGGCGATATATTCTTTTTGTCCCAGGTCCACGCCGGCCAATACCCGGTGGGTAACGCTACCGGTAGTGAATTTACCGTTGATGAAAGCCTGTCCCAGTTTGGCAGTATTCACCGCATCATTTACAGAAATATTTCTGCGCATGTTACCCTCTTTATCCAGGGAGTTATACACAGAATAAAGACTTTGTCCCTGCATATCATAATTCAGGTAAGCCGCCTGGCCGGTGATTTTCCAGTTTTCATCAATGTTATGTTCTACCGTAGCAAAAACGCTTTGGTCATGTACCCGGGTAGGATTGATGGAAGGATCATTGTAGGTCATATTCCGCGGCATGTCCTTAAATCCGTTCATGGAATAGATATAGGAAGCAAAACCGGAAAATTCGGAAAACTGGTATTGGTATTCCAATGTCACAGAAGTTTTATCATCTACCAAATATTTTAAGGTAGGTACAAAAGCAAACCCGTTGTTAAAGGCATACTTGGTCCAGGAATCTTTTTTCTGTCCCATTACATTCACGCGATACAGCAAACGGCCATCTTTCTTAAAACGACCATCTACATCTGCCTCTGCACGATAGGTATTAAAACTACCCAGGGTAAGACGGGCAGCAGACTGACTGATACCGGTAGGTTTTTTGGTAACGATGTTGTAGAAACCACCTGGCTGGGTATTTCCCATCATAAAACCGGCAGGTCCCTTTACAAATTCTACTCTGTCTACATAAGACATATCTTCTTTCAGCGGGCCAAAATAACCATTCACACTCATCCCGTTCCGCATACCACTGGCATCAAAACCACGGATATATACAGAAGCATAGGTTTCCTGGTGCATGAGGGTACGTACGCCACTCACGTTGCGGCCTACGCCTTCAGACACGTTAAACAGCTGTTGTTCTGCCAGCAGGTTACCGGATACCACCTGAATATTCTGGGGAATTTCCAGCAACGGCTGCTGCAGACGTAGGGTAGAGGATAAATGTTTTTTGTCGAACCGGTTGTTCCGGGAAGCAACAATAATTTCATTCAGTTCATTGATCTGCATACTCAGCTCAAAATCCTGTACGGCCGGTGTATTATTGTCTACCGTTACGGATTTGATAATATCCTGGTAACCAAGTAAAGACACTTTAATTTTATAGGCGCCGGTAGGCAGGTTGGAAAATTCATACTTCCCTGCTTCATCCGTTAATCCCGTTTTGTTGGAACTGGAAAGGGCTACTACTACCATGGCAGCAGGCTTGCTGTCGCTGGTGGTAATGGTTCCCCGGATGATACCGGTATGTTTTTTATTATCCTGGGCGGAGAGGGAGAGGGCGCTACTTATAACAAGTAAAAGCGTTAGTAGGTAAAGATTTCGTATCATAGCCGCATAGTTTGTATCCATATGCTGCCGGGAATTGCAAGGGGCTTATACCGCCCTTCCTGAAAGAACTGATATTCCCATGACTGTCAGGCAGCATTTTATGAATTATTTTACGGCGGCAAAGATCTGGCACACTACCGGAAATATGCTTGTGAATAAAGGAGCCTTTTTTTGTGAATCCGGGATATTTTGATCAAACAAGCTGTCAGGAACACCCGAAAAGCCCTGTACTTAGCAATACTTGTATAATGGAAATCACCCTTACAACAGCAGAGGTATTACAATGTATGTCTTCTGACACCCGTGCCAATAAGGAGATGCAGGAAACCACCAGCATTATCCGGCTGCCGGGAGGCGTCATGAATTATACACATACTGCCTATCGCCACTTTGAGCTGCTCAGCGGACATACCCAGACCACCCAGGACCTGGTGTTGAAAACCGTGAGCGATCTCGTAAGTATCGAGATGCAGTTTAACTTTGCTGCGCCCATCACCTTCGGTGAAACCGGGCAACAGGAGCTGACCGCCATGAGTATGCACCATAACCTGCTGTATTACCCCGGTTATGAAGGACAGTCTAAACTGGCCGGACAGCAACACTTCCGCTCTTTCGACATTCATGTAACACCAGACTTCATTTTTCAGTGGTACGGCCAAAGCAAGGTACTGGATGGCTTTCTGCATAAAGTGTCCAAGGGCATACCGGCCCAGCTGTTTCCCCGGTATATGCCCATTACACCGGTGATGCACAGCATCATCAACGACATCCATAATTTTTCCTATGCACCGGGTATCCGGCAACTATACATAGAGGCGAAAGTGATGGAACTGCTGTCTATGCAGATAGACCTGGCCGAATGTATGCACCATATCGGCAAAAAAACCAATCACCTCCAGCTGAAAAGTCACGACATCTCCTGCATTCACCATGCACGGGAACATATTGCCAGCAACCTGCATGCTCCCTGCTCCATTATTGAACTGGCGCATAAAGTAGGCATCAATGACTTTAAACTTAAAAATGGTTTCAAGCAACTGTTTGGTACCACCATCTTTGAATATATGCAGGGCCTGCGGATGGAAAAAGCTAAAATCAGTCTGCTGCATACCAAAGAAAAAATCAGTGATATCGCAGAACAGGTAGGTTATTCCAATGCCTCCAACTTCACCAATGCCTTCAAAAATCATTTCGGATACGCTCCCAAGGAACTGCGGGGCACCAAAGCGCTGACAGAATAGGAAGGGCATAAAAAAAGCCGGAGTATGAATACTCCAGCCATTTTATAAACCTACAACTGTTACACTGTTAGTAACACTTCTTTATTATCTTAATTAACATGTATTTCATTTAACGGCACTTCTTCATAAGAAGCAACCATCCGTTGTCTGATATATCGTTTGGCAGATAATTTACCGATGCCGAATTTCGCCATCACCTTATCTACTGCATAATAAATCACCGGTACCACTATCAGGGTCAGGAACATGGAACTGATCAGACCACCGATAATTACCCAGGCCAGACCGTTCTTGGTAGAAGCTACCCCACCGGTGGCCATCGCAATCGGCAACATACCAATCACCATCGCAATCGTAGTCATGAGAATCGGACGTAAACGCGCATTGTTGGCGTGTATCAGCGCCTCATAGGTGCTTTGGCCCTGCTCTTTCATCTGGTTGGTAAAGTCCACCAGGATGATCGCATTTTTGGCCACCAGCCCGATCAGCATGATCATACCCAATATGGTAAAGATGTTCAGCGTATTGTTGGTCAGTGCCAGTGCCAGTAAAGCACCAATGATCGCCAACGGAATAGAGAACAATACCACAAAAGGATAAATGTAGTTGTCGTACAGCGCCACCATGATCAGATACACCAGTACAATAGATATCAGCAAAGCTGCACCCATCGTACCAAAGGAGTCGCCCTGGTTTTCTGCGTCACCACCAAAGAGGAAGCTGATGCCGGTTGGTTTCTCCATTTTGGCCAGTTTGGCTGCAAACTCCTGGGTGACGGTACCGGAAGGACGTCCCATTACCTGTGCCTGTACGGACACAGAGGTATTTTTATCCCTTCTTTCCAGGTGGCTGGGGCCGGAGCCTTCTGTTACCGCAGCAAACTGCGCTAACTTAATCAGCTGGCCTTTATCATTAATAAACTGGATATCGGATACATCCTGGAGATTTTTTCTGTTGAAATCATCAAAGCGGATGTTGATATCATATTCATAATCTCCCTGACGGAATTTTACTTTAGAGTCATCTGCTGTACCACTGAAAGCGGTTTGCATGGTACCACCCACCTGATCGAGGGTTAACCCTAAGGCAGACATTTTATCCCGGTCTACCTGTACGTTGATTTCAGGGTTACCGTTTTCCACAGATAATTTCACCTCTGTAGCACCACTCACTGATTTCAGGGTATCCTTGGCCCGGTTGGCAAAAGCCATCACACTGTCCAGTTCCGTACCCATTACGATCAGTTCTACCGGCGCCCTTTCAGCCGTACCAAGGATACTCACATCCGTTGTTTTCACCTTCACACCTGGTAAAATTGCTTTCAGTTCTTTTTTCACCTTGGCGGCATAAATATCAGAAGCATCTTTACGGTGTTTCGGATCTACCATCATCACCGTGATTTCGGCTTTATAGGCAGTAGATTGTGAGGTACCAAAACCATCTTCACTGGTCTGACCTACCGTCGTGATCAAACGGGTTATTTCCGGCTTTTTATTCAGGTACTCTTCCACCTTGCGGGTAGCCTGGTTGGATTGCTGTACAGAGGCATCTTTCGGCATTTCCAGCATCACAATGAATTGTCCGCGGTCGCCTTTCGGAATAAACTCTCCACCGATATATCCTTTACCAATCAACATAAAGGAAGCAATCAGCAAACCTACCGCAATCAGTACTGTAATAGCTTTATGTCCCAGCGCCCATTTCAGGATGTCAGTCATCCAAACGGTAAAGCGGTTCAATTGTCTTTCAAACCACAGGATGAATTTCTCGAACAGATTTTTTCCTGTGATATGTTCCAGTTTACCGAAGCGGGAAGACAGGAGCGGTACAATCATAAAGGAAGACAATAAACTCAGCATGGTAGAAATCATTACCACCACACAGAATTCGCGTACGATTTTGGATACCAGCTCATTGGTTAAAGAGATCGGGAGAAACACCACCACAATTACCAGGGTAATGGAGGTTACGGTAAACCCGATTTCTTTTACCCCGTCAAATGCTGCACGCACCCGGTTTTTACCCATCTCCATGTGACGGTAAATATTTTCCAGTACCACAATCGCATCATCCACGAGGATACCTACCACCAGAGATAAACCCAGCAGCGACATCAGGTTGAGGGAGAAGCCCATCAGCTTCATACCGATGAAAGTAGCCACCAGGGAGGCTGGGATGGAGATCATCACAAACAGCGCACTCCGGATACTATGCAGGAACAACAGCATTACCACGGCCACCAGCGCTACCGCCAGAATCAGGTCATGTATTACTGAATCCGCAGATTCCAGGGTAAAGTCGGAGGAATCGTTTGCCACCAACATTTTCAGGTCATTGGCCGCATAATCCTTTTCTATTTTGGCAATGGCCTTTTTCATTTCCTCACTTACAGTTACCGCGTTGGCATCTGTTTGTTTCTGTACCTGCAGGGCAATCGCACTCACACCATCCACACGGGCAATACGTTCTGCATCTTTCTGTGCATCCTGTACATCTGCCACATCCATCAAACGTACCTGGGTACCATTTTCTGTGGTTTTCAGCACCAGGTTACGCAGCTGGTCTACATTTTTGTATTTACCTGCCAGGCGGATCAGGATCTGGGCATCGGCAGTTTTTACCTTACCGGTCGGGAAGTCCAGGTTGGCATTGGTAATCAGCTGCCGTACCTGCAGGATGGATAAATTAAAGGCCTGCAGTTTTTTAGGATCCACGTTTACCTGAATTTCACGTTCCTGGCCACCAATCAGCGATACCTGCGCCACACCCGGCAAGCGGGATAATAATGGCTGCAGCTTTTTATCTACCAGGTCATAGAACTTTTTATCGTCCATTTTAGCCGTAGCAGACAAGGTCATGATAGGCAGGTCATCCAGGGAGAATTTATTCAGGGAAGGTGGTTTCGCATCTCCCGGCAGATCTGCCAGGATTGCATTTACCTTACGCTGCGCATCCTGCAGGGCAATATCTACATTCGCATCGTTGTTCAGTTCCACGGTAATCACCGATAAACTTTCAGACGATTTGGAAATGATCTTTTTGATCTTTTCCATCGACGCCACCGCATCTTCAATTTTTTTGGTAATCGTACTTTCCACCTCATTGGGAGACGCACCCGGATATATCGTAGCAATCGTTACGATCGGTGAGCTGAACTTTGGCAGCAGCTCATAGTTCAACGATTTATAGCTCATTACACCCAGCAAGGTGAGGATGGTAAACACCACCACCACAATGGTAGGTCGTTTTATGGATACTTCAGTAATCTTCATGTTGCAAAAATTTGATCAAACACCGGATACAATTCCCGCTTACTTCGCTGCACTTTGTACAGTTACAGCAGCGCCGTCTGTCAGATTGATCTGACCACTGGTTATCACCACATCTCCTTCGTTGAGCCCTTCCCGTACTTCTACCTGATCGCCTACGATACGGCCGGCAATTACCTTCCGTTTTTTAGCGATCTTTCCTTCCATGATATATATTTCGTTGCTGTTTACACCGCCAATAAAGGCTGTGCGGGCGATGAAGATGGTTTTATCGGTTTCCGGCGCTGTAAAGTGGGCGGTACCGTACATACCTGCTTTCAGCTGCTGCCCGGATACGTTGCCTACTTCCATTTCAACCGGGTAGTTGAGGGAGTTGTCGCCTTTCGCCGCAATGAAAGTAATGGTGCCTTCATAGCTGGTTTCAGGAAATACGTTGGAAGTAACCTTTACTTTCTGTCCTTTCTGCAGGCCTACCACCTGTGCTTCCGGCACAGATACAGCCAGTTTCAGCCGGGATACATCCACGATGTCAAACATTTTGCTGCCGGGTGAGAGGTATGCACCCTGCTCGATATATTTTTTATTGATGGTACCGGAGATCGGCGCCTTTACATAGGTATCGCTTACGTGACGGCTGGCAGCCTCATAGCGGGTTTTAGCCAGGTCATATTGCAAGCGGGCGTCGTCCATTTGTTTGCGGGTTACCCCACCTGTCTGGAACGCTGCTTCATATCTTTCTTTATCTATTCTCAGCTGATCCAGGTTGGCTTTGGCCGACTGCAGGTCTGTATTCACGATTTGCCCGTCGATGTAGGCGATGGGTTGCCCTTGTTTTACCACATTGCCTTCATCTACCAGCAATTTGGTGATACGGCCGGAGGTTTCCGCCAGGTAAGACAGCTCACGGATAGGAGCGAAATTCCCATTGGCCAGAAAGCCCTGGGCGAAGTCGTTGCGGGATACTTTCTGTATGAGTACCGGAATGTCACCAATGTTACTTTGTTTTACAAATTCGGTTTTAGCCTCATTTGCCTGTTTATTGGCGTTAAGTTTCCACATGATCAGGACCACTGCACCCACTGTTACCACGCCCCAGATTATAAACTTTTTCATCTGCAAATAGTTTATGTTTTCTTTCTTTTTTTTCGTTTATACATTTAGTTTAGCAGGTCTTTCAGACTGCCTTTGCTTTTAATGATGTCCAGTTCTGCCAGTTTATATTGCAGCAAAGCTTCATTGTAGCTGTTCTGTGCATCAGTAAGGGATGTTTCCGCATTCAGCAGGTCTGTTAAACCGGCCAGGCCAAGCTTATAGTTATTCTGGGTAGAATAATACACTTCATTTGCCAGGTCCATGTTTTCCTTCTGGGTCGTAATAGTGGATAAGTTGCTGCGTACCTGCAGTTTGGCATTCTCATATTCGGTGTTCAGTCCCAATTCGGTATCTTCTATCTGTTTGCTGAGCTGGCGCAGGGTTACATTGGCCTGATTTACCTTGGAGCGGCGGCCAAAGCCATCAAAGATGGGTATTTTCAGGGTGAGGGCTACAGAAGCGGCACCAAACCAGAAAGTGGCGTTGGATGGATCATGCTGGAACAGAAACTGACGGCTCATACCATTGTAGGAATAACGGCCATTGAGTGACAAGGAAGGATAATATTCTGCCAGGTAGGCTTTCTTCTGCAGCTCCTGCAGTTCTTCCTGTTTCTTCAATAATCTGAATTCTGTTCTGTTGGACAGGTTCATATCATCATACTGCAATACCCCGGCTGCTTTATTCTCAATATCCTTCAGTGAAGCAGGAGGGAGGAGGAAAGCAGATTGTAAAGGCATACCCATCTGCCGTTTCAGGTTGTTGGCCTGTGTGGCGTACTGGTTTTCCAGTTGAATACGCTGGGTAATGTAATTGGTCAGATTCACCTTGATACGGTCCAGGTCTATCTTTTTAGCCAGGCCGTTATCATATTGTGATTTGGTAGCGCTTACCAGCTGGGTAAGCTTTTCAATGTTACTGTTGATCGTGGTGATTTTTTCCTGTATCACCAGCAGCTGATAATACAGCTGGGATACATTGTAAATCACATTTTCAGTGGATTGCTGTGTTTGAAGCGTATAGTATTCTTGTCCTGACTTCGCGGCCTTTAATCCGGTGATGACTGCTTTGTTGAATACCTGCTGTGTGAGTTCGGCGCCCACCGCAGCATTGTACTGCGTACCAAATGTAATCACCTGAGAGCTGTCTGCGGATTTTCCAATGGCGTCGCCGGGTATGAGTGACTGTGCCAGTTTCAGGTTATCCGTGTAGCTGGCGCTTGCGTCAATACGGGGCAGTGCCTGGGATCTGACTTCCTGGATTTTGAATTTATTCATTTCTTCATCCATTTTGGTCCTGGCCAGCTGCTTGTTATTATTCAGTGCAAACTTCAGTGCCTCCTGTAAGGTCAGCTGCGTTTGGGCATAGCCATGAGATACCCCTATCCCCATGAGGAGGACAAGCGTTAACTTTAATCGCTTCATAAGTTTAATTAGTTAGCGTCGTTGTGTTTTATTCTTCTTCTTTGATATGCAAATATTGGTTCACCAGTTCATGTCCCTTGATAGTAGCAATACCATATATGAAGTGTGCGGTCAGCTGGTCCATTACTGCCCGTAAATCATATTGATCTGCCGGATATTGAATCGGGTCATAAGCGGCTTCCAGTTGTAGTTGGCGCATACGTGCAATGATATCGATCTGTAGGTGTTCCCGATATAATCCTTCTGCGATGCCTCTTTTTAAATTTTCTTTGATGCTGTGCAGGATACAATCCGTTTGAAACTTTTCCACACTCCGCCAGGTGTCCGGATGATACTTCTGGATTTCATACAGCAGTACCGGGTTCAGTGTTTTGGCGATATTCACAATGTACCGCATGTTGCGCACCAGTTCTTCAATCGCGTTTTCGGTAGACTGTAAACATTCCTGGAAAAAGGTGATGTGGTTGTTGAGCAGTTGTTGTACGCCTTCGTCTATCAATGTTTGTTTGTCAATAAAATGCTCGTATACGGTTTTTTTGGAGACTCCGCAATCACGTGCAATATCAAACATTGTCACTCCTTTTACGCCGTATGTTTTGAACATCCTGAGCGCTGTTTCCATTATCCTGTCCTTCACTATCATGATTCCTGTTTTTATAATTACGCCTTCATTCCTTGAATAAAAATATCGAGTAACATTTTTTGTTTTTCAATAACCTGTTCAAATGCGGCTTCATCCAGCTCCATGTCTTCCCGGTACTGATCCGGTACTGTAAAGCGTAATCCCATCAACGCATGTACCATCAGTTCTGCGGTGGCGGCAGGATCTTCCGACTGAAATTCACCCATCGCTACACCCGCTTGAATAATGTGGGTATGGATAGCTATTTCCCGTCTTTTGGCCATCACCATTTTTTCATGAAAAAAGGAGGACCGGTCGTATACTACCTTGAATATTTCCAGCCGGCAGAATCTACTAAGGAACATTCTCCTGATTTCAATAATATCTTTTAATACTTTGGCGGCAGATGTCATCTGGTCGACTACTTTCTCCATCTCCCGGAAATACGCTTCCGCAATCCGCTCCAGCACCGCCATGTGCATGCCGTTCTTATCAGCGAAATAATAATACAACGATGCCTTTGAACAGTGCAGATCATCTGCAATCTCGTTCATGGTGGTTTTTGAAGCGCCATAGTGAGTAAAACGCTTCAGAGCCGCATCCAGGATCTTATCCCTCATTTCGTCTTTGGCTTCTGTGTGCATTAACTTTTTGACTTTTTTAGTTTCAAGGTCAAAATTAAAAAGTTTTTCCGACTTAGTAACGCCGGTTGACCTTTTAACAGGTATTTAACTTTTTGATGACAAAAGTCAGAAAGTCAGAAATAAGGGTGGAAACGGGGTAGGGAAGGGGGCTAACATCCATAACAAAAGTATGCGGACATAAAAACGAAACACCGGTATTTCCACCTTCGCCCAACAGATCCATGCAGTTGTTTTTTGCACGCATCTGCCCGGGAAAGGGTAAAATACCGGTGTTCTTATTATTTATACCGGAAACGGCCCGTAAGCGGTTTCGGGAGGTATATTATTTCAGTTTCTCCAGTGCAGCCTGTAATTTTTCGAACATGGCCGGAATTTCTTCTTTCACGCAGGTACCTACGCTCAGGCGATACCAGGGAGAGTTTTTAGCGGCACCGAACGCATAGAACGGTACCAGGGCGATTTTCGCTTCATCCAGGATGTAGGAAGTTACGGCTGCCTGATCTGCCAGCACGGTACCATCCGCCGTTTGTTTACCCACGAGGTCAAATTTGATCGTCAGGTAAATGGCTGCCTGTGGGGCAATGGCTTCTACGTTATGACCTGCTTTCTTCAGGTTATCGAAGCCCTGGGATATTTTCACCAGTCTTTCTTCGATTTCACCTTTGAAATGCTGCAGGTATTTTTGCACATTTTCGGTTTGCACCAGGTAACGTGCCGCAGCTTTCTGTTCTGCCATAGGGCTCCAGGCGCCTACGTGCGACAGAATAGATTTCATTTTACCGATAACGTGTGCAGGTCCGAGCGCCCAGCCTACTCTTACACCAGTAGCAGCAAATGCTTTACTCATACCATCGATAAAAATGGTGTAGTCGCGCATTTCAGGGCGGAGAGATACGGGATTATGGTGATGGGTATTACCGAAAGTAAGGACCCAATACATCTGGTCGAACATTACGTACAGCGGCTTTTCGTTGGCACCCCTGCTTTTGTTTTCTGCCAGTACCAGGTCGCAGATTTCTTCCAGCTGTTGTTTGCCGAAAGCAGTACCGGTAGGGTTTTGCGGGGAACATAATGCCAGCAGGGTAGCACCTTTCAGGAGTGGTTGCAGTTCCGCTGCCGTAGGCATGAAATCATTTTCCGCTTTGGTTTCCAGGATAACATGTTCTGCTTCCAGGAAATGCGCATAGTGATTATTGTTCCAGGAAGGAGTAGCATATACTACTTTCTCACCGCGGTCTACAATGGTTCTGAAAGTAGCATAAATGATAGGGCGACCGCCACAGGAGATCACAATCTCTTTGGCCGGATCATAGGTCAGTCCTTCACCTGCAGCAATAAAATCGCCTACAGCTTTCCGCAGTTCAGGAATACCATCTGCCGGAGGATAGTTGGTAAGATGCTCCTTATAGGCAGTTATGATTTCCTGTTCAAATTCAACCGGGATAGGAAATACCTTCGGGTCAAAATCGCCAATTGTGAAGTTGTAGATCTTCTCGCCCTTGGCCTGTTTCTCCTTTATTTCAGCTGCTAACTTGATGATTTCTGATCCAATCAATGTTTCGGCTAAATGAGACAGTTTCATAACCTGCTTTTTTAGTTGGGTTTGGGAATGTTTTTTTTTGCGGGGCAAAAGTAACCGTTTTGAAGATAATTTAAAAGAACAGGCTAATTCTTTTCATGTTATACAATAATCAACATCTATTATTACACATTTTCTAATCAGGATACCATATTTAGTCTTTCTGTTTAGTATTAATTTTTTGATTAATACATCAATGCCTGCAAATCGTTGTGTAAAACCGCATTATCTTAGTGCATAAGATGTGATGAAATTAGGGGGTATAACAAAACTTTCTATCTTTGTTTACAGTACATTTACACCTTTTATGCAGGTAACAACCGAACGGACAGAGAATGCAGGGACGGTTACCGGAAACTATAGAATGACAAGCAAACTTATATAAATCATGAAATTTATTGTTTCTTCCTCTACTTTATTAAAACAATTACAACAGATCAGTGGTGTTATCAATTCCAATACAGTATTACCTATACTGGAGGATTTTCTGTTCCTGATTGACAAGAATGAATTGACTGTAGTTGCAACTGACCTCGAAACTGTGATGCGGGTGAAGCTGGAGGTGGAAGCCAAAGAAAGCGGACGCATCTGTATTCCGGCAAAAATCTTGATGGACTCCCTCAAAAACCTGCCGGACCAGCCACTGACTTTTCACATTGACCTGAACTCTTATGCAGTGGAAATCACTTCCGACAACGGTAAGTACAAAGTAATGGGCGAAAACCCGGAAAACTTCCCGAAAGAACCGGCTGCTGATGATACCACTTCTTTCACCATGTCTGCTACCGGACTGGTAACAGCCATCAATAAAACCCTGTTTGCTGTCAGCAACGACGATCTGCGCCCCGCTATGACCGGCGTATTCTTCGAAATTGCTACCGACAGCCTTACTTTTGTTGCCACCGATGCACATCGCCTGGTGAAATATGTAAGAACAGATGTTAAATGCCCACAGGCCGACAGCTTCATCGTTCCTAAAAAACCGTTGAACCTGTTGAAATCTGCCCTGCCGGACAACGATTCAGAAATCAAAGTTTCCTATAGCCAGAACCACTTCTTCGTACAGCATGAAGGTGCACAGATGATCTGCCGCCTCATTGATGCACGTTTTCCTGACTATAAGGTAGTAATACCAAAAGACAATCCATACCGCCTCACGGTAGTAAAAAGCGACTTCCAAAACGCGCTGAAACGGGTAGGTGTATTTGCCAACAAAAGCACCAACCAGGTAGCTCTGAGCATCACCGGCAGCGAACTGCAACTCTCTGCACAGGATGTGGATTTCTCTTTTGAAGGAAATGAGCGCATGAGCTGCCAGTATACCGGCGACGATATGCAAATCGCTTTCAACGCTAAATTCCTGATCGAAATGCTGAATGCGGCGGAAGGAGATGAAATCTCTATCGAACTGGCTACTGCTACCAAAGCAGGTATTCTGAAACCTTCTGAAAAAGAAGAAAATGAAGACCTCCTGATGCTGGTAATGCCACTGATGCTGAACAACTAATATTTCCACCCGGAAATAAACAACAATACTGAAGCGAAGATCTTACCGGTCTTCGCTTCTTTCGTTATTAGCCCCTCTTGTATAATAATGCTTTCTAAATAAATTAATACATAAGGCAGTCTCTGCCAGTAAGTTGCTGTATTCTCCTCCTGTGGCCCAAAACACCCCTTTATTAATTGCCCAAATAGTCGTAAATTTTAGGGGCGAATACGTTCGCCACAACATAAAAAACAACCTGTATTCATAAAGGACAGCAAGCCCCGGGCATAATAACAGTAACGCATATAGGTTCTTTTTTATTACAAACAGATTAACCATCTCCGCTTATCCGCAGTAAAGATTTTGTTGGCCTGGCCAGAAAAACCACCCTATAGTACAGTATACACGGTTATATATTTATTACAGGCATATGGTAAGCTTTTTTGAAAATATTCCGTCCAGCTATCGTACCGCCATGTTGGTTGGTGGACTGCTGCTGCTATGGATTATAGAAGGCATCATACCCAGATTCCGGTTCCGGCACAACCGTTACCAGCATGCCGGCATCAACCTGTTCTTTACCCTCACCACCCTTATTATTAATACCGCTGCGGCTTTCCTCATCGTAAAGGCTGCCTGGTGGACCAGCTCCCGGCATTTCGGCCTGCTCTACCTGCTGCAATTACCACTATGGCTGCATACCATCCTGGCCTTACTGATGCTGGATTTCATCGGCGCTTACCTGATACACCTCGTACAACACAAAACCGCCTGGATGTGGCGCTATCATAAAATACATCACATTGATACACATATAGACAGCACCACTGCCTTACGGCATCATCCGATAGAAAGTTGTTTCCGGGTAGTGGCCTTGTTCCTGGCTATTCTTATCATGGGGGTGCCTTTCTGGATGGTCATGTTTTATCAGACCCTGTCTGCATTCATGTCGCAGTTCAATCATGCCAACATTCACCTGCCCAAAGCCCTCGATAATGCCTTAAGCTGGGTGATCGTATCTCCGGATATGCATAAGGTACACCATAGCCACTTTCAGCCGGAAACGGATTCCAATTATGCCAACATCTTCTCCCTGTGGGACCGGCTGTTTGGCACTTTTGTGAAAGTGGCAGATACGACCGCTATTAAATACGGACTGGATGAATACGGGGCCACCCGTTACGAAGCAATAGGCCCGCTCCTGAAAGTTCCCTGGGAGCAGGAACCATACACATCTGCGAAAGAAAATACAAACAGTCACAAACACCTATAAGCCGACAATTTATTCCTTCACCTGATTAAACGCCCGCTTCTTATGCAACACTCAACAACATTAACAAAAGTCGCCTGCATTGCCTCACTGGTAATCGGCGTGCTGTCTGCCGTATTTGCATTCAGCACCAAAATACCGGTATACGCTGTCACGGCAGGAGCTATCGCTACCGTCATCGGACTGGTATCCTTGTACATTGGCAGAAAAAATATTGATGATATGCAACTCGCTACCGCCGGGATATTTATGTCGGTAGTATCCTGCCTGATTGGATTGTGGCAGCTGTATAACTGATCAGGACCGGTATCATACCGGTACCCTATGCTAAGATGACATCAGAAACTTCTCCGGTATCTTTCGGTATAGCCTTCTGCAGCCTTTACCGGAAACAATACCAGGGAGGTATCAGATAATTCTTTAATGATGATGGTGTCGATCATAGCAGAAGTATCTTTTACACCTTCCGAATGATTCCACAGCAATAAGGTGTCGTGGGTCACCTGCCATTTCTCATAGATCAATGTGTACATGTTGATGGACCTGGCGGTACCATTCTTCCGTAACTGAAAACCCTGCATCTCTTTCTCCAGGCCGGCCACAGGTTGTATCCACTTTCCTATGAGTCTGGCAGCATCCACATGCACCGTATCTGCCACAACAGCTACACTGTCTGTTATACCGATACGGCTGCTGTCTGCTACCACTATCAGGCTGCTGTCGTGCAACATATCTTCTTCCGGTACTTTATGATCTTTGTTCACCCGGTCTCCGCATGCTGACATAACTACCAATAAACAAGGGAAAATGAATCCTTTCATACGTTAAAATTACAAATTTCAAATTACGAATTAAACACAACAGGTAACACATATCAGATAATATAAATAATGTTGATGCCCAACACGATCTGATTCTTTATTTGACATTCCTGATTTTTATATTACTTTTACCCCTCACTTTAGGGGTGTTTATTTATTGGTACGCTGATAAATAAGCTGAGATGATACCCTCAGTACCTGAAGCAGTTCATACTGCCGTAGGGAAAAGTAACTGAACCTTCTTCATCTTTCCACATCCTTAAAGTTTATTGTTCACTTAAATTCCTGTCAACATGGAAGTACATGTAAACAATAAACTTTATGCGGTGCAGCCGGGAATAACGATTGCTGCACTCTTACAGTTTATTCAACTCTCTGCACTAAAAGGCATTGCGGTAGCTGTCAACAACCAGGTAGTACCTAAGTCTTCCTGGGAAAACCAATCATTGTCCGCAGCCGACAACATCACTATCATCCGTGCTACGCAAGGAGGATAGGCAACCATTTTATTTTTCGTGTATCCGTTTCCGTAGTTAGCTATTACGGAACCATTATTTCTATCTGCAAAAAACCATCTACATGCAACAGCAACCTGCGGCCATTAGTCGCGCTCCTTTTCCTGCGTCTGAAAAAATATATATCAACGGACAACTACATCCGGTACGCGTAGCCATGCGCCGTATTACACTTACAGCAACACGCCTGCATGGTAAAAACGGCGCCGCCACTCCCAATGCGCCTGTAGTGGTATATGATACCAGCGGTCCTTTTTCTGATCCGGCAATATACATCGATGTAACCACCGGTATTCCCCGCGTTCGCGAAGAATGGATCACCGGCAGAGGTGATGTGGAACAGCTGCCGCAATACTCCAGCGCCTATGTACGGCAGCTATCGGAAGAAGGTGGTAAGATGCCCCGCATGAGCAGCATAAAAAAGCCTTTGCGTGCAAAGAAAGGCCACAACGTATCTCAACTGCACTACGCTAAAAAAGGGATCATCACGCCTGAAATGGAATACATCGCTATCCGCGAAAACCAGTGTGCCGATCAGCTGTTTGAGCAAAATAATCCTACGTGGCACCAGCATAAAGGCCACAGCTTTGGCGCCAACACACCCGTGAAATATATTACACCGGAGTTCGTACGGGAGGAAATCGCCGCCGGACGCGCCATTATACCCGCCAACATCAATCATCCGGAAAGCGAACCTATGATTATAGGCCGCAACTTCCTGGTAAAAATAAATGCCAACATCGGCAACTCTGCGGTTACCTCCAGCATTGAAGAAGAAGTAGAAAAAGCCGTGTGGTCCTGCCGCTGGGGCGCTGATACCATTATGGATCTCAGCACCGGCAAAAACATTCACGAAACCCGCGAATGGATTATCCGTAATTCACCTGTACCTATTGGTACCGTACCCATTTATCAGGCACTGGAAAAAGTAAATGGTAAAGCAGAAGCACTCACCTGGGAAATATTCCGCGACACCCTGATTGAACAGGCAGAACAAGGCGTAGACTATTTCACCATCCATGCCGGCGTACTGCTGCGGTATATACCGTTAACGGCTAAACGAACCACCGGTATTGTATCCCGCGGCGGCTCTATTATGGCCAAATGGTGTCTCTCGCACCACCGGGAAAACTTCCTCTATACGCACTTTGAGGAAATCTGCGAAATCATGAAGGCCTATGATGTTTCCTTTTCTTTGGGTGATGGTCTCCGGCCCGGCAGCATCGCCGATGCCAACGATGCCGCCCAGTTTGCAGAACTGGAAACCTTGGGAGAGCTGACCAAAATCGCCTGGAAACACGACATACAGGTAATGATAGAAGGCCCCGGCCACGTACCCATGCACCTTATCAAGGAAAACATGGATAAGCAGCTGGCGCAGTGCCATGAAGCACCATTCTATACCCTCGGCCCTTTAACGACTGACATCGCGCCTGGTTATGATCACATCACATCCGGTATCGGCGCAGCCATGATTGGCTGGTTTGGTACTGCTATGCTGTGCTATGTAACCCCGAAGGAACACCTGGGCTTACCCAATAAAGAAGACGTACGGCAAGGCGTTATTACCTATAAAATCGCCGCACATGCTGCCGACCTGGCCAAAGGTCATCCGGGCGCACAGCACCGCGATAATGCCCTCAGCAAGGCACGTTTCGAATTCCGCTGGGAAGACCAGTTCAACCTGTCACTCGATCCCGAAACAGCCCGTGCGTATCATGATGAAACCCTGCCGGCGGAAGGCGCCAAAATTGCCCATTTCTGCTCCATGTGCGGACCTAATTTCTGCTCCATGAAGATCACCCAGGAAGTGCGGGAATTTGCCAGCCAGCAAGGCATCGGAGAAAATGAAGCGCTGTTGGCAGGTATGGAAGAACAGGCTAAAACATTTGCCCGCCAGGGAGGAGAACTTTATCTGTAGTAACCGCCACGCGTATGATCTGGATTATCACAGCTGCAACAGCGGTAAAAGAAGAAGGTACTATTATCACGCACCTGCTGGAAGCGGGCGCCGACCGGGTGTTACTCCGTAAACCCGGATGGGATGCCAGCCAGTACAGCCAACTGGTGACACAGATATCACCTGCTTTTTACCATCGGCTGATCATCCGGGATCAGGTGGATGTTTGCCACCAATATGGATTAGCAGGCATACACTGGAGCGGAGCCGCCCGGCAACAGGTAACACCGGCACAGGTATCACCACAGCTACAACATAGCACAGGGATACATGACACGGCCGACATCCCCTTACTGGGGCCTCATTTTTCCACCTTGTTATTAAGTCCGGTTTTCAACAGTATTTCCAAACCGGACTACAAGGGGCAACATGCGCAAACCTTAACAAACAAAGGCCCGCACCAGGTTTTGGCACTGGGCGGCGTAGATGCACATAATATCAGACAAATAAAACAATGGCAATTCGATGGCGCCGCCATATTGGGCGCCATCTGGCAGGAGCCGGCCCAAGCAGTGGAACACTATTACCGTATACAGGAATTATGGAACAAGAGCGACCTTATGTGATGAGCTTTGCCGGCCTGGACCCCAGCGGGGGAGCAGGACTACTGGCAGATATCAAAACCTTCGAACAACACCGGGTAAACGGGCTGGGCATCTGCACAGCGATTACCGTACAAACCGCCGACCGTTTCCTGTCGGTGGAATGGTTACCTACTGCTCAGATCCTGGCACAGGCCACCCCACTGTTAAACAGCTGTACCGTACCATATTGTAAAATAGGGATTATGGAAGATGTATCAGCCTTGCAGACGGTTGTACGGGAACTGAAACAACTGGTACCAGACATCCGTATCATCCTCGATCCGGTACTCAAAGCATCGGCAGGTTTCACCTTTCACGACAGCATCCGGCAACAGGCCTGGAAAGAGCTGCTGGCCGATATTTACCTGCTTACGCCCAACTACGATGAGGCGTTGGCGTTAGCCGGCCATACGGACGGGGAAGCTGCGGCAAAAATATTGTCGGACTCCTGCGCCGTATTGCTGAAAGGAGGCCATCACCGGCAACGGCCCGGTTACGATACCTTATTTACCGGCGCCACCACACATGTGATACCGCCCGGCCATGCACAGGTATTTCCCAAGCATGGCTCCGGATGTGTCTTATCTGCCGCCGTCACAGCCGGACTGGCAAAGGGCTTATCACTACCTGACGCCTGCCATCACGCCAAAGCCTATACGGAAAAGCTGTTAGGCAGTAACCCATCACTCACAGGATATCATTATTTATGACCAGCACCTTACACTACATATCACAAGCACCACATACCGACAACATTCTCGCTGCCTGCGATGCCGGCTGCAAGTGGATTCAGCTGCGTATCAAACACGAAACACCGGAAAATATACTGCCGGTGGCAGCAGCTGTAAAGAAAATCTGCGACCGCTATCAGGCTACGCTCATCATCAATGACCATCCGCAGATAGCCGCTGCCATAGATGCTTCCGGCGTACACGTAGGACTCAACGATATGACAGTAGCCGCAGCCAGGGCGATCGTCGGCGACAACAAAATCGTTGGTGGTACGGCCAATACCCTGGCAGATATTCTTACGCATGCAGCACACGGCGCCAACTATGTAGGCGTGGGACCATTCCGGTTTACAACGACCAAAGAAAATCTTAGCCCGATACTGGGCTTATCCGGATATACGGCCATCATGCAGGCGCTGAAAGAAAAAAATATAGCCATTCCCGTTATTGCTATCGGCGGCATTCTGCAGGAAGATATTCCGGCGCTGATGCAAACAGGCATTTATGGCATTGCTACCAGCGGCCTGATTACCCATGCGGCCAACAAACAACCGCTCGTAGCTGATATTTATAACCTGGTAAACAAACAAGCAACATGGAACCATTAATCATAGCCGGCAGGCAGTTTTCTTCCCGCTTATTTACCGGCACCGGAAAATTTTCTGCGGCATCCATTATGGAAGCGGCGTTACTGGCTTCCGGTTCTGAACTGGTAACCGTAGCACTCAAACGGGTGGATATGGATAATAAGGCAGATGATATGTTGCAGCACCTGGCGCATCCGCATATCCACCTGCTACCGAATACCTCCGGTGTAAGAACGGCGAAAGAAGCTGTGTATGCCGCACTGCTGGCACGCGAAGCCCTGGAAACCAACTGGATTAAACTGGAGATACATCCGGACCCGCGCTACCTGATGCCCGATCCGGTAGAAACACTCCAGGCAGCCACCGAACTGGTAAAGCTAGGCTTTGTAGTATTGCCTTATGTGCATGCGGACCCCGTGCTGTGTAAGCGGCTCGAAGAAGTGGGTACCGCAGCCGTCATGCCGCTGGGATCACCTATCGGCAGCAACAAAGGATTAAAGACACTCGACTTCCTGGAAATCATTATTGCCCAGAGTAATATTCCGGTTATTGTGGATGCTGGTATTGGCAGTCCTTCGCAGGCTGCGCAGGCCATGGAAATAGGCGCCAGCGCCGTGCTGGTGAATACCGCCATCGCTGTTGCAAAGCGCCCCGTAGAGATGGCTGCAGCCTTCAAAGCAGGCGTGGAAGCCGGCCGGATGGCCTATGAAGCAGGATTACCGGCCGTTAACACGCGGGCCATTGCTTCCAGTCCGTTGACCGCTTTCCTGGAAGAAGCATAAATTATTGATCACCATTAATCCGCCAACATGTTTAAAAGCATATTTGAGCAGTATGACTGGGACACGGTAAAAGCAGGTATCTATGCTAAAACATCGCAGGATGTGGAAGAAGCACTACATAGCAGTCACCGTACCATCGATGATTTTGCCGCATTGATATCACCGGCTGCAGCGGCCTATCTGGAGCCAATGGCGGCCATCAGCCACCAGCTTACGCTACAGCGCTTTGGGAATACCATGCAGTTGTATGTGCCCTTATATTTATCCAACGAATGCCAGAATATATGTACCTACTGCGGGTTTAGCCTGGATAATAAAATCAGGCGGAAAACCCTGACACCTGCAGAGATATTGCAGGAAACAGCAGCCATCAAACAGATGGGATACGATCATGTGTTGCTGGTAACAGGGGAGGCGCATCAGCTGGTAGGTCTGGACTATTTCAAGAAAACCTTGTCGTTGCTGCAGCCGCACTTTGCCAATATTTCCATGGAGGTACAACCCATGGACGAAGCAGATTACCGCGAACTCGCCGCCATGGGGCTGCATGCGGTACTGGTATACCAGGAAACCTATCACCGGGATGACTATAAAAAACATCACCCGAAAGGCCGGAAATCCAGTTTCGACTACCGGCTGGAAACCCCCGACAGACTGGGGCGGGCAGGCATCCACAAGATGGGACTGGGCGTACTCATCGGACTGGAAGACTGGCGGACAGATAGTTTTTATACTGCCCTGCACCTGCAGTACCTGGAAAAAAAATACTGGCAAACCAAATACAGTATTTCCTTTCCGCGGCTACGTCCCTTTTCAGGCGGCTTAGCTCCCAAGGTAGAAATGCGCGACCGGGAACTGGTACAACTCATCTGTGCCTACCGTTTATTTAACCAGGAAGTTGAATTAAGTATTTCTACCCGCGAAGAAGAACGATTCAGAAATCATATAATCCGCCTGGGTATTACCACCATGAGTGCCGGCTCCAAAACCAATCCGGGTGGCTATGTAGTAGATCCGCAGTCGCTGGAACAATTTGAGATTTCTGATGACCGGAGTGCGGCGGCTATTGCGGAGATGTTGCGGCAGCAAGGATACGAGCCGGTATGGAAAGACTGGGATCAGGCTTTCTCTCCTGCATCCTATTAAAAACAAAACCAGCGACCGTAGGCCACTGGCTGTTTTTCATGGAGGTTAAAAATATTACAAGGTGTACTTCTCTTAGTCTGAAATAAAGATAACATTGTCATCTAAATAAAAAAGGGCGAAGCAAAAACTGAACAAAATGAATAAACGAGCATATTTTGAACAATAGCCCGCTTGCAGGGTGCTCCGGATATGCATGCTTAACGATAAACAGTTCCGTTTTATTATAAAAAAAGGGCTGCTTCAAAAGACATAGAAGCAGCCCTGTACCGAAAAATCCCGTAATTGCCATATTACTTATTAAGATAAGTATGATTGGAATACCAGTTCCTAAAAATAGGATGGTAATCCCGAACAACCATGTCCGTCACAACATTGAACAAAAAGAACAGCACCCGCACAAATGCACAGAATGAAAAGTGATCACGAATGATTTACTTTTGCAATATCCCGGTATGATTTAATCGTATCATGTGCATTCTTCAACACATCTTTTTGTTTACTGATCAATTCACGTATCGCAAAGGGCATCGACACCTCACTCTTCAGCGCATCCACATAGGCCCGTTGAATCACATCTTCTCCATACTCGCAGGAAGACAATACCGATTCCCGGTCGTTACCAGTGAACAATCCTTTTACATCCATCCAGGTACGATATAGTTTACCGGCAATGGTATCTGTTGTAGCGGTTTCGGCTCCCTCTGCGGACAGTTGTGCATTGAGTTGCGCTGCGTTGCTTTCACTATCTGCTATTAATTGTTTGAATAACACACTAAGGTCTGTATCATCCGTAGCGGCAATGGCTTTTTTATAACCTTCCACACGATCGTAATTCAATTTTACGAGATCTCTTAATAGCGAACTGAGTTGCTCCTGTTGTAACATAATTCAATAAATTTTATGGTTATTGTAAATGGTTTTTCACTATATAATAATATCATTTCCAAAAATGCATCCATTCTGTACAACCCTTTGTAATAAAGGATTTACAAGTATTTCACCATTTTTATTTCCGTGCTATTTCTTCCCGCATGGGGGAGAACCTTCCACAATTGCATCCATCAACAACCCTATTATTACTGCTATATCAAACGATTACAGCATTGGCATAGAATTTCCAGTTACATATGTGAATCAAAACTTAATATCATGAACAGTCTTTTGTATTTGATAGCCGTTATTCTGATTATCGGATGGTTACTTGGATTCTTTGTTTACTCTGCCGGTGCACTCATACATGTTTTGCTGGTACTGGCGATTATAGCTGTATTAGTAAATATTATCCGGGGCCGCGCCTTATAGCGGCCTCTTTGCCAACAGAAAAATATTAAAAGCCAGCTCCGGAGCCAATCTTTTATTACCTGCAGTCTGCTTCAAAAAAATATTATCTTTTTTAAAACCGGTTTTCATCAAGTCCCGTATATGCTCATCAGGTGTTTGCAAGTTTATCTGCCAGCACCCGTGAAACCCGTTGCTGTTCTATAACAGCGCAGTGTGATCTATTATTCTTCACTAAAAATTTATCTTATGGACTTGATGAAAACACCTTCTCCGGAAGAGGGTAAGAAAGTTATGCCCGGTTTGCATCGCCGGCATTTTCTCAAATACCTCGGCGCCGGCGCCTCCCTCGCTGCGATAGCTTCTTTTGCAGCTTGTAATAAAGATGATGATAACGATAATAATATAGGCGATGGCGTTAGTCTGGGTAGTGGCGACATTGCCGTACTCAACTATGCCTATGCACTGGAACAACTCGAAGCCGCCTTTTACACACAGGTGATTGCTTCCCAGTTTGCCGGCATGACCGCAACAGAAGTATCGTTTTTTACAGACATCCGCAATCACGAAATAGGACATCGCGAATTTTTTAAAGCAGCCCTCTCCGGGAACGCCATACCCGCACTGGAAGTTGATTTCAGCAAAGTTGATTTTGGAAAAAGAGATAGTGTGCTCGCTACCGCAAAAGCATTTGAAGACCTCGGCGTATCGGCCTATAATGGCGCCGGCCGGTTTATCTCCGCCACCGAAGCCGGCAAAACCTATCTGGGCCTGGCCGGCAAAATTGTGTCGGTAGAAGCCCGGCATGCCGCCTATATCCGCGACCTGATCTCCAATGGCTCTTTCGCCAATGCAGAAGTAATAGATGCAAACGGATTGGAAATGTCTAAAACACCGGCACAGGTTTTTGCCATAGCAGGTGGTTTTATAAAAACGAAGATCAATACAAACACGTTACCGGCATAATATCTCTTCTTCTTTCATCTGTTAAATCAACACATATGGATCTCTTCAATATTTTTCAGCAAATTGAAAAAATCGATCCGGAGGTATATAACAAACTGGATACACGCCGCCACGCCATGAAACAGTTTACCAACATTAGTGGTAAAATAGCACTGGCAGCTATTCCGTTTGCCCTGGGCAGTATGTTTAATAAAACCTATGCCCGGCAGGCTACCGGCACCAGTGTAAAGGAAGTGCTATCACTGGCCCTTACCCTGGAATACCTGGA
Source organism: Chitinophaga nivalis (assembly GCF_025989125.1). Lineage (NCBI taxonomy): Bacteria > Pseudomonadati > Bacteroidota > Chitinophagia > Chitinophagales > Chitinophagaceae > Chitinophaga > Chitinophaga nivalis. Next base: position 877,869 of record NZ_JAPDNR010000001.1, on the reverse strand, counting down.
AGCCGCCTTCTACAAAAAAGGACTGGAGACCACCGGACTCATTCCGGCCGAAGGCATAGGCGCTATTACCACCATCAGCAATCACGAAACGGCACATGTCAAGTTCCTGCAGAATGTATTAAGCGGTATGGGCGGATTCGCTGCCAGTCCTACTTTCGACTTCACAGCCGGTGGCACCTTTGCCACTGTTTTCAGTAACTACGATTTATTTCTGGCGCTATCACAGGCCTTTGAAGATACCGGCGTACGCGCCTACAAAGGCCAGGCCATTTACCTGGCAGGTAGCGGTGATGTGCTGACGGCAGCGCTCAACATCCACTCCGTGGAAGCAAGGCATGCAGCACACATCCGCTCCATGCGCCGGAGCCGAAACAAATTGGGCGCCGAAACAGTAGACCTGCGCCCATGGATCACCCTGAAACAAAGCGGTATTGCTACCAGCGCAGTAGACCCGGTATATGCCGGCGAAGAAACAACGGTGCAGGCGAATGTGAATATTTCAGCAATCAATAATATGGGCGATAAAAATGCATCCGAATCATTTGATGAGCCGTTAACCGGCGCACAGGCTGTTGCTATCGCCAGTTTGTTTATCAAATCCTGATGTATAGCACGAGTTGGTCAGATGGTATAAGGCTGGTTCTTCCGAACCGGCCTTTTTATTTGTATACACAGGATTTCCTAACTTGCCGGCATGAAAAAATACTGGCTTTTGTGGGCTGTTCCGTTATTGTCAGGCATCATCAGTTGCAGCAGCACACGCAAAACAACCCAACCCGTTACCGGCATCGGTACCTTAAAATTTATCGGGCAATATACCCTTCCGCATGCGCTTTCTTTTAATAACACGACCGTAGGTGGCCTGTCCGGCATCGATTATGATGCTGCCCGCCAGCAGTACTACCTGATCTGTGACGACCGCTCCGAAAGAAATCCGGCCCGGTTCTACACCGCTAAGCTTTATTTTTCTGCCACTGCTTTTGACAGTGTAAAAATCACGGGGGTCACCACTTTACGGCAACCAGACGGAACTGCCTACCCTGACTTTAAAACCAATCCCGCGCTTACACCTGATCCGGAAGCCCTGCGATACAATGCGAAAAAAAATTGTATGGTATGGAGCAGTGAAGGAGAACGGATTGTCACCGCTAAAGATACCCTGCTCACCAATCCCGGGGTATATGAAATCAGTCCGGATGGCCGTTATATAGATTCCTTTGCACTGCCGGCTGCATTTGCCATGCAGGCTGCTGAAAACGGGCCACGGCGTAATGGCGTATTTGAAGGACTGGGCTTTACACCAGATTATAAAACAACACTGGTAAGCCTGGAAGAACCCCGGTACGAAGATGGACCCAGAGCAGGTATACACGATACTACCGCCTATACGCGCATCATCCGGTATGATAACCGCAGCCGGCAACCGGTAGCGCAGTATGCCTATAAACTGGAACCGGTAGCACATCCGCCTACACCTGCCAATGGCTTTCATGTAAATGGTATTGCTGATATACTGGTTTTGTCTGACCATCAGCTGTTAAGCATTGAACGTTCTTTTTCCGTTGGCGTAAAAAACTGTACTATTAAAGTATTTCTTACCAACCTCTCCGGCGCTACCGATGTAAGTCATATTAACTCCCTGCAGCAGGATACCCGTTTTAAACCCGCTACCAAAACCCTGTTGTTTGACTTCTCGGTTTTAGGCAGGTATATCGATAATATTGAAGGCGTCACCTTTGGTCCGCGGCTGCCCAACGGCCAGCAAACACTTGTGTTTGTAGCAGACGATAATTTTTCTCCGGCAGAAGAAAGCCAGTTTTTCCTCTTCGCCCTGGTTCCTGAAAAACAATAACCCCGGCCGCCTGTTATAGTTAGTGTAAACCATTTGTTATGAAATACTTTCATTTACTATTGGTAAGCATCCTTATAACAGCCTGCCGGCAGGCAGGTACCTCCTCCAAAACCGCCCTCTCTTCCGCTTCCGCCGACACGGCCACCTGGGTAACCTTTACCGGCACATTGCCTTGTGCAGACTGCAGCGGTGTGGTGACCAGCCTTACCCTCCATATGCAGCAGGAGGAACCAGACTTCCAGTTCAGGATGAAAGAAATATATCAGGGGCTGAAATCCGGCCGCGACGAAACACTTACCAGCGAGGGCACCTATAGCATCTTACGGGGCAATGCCGCCAATCCGGATGCCACCATTATCCAGCTCAATCCCGACAAAGACAAAAACCTGCAACGTTTCTTCCTGCGGGTAGGGGACCAGGAACTTAAACAGCTGGATAAAAACCAGTTACCCATAGAAGGTTCACTCAATTACAGTCTGAAAAGGGAACCCTCCTAAGCTGATCCGGCTTTACCAGGACATCTGCTTTCCGGTTGTATTATATCAAAAAAGTCGCTTAAATTTAGCGCTGACCACTATCAGTTTTATCATCCGGTTTATCAATTTATGAAGCGTGTCCTTGGCTGTCTGATCTTACTCATGACCTTTGCTGTTTCCATGTATGGGAAAACTCCTGCCGACAGTTTATTGCAGGTACTCCACCGTACTATCGAAAAGGCGCCGGCCTATGACGCGCTCAAAATGCGCAGTATTGATAGCATCAGGCATTCCCTGCACGCGGCGGGTAATGATCCCCACCAGCGTTTCCGGGTGTATGAGCAGCTGTATGAAGCATACAAGGTATTCAGCTTCGACTCTGCTTTCGTATATGCGCAGCTGTTGCAGCAGCTGGCGGCCGGTATGCACGACCCCGTACTGATAACGGATGCCCGGATAAAACAGGGGTTTATCCTGTTATCTTCCGGGATGTTTACCGAAACCGCAGCCTTCCTCAACAACATTGATGTCACCGGCATGCCGGATAGTATCCGTACCCGGTTTTTCCTGATGAAGAGCCGCTTTTACTATGACCTGGCCGACTATAGCCAGGACCGGTTTTACACACCTATATATATCAGCCAGGGAACCGCCTATGTGGATTCTGCCCTGCAGTTACTACCACCCGGCTCTTTTGCCTACCAATACAATAAAGGATTACAGTATTTCAAAAAGGGTAACCTGCCGGCAGCACTGGCCTGTTTTCCCAACCTGGACCAACCCGGGCTGAACGACCGGCAGCTGGCTATATCTGCCTGTACCCTGGGCTCCATCTACCTCGCTCATCATCAGACCGATACGGCTATTATGCTGATGACCCGGTCGGCTATTGCAGATATCCGGTCATCTACCAAAGAAACCATGGCCATTTATACCCTGGCCACTTTATTATTTGAACGGGGCGATATTAAAGACGCCTCTCATTTTATAGAAAAGGCCATTGCCGAAGCCGTATTCTATGGCGCCCGGCAAAGGAAAGTACAGGTAAGTAGTATTTTACCCATTATAGAGCAGGAACGGATCAATACCGCCGAAGAAAGAACCAGATCATTACTGATCTATGCCTTCTTTGTGACCTTATTGCTGATAGCCGTAATTGTGCTGGCGGTAACCGTATTCCGGCAGGTGCGGAAGTTGAAGGCTGCCCAGCGGATTATTACAGCCGCCCATCAGAAACAGCAGGAAATCAACAATCAACTGGTAGAAGCCAACCGGATTAAAGAAGAATATGTAGGTTATTGTTTCAACACCAATGCCGGCTATATCCACAAAATTGAAAAGATTAAACAGGCCCTCGAACAAAAAATTGCGGACAATAAACCCGGTGAAATAAAATTCGTGGTGAATAATATTAATATCCGGCAGGAGCGGGAAGAACTATTTACCAACTTCGACCGGGTGTTTTTGAAGATATTCCCGCATTTTGTCACTGCGTTTAATAGTTTGTTTGATAAAGACAACCAGGTTGTTTTAAAAGAACACGAATTACTGAATACCGACCTTCGGATTTTTGCCCTGATCCGTTTAGGCATTTCCGATAATGAAAAAATTGCCCAGATTCTGGAGTACTCCGTGAACACCATTTATGCCTATAAAACCAAAATCAAGAAGCGGTCCCTCGTCCCCAATGAGGCCTTCGAAACCCATATTATGGAGATCAAAGCCCTGTAAAAAACGGTGATATAGCCCCACATATCATCCATATATATAAAATTTATATTTGTTTCTAATGAATTAATAATCAATATATTAATAATTATATCTTGATAGTTTTTTCATTTATTTTCTATATTTAGCCTGTAAAAGTTGTTGACCAGGTGATTGCTTTTTTACTTTGACGGATGCAGGGGGCATACCCAACACGTTTATAAAGAAAAACTAAACAAACCGCTGCGATAAATTAAGATAAGATCGATCCACGTAAAACTGATAGTTAATAAATCCACGTTGCTCAAAATGCGAGACTTCTTTCATTTCACGGCGACCGTCCAATGTATTGATTACCGAAAAACAGTCTAAATCCACGAGAACACAGAGCCGTTTAAAATGGCTCCTAAAATCCACATTATGACCAAATCAAGATTACTTCCCTGTCTTTTTCTGGGCATGCTCCTGTTGTTAGTGCAAGCCATCGCCACCGCACAGAGTAAGACCATTACCGGTAAGATCACCGACGGCAATGGCAGTGCCATCCCCGGGGCTTCCGTTCAGGTAAAAGGCACCCGAACCGGTACCATGGCAGATGCCGAAGGCGTATTTAAAATCAACCTGCCAACCGGCGCCACTACCCTGATCGTTACCTTCATCGGCTATACGCCGCAGGAAATCAATGTTGCCAACAAAACCACAGCAGACGTAAAATTATTACAGGAAAACACCAACCTCACCGACGTAGTGGTGGTAGGGTATGGTACGACCCGTAAGAAAGATGTTACAGGCGCCATCGCCCAGATCAAGGCCGGCGACTTCAACAAAGGTATCACCACCGCCCCGGATCAGCTGATCCAGGGTAAGGTGTCGGGCCTCATGGTATTGAACAACAGCGGCGCTCCCGGCGCAGCGGCCACCGTACGTATCAGGGGCGTATCTTCTGTACGTTCCGGCAACCAGCCCCTGTATGTAGTAGACGGCGTACCCCTCGACGGACGGGTAGCCCGCCCTTCCCTCAACGCAACAGGCCTCGGTATTACCCCCGATGCCAACCCGCTGAACTTTATCAACTCCAATGATATTGCCTCCATGGATGTATTGAAAGATGCCTCCGCCACCGCCATCTATGGCTCCCGTGGCGCCAATGGGGTGATCATCATCAGCACCAAAAAAGGAACACCCGGCCCCACCAGGCTGGATGTAAGCTACTCCGTAGGTATGAGCAACATCATGAAAAAACTGGATGTACTCAATGCCGACGAATACCGCACCGCCCTGAAACAATACAACCTCACCGGCGACGGCGGCTCCAGCTCCAATGGTATGAACAGCATCCTCCGCACCGGCGTTACCCAGAATGTGGGCGTAGCCATCAGCGGCGGCAATGAAAACAGCCGTTACCGGGCTTCCTTCGGCATGCAGGACCAACAGGGCATCGTCCGGAAATCAGGATTGAAAAAATATACGGCTACCCTTAGCGGTCAGAATAAATTCCTCGACAGCAAACAACTGGGTATTGACTACAACATCATGGCAGCCAAAACCATTGAACAGCTGGCGCCCATTACCAACGATGCCGGATTCACCGGCAGCCTGGTAGGGCAGGCCCTCCAATGGAACCCGACATTGCCACTCAACAATCCCGATGGCTCCCTGAATATCCTGGCCAATGGTAAACCCGTGAACCCGCTGGCCATGTCGGAAGCTTTTGATGACAAAGCCAGCATCAGCTATATACTCGCCAGTATCTCCCCTTACTTCAAATTCAACGATAACTGGGAATACCGGATGATGTACAGCGTCAACCACCAGACCGGACAACGCAGGGCTTCTATCGCTTCTTTCATCAACCTGAATGATATACAAGGCCTTGGCGCCGGTTTATACAACACGGCTGAATTAACCACAGAACTGTTTAATAATACCCTGAGCTACAACAAGCAGGTATCTTCCGCGCTCAACCTGAGCGCCATGGTGGGTTTTGAGTACCAGAAATTTTCCTACTCCGGAGTGAATGTCAGTGCCAAAGGATTTCCGACCAACGCCGTGGATTATACCGATATCCTCCAGACACCTACCCAGGCCAATACCACCCTCAGTTCCTTTCGCAATCCCAGCTCAGAACTGCAGTCGTTCTTTGGCAGGGTAACCCTGAACTTCCGCGACAAATACCTGGTTACAGCAACCATGCGGGCAGACGGGTCCAGCAAGTTCGGGTCCAATAATCGTTACGGCTATTTCCCTTCCTTCGCTGGTAAATGGAATATCAGCAACGAAGATTTCATGAAAGATGGTAAATTCTTCAGCAACCTGGGATTACGTGTAGGCTATGGCGTTACCGGTAACCAGGAATTTCCGGCAGGGGCGGCACAGGCCCAATACGGCTTCACCGCCAACGGCAATGCAAGTCTCATTAACGTACCCAACCCCGACCTGAAATGGGAAAGCTCCAAACAGTTTAATGCCGGCGTAGACTTCTCCATCCTGGATAACCGGTTGTCCGGTACCGTGGATTATTTCTTTAAAAACACCACCAATCTGTTATTCAGCTTCCCGGCCATCCAGCCGGCGCCTGCTTCCAACTACTGGATCAACTTACCAGGTAAAGTCATCAACAGCGGGGTGGAACTGTCTTTGAAAGGAGAGATCATCCGCAGCAAAGACTGGAACTGGCGCCTGGGCGTTAACAGCACCTTCCTGAAAAATGAAATGCGTAATTACGAAGGCCCACCCGTACTCACCGGCTCTATCAGCGGCCAGGGTGTTTCCGGTGCTACCGCCCAGAGGCTGGCCAACGGCTACCCTTTAAACACCTTCTACCTGCGCAAATTTGAAGGCTTCGACGACAAAGGCAACAGTATCTATGCAGAAGGTGGTAAGCTCTATTATCTCTCCAATCCGAATCCAAAAGTATTGCTGGGTATCAATACCGAAGTGAGTTATAAAAAATGGGTATTAGGCGCCAGCGCACACGGTGCCTTTGGTTTCGAAGTGTATAACAATACCGCCAATACCGTATTGCCGATCGGTAACCTCGGCTCCAGGAACATCGCCAAATCACTGGTGGGCAATGGAGAAGCGCTGACCAACTCACCCGCAGCCTCCTCCCGCTATCTCGAAAACGGCAACTTCCTGAAACTGGATAACGTAACCCTTACCTACAACATCGGTAATGTGGGTAAAGTGTTAAAGAATGCGGCCGTTTATGTAACCGGTCAGAATCTTTTTGTGATTACCCGGTATACCGGATTTGATCCGGAAGTGAATACCGATAAAAGTGTGAATGGAGTTTCTTCCTTTGGTATTGAGTATTCTCCGTATCCAACTGCCAGAAGTGTGATGTTCGGTATCCTGTTTTCACTCTAGGTCTTCCTTCATTTAAAACTTAACATGATGATCGCTAATATAACCCGCACCTTTCTGGTAATAGCCGGCTGTATAGGATTTACCGCCTGCAACCTGAATGAAAATCTTGGTTCCACCCTGACCAAAGGACAGGCCGATACCATTATCAAGGCATCCCAGCTGTTGCAAACAGCTTATAATAATCTGCAGCTGCCTTACCAGGATTTCTCCCAGACCTGGGGCATGTGTGAAATGACTACAGATGCAGCCTTAGGCCCCACCCGTGGCGGCGACTGGGACGACAACGGCGTATGGCGCGAACTCCACGAACACAAATGGACACCGGATCATGCACATATCCAGAAAACATTCAGTACCCTGCTGCTGGAGCAATTCAGTGCTACCAACGTACTGAGTTTCAAGCCTACGCGATCACAAGAAGCAGAAGCCCGCTTTTTGCGCGCCCTTTCCATGTTCAGCGTACTGGATCTTTACGGCCAGGTACCTTTCCGGAAACCGGATGATAACCTCCTGAATGCACCCGAAGTATTAAAACCACAGCAGGCCGTTGATTTTATCATCGCAGAACTTACTGCCATTATTCCGGCACTGGCAGAATCTTCTAAGATACCGGCTTATATCGCCAGTAAAGATGCGGCGCGTTTTCTGCTCATGAAAATGTACCTCAACAAGGGGGCTTTCCTGAATAAACAAACACCTACTTTTACCCAGGCAGATATGCAACAGGTGATTAAACTGGCAGATGAAATCAGCGCCAGTGGTACTTACCTGTTGGCCAACAACTACTATGATAACTTTGCCCGCGATAATGATGTGGTATCCAAAGAAAATATTTTCACCCAGCAGAACGGGCCCGGTATCAGTACCGCAAGAGGAGATGCCAACAATGTATTTTGCAGATGGATGTGTACCCTCCACTACAGCCAGGATCCAGGCGGATGGAATGGTTTCACCACCTTATCTGACTTCTATGATAAATTCGAAAAAAGTGATACGCGGCTGGGCGGCAGCTATCCTAATCTGACCGCACTGACCGGACTCAAAACCGGATTTCTCGTAGGACAACAATACGATCAGAATGGCAATAAGATCCTCGACAGAAGCAACAGACCACTCATCTTTACCAGAGAAGTGGAATTAAGGGCTTCCGGTTCCCAGGTGGAAATGTCTGGCATCCGCGTCGTGAAATACCCACCGGATCTGATTACCACAAAAGATTCGAAAAGCACCAACAACGCCAGTAACGATTTCGTGTTTTTCCGTTATGCAGATGTATTGCTAATGAAGGCGGAAGCCTTACTGAGAAACGGCGATGGCGGAACAGCGATCGGTATTGTTAATCAGCTTCGCACCAAACGTGGCGCCACCACGTTTGGCACGCTCGACCTGAATAACCTGCTGGACGAAAGAGGCCGGGAATTATTCTGGGAAGGCTGGAGAAGACAGGACCTGATTCGTTTCGGTCAGTTCCTGAAACCCTGGCAGCTGAAACCAACAGACGATCCGAAGTACCTGTTGTTCCCCATTCCTACCAGCGATCTGGCTGTCAATAAAAACCTGGTACAGAATCCAGGCTATTAATTTTTGTTACCGGGAGACGGTTCTATTAACCCACCGTCTCCCGGTAAATTCAGTTACTGCAATACCAGCTGTTCCGGCATCATCAGGCATTATGTAAATAGTGCCCGGGTATTTTTTGCGCTTAAATCAATGATAACCATGTATAAAAAAGTTCTGCCTGCACTATCCGCCTGGCTGTTATGCACCTGCTCCATATTGGTGGTGCAGGCACAGCAGCCCGTTAAACCAACGGGAAAAGTCAATACCGTCAACGTATCGGGTCAGCAGATAAAAATCCGTACGGAAAATACCTTTGCGGAAATCACGGTATACAGTCCCGCTGTGATCCGCATCAGAATGGACCAGCAACCACTATTACCGGATTTTTCCTATGCCGTTATTGCCCGGCCTGCCGACACCCGCGTACAGGTCTCGCAAACGGATCAGGAAATAAAAATCAGCACAGACTCCCTGCAGTTAAGGGTAGCCAAAAATCCTTTTTCCGTTCATTTTTTCACCCCTTCAGGGGAAGTCATCAATGAGGATGAATCCGGGTTAAATACTTCCTGGATAGGCCCTGCTGTTACTACCTACAAAAAGATGCAGGAAGGCGAACGGTTTATTGGCCTGGGTGAAAAAACCGGTAACCTCGATCGTAAAGGAGAAGGCTATACGAACTGGAACTCCGATGTATTCGGATATGCTACCAACCGGGATCCTATTTATGCCACCATTCCTTTTTACATCGGCATCCATCACAGGATCAACTATGGTATCTTCTTCGACAACAGCTTCCAGAGTGATTTTAACTTTGGCGCCAGTAATAACCGGTTTTCTTCTTTTGGCGCCAGGGGAGGAGAGATGAACTACTATTTTATTTACCATACCCGGATGGCAGATATTATCACCTCCTATACAGCGCTCACCGGTCGTATGCCCATGCCCCCGATGTGGAGTCTGGGATACCAGCAAAACCGCTATAGCTACTATCCGGATACGGAAGTACTGCGCATTGCCCAAACGCTGCGTGAGAAAAAGATTCCGGCAGATGGTATCACGCTGGATATTCATTACATGGATGCCTATAAACTCTTTACCTGGAATAAAGAACGTTTTCCCAATCCCCGGCAACTCAGTGACCAGCTGAATAAGATGGGTTTTAAAATTACCGTGATCGCAGACCCGGGCATCAAAACAGAACCCGGATATGCCGCTTATGAAAGCGGGAAGCAGGAAGACATCTTCCTCAAATACCCTGATGGCAACTATTACACCGGACAGGTATGGCCGGGCTGGTGTCACTTTCCGGACTTCACCAGCGTAAAAGGACGCAACTGGTGGAAAGATCAGGTAAAATCGTATATGCGTGCCGGTGTGAGCGGCATCTGGAACGATATGAATGAAATAGCCACCTGGGGCCAGAAAATGCCCGACAACGTATTATTCAATTACGAGGGCCATCCTATCACCCACCTCCAGGGGCACAACCTCTATGGATTGCAGATGGTACGCGCCAGCTATGAAGGCGCCCGCGAAGCACTGCAGCAACGCCCGTTTATGCTTACCCGGGCCGCCTATGCAGGCTCGCAAAGATATAGTGCCATCTGGACCGGCGACAACCGGGCGGAGGAAGATCATATGTTGTTAGGTATACGCCTGCTGAATAGCCTGGGGGTAAGTGGCATGCCTTTTTCAGGTATGGATATCGGTGGCTTTACCGGCAATCCTACAGTAAGCCTGTATGCCCGGTGGATGCAGATCGGCGCCTTTATTCCGTATTTCAGGAACCATACCGGCATCAATACCAAATCTGCCGAACCCTGGGCCTTCGGAGAAGAAGTACTGGAAATCTCCCGCAACTACATCAATCTGCGTTACCGCCTCTTACCTTATCTGTACAGTACCCTGCACGAAGCCACGCGTACAGGCATGCCCGTTATGCGCACCCTCGCACTCAACAACACCTTTGATGCACAGGTATACGATACCCGGTATCAACAGCAATACGGTTTTGGCGATGCATTGATGATTGCTCCCTTTGAGAGTACCGCTGCATTCGGGCAGATCTATTTCCCTGCCGGCAAATGGTATAACCTGTACACAGATAGTATGACCACCGGATCACAGGCGGTCATTTATCCGTTGAGTATCAAAACACTGCCGGTATTTGTAAAGGAAAGCAGCATCATTCCCATGCAATCGCTGGTACAGTCTACCGCTGAAAAACCAGGCGATACCCTCTTCCTGCATCTGTACAAGGGTGATCAGCACAATACATTTGTATACTATGAAGATGACGGACAAAGCTTCGATCATGAGAAAGGGGTATTTTATCAGCGAGCGATCACTTATACTCCTGCCGATAAAAAGCTCACCCTGGAAAAGGTAACCGGTAGTTATCCTGCCAGGTTCCGTTATATCAAATTGCTGCTGCATGGGTTTCCTGCGCGGGAACGTATTACCGTTAACGGTAGTAGCATTTCCCTACAGGCAGCCGCTTATGCATTTCTGTCACCTATTTCCCGCTTTGATCCGCAGGGCTCTTTTGTTCCTGCCGATAGCTGCCTCGTTCAGCAAGCTGTTTTCCCTAACCATCAACAGTTTATCAACGTGGATTTAGAGTAAGTAACGGCCCCCTGGTTTGGCCGGGGGGCCTTCCTTATATCCCGCACACCGGCGGAATATGAAACTTCCTCCATCAAAATTTTAACCTGCCATCAGCCAGGATATAAAAAAAGCGAGCCTCCAGTAACGGAGGCTCGCTTTTTTTCTTGTTATATACCTATGCTCTTACATCCTGATTAATTTGGTGCTGGTCACTTTACCTGTTTTCTGGCTGGTTACTTTAATAATCCAGGTACCGGTTGGCACCTTGCTTACATCCAGTCTTACAGGCTGAGCGCCTTTTGCATTGGCAATATGCACCTGTTGTAATACTGGTGCATGACCTTGCAGGCTTACTACTTCAATCAGCAGTTTTTCGCCTGGGTTGCCATCTACTTTTAATTGCAGATCGTTACCGTTTACAGGGTTCGGATAAACGATCAGTTTTTCCAGTCTGGCATCTGCTGTATTGGTTAATGCAGGTGCTTTAGCAGCATCAACAGCGGAAGAAGCGGAAGTTGAAACAGCTGCAGCGCCACCAGTACATGCTCCCAGTGGATTCCACCACCATGAAGCAGAACCTGGTGTTACGTTGTACAGGTTATCGGCCAGACATTCGTAGAGGTTATTGTTGTATACAACTTTTTCGCCTCTGTTGTAGATTTTCGGATAAGGCTGATAAGCGGGTACGCCTGCGCAGTTACCACCGCCACCATTTACAGTGATGCTGATAGCAGGAGAAGTACCTGTTCCGCCGCTATTGTCTGTTGCTCTGGCAGTAAGGCTGTAAGTGCCAGCTGCTACACTGCTCCAGGCAAAGCTATAAGGTGCGGAAGTATCAGTACCCAGTAAGGTGCTGCCATTAAAGAATTCTACTTTTACCACGTTACCGTCATTGTCAGTAGCAGTAGCTGCGATGTTAACAGTTGCTGGTGCTGTGAAAGTAGCGTTGTTGGCAGGAGAAGTAATGTTTACTACCGGATTGGTATTGTTGGTAGCATTCACTCTAACTGTAACAACAGTAGAAGTACCTGTAGCGCCTTTGTTATCGGTAGCTACTGTGGTGAGGTTATAGGTACCTGCTGCTACGTTGTTCCAGGTATAAGTGTAAGGTGAAGTACTATCTGTACCCAGTAAGGTGCTGCCGTTAAAGAACTGCACACGGGTTACAGAACCGTCAGGATCACTCGCAGTTGCCTGGATGTTGATGCTGGCAGGTGCTACATAGGTAGCGTTATTGGCAGGAGAAGTAATGCTCGTTACCGGCGGTTTATTAACGGTAGTACCACCAAAGAAGTATTCGTAATAGGTATTCGCAAATTCATCATTATTTACCTTATCCCAGTTAACAGACCAGGTCATGATACCTCTAACTCCTGGGTAACCGGCTGGTTTGCGCAGGGTATAGGCACCACCGAAGGTTTGTCCTTTGATCAGGTAATCCAGTGCTTTTTTCACGTTGGCAGGAGTAGTATAACCGCCACCAGCTGCTCTGGAGGAAGCAGGCAAACCAAAGGCTACCTGATCTTCACGCAATGCAGGGAAAGTTTTTCCGGTACCGGATACAGGGAATCCTTGCAACAACATTTCTGTCATAGAAACGATGAAGTCGGAAGTAGTCTGGCCATAGATGCCATTATCCAGTCCCATTACAGAACCGGTATTATAGTATTGTGTATGGATGAAGGTCAGTTCTGAACGCAGCGCATAGATTACCGGCAGATAAGCACCTACCAGCGGAGCGTAGTTAGAACCGTAAGCGGTTTGTACATAGTAAGTTTCAGGAGCCATTGTCAGCCAGCCGTTTTTACCCAGCCCTTTACGATAGCTCAGTACTTCTTTCACACCTGCAATGAGGTTTACTACTTTCGGTGTAGTTGGATTGGTGAAGTCATTGTCGCCATTGTTCAGTTGCAGGTTAGCACCACCTTCCAGGTCAATATCAATACCATCGAAATTGTATTGATCCAGTAATCCTTTCAGGGAAGTGATGAAGGCTTGTTTCTGTGCTGCTGAAGTCAGATCCAGGGAACCGGTTTCGCCACCGATAGACAGCAATACTTTTTTACCTTGTGACTGGAGGTACTGTACATCTGCTGCAAATGCGGCAGGAGTCGTATTTTCAGGTACAAAGTTCAAAGTAGCCTTGTCTGTTCCGCTCATCGCAAATGCAATCTGAATAACATTGTATTTAGGGTTTACATCACGGAGAGGAATATACGGAGAAGCATCTGTTGGTGATCCCCAGTTCTGCCAGTAACCAACGATTACTTTACCGGAATCTCTGATAGGACCACTACCTACTGAAACGCTTACAGCGGAGGAAGTAGTAGAAGCGCCTTTATCGTCTGTAGCAACAGCCGTCAGGGTATAACTACCCTGGCCAACGTTTGTCCAGCTATAGCTATATGGAGCTACGCTGTCTGTAGCCAGTACAGAGGTGCCATTGTAGAAAACTACTTTTTTTACTACGCCATCTGTATCACTGGCAGCAGCTGTGATATTAATGGTAGCAGGCGTAGTATAGGTAGCATTGTTTGCAGGAGAGGTAATGCTCACTTTAGGAGACTGGTTACCAGTACCGCCAGCGGCGAATGTTTCATTGATTTTATTTACCAGTGGGTGACGGGTGTTAGGGCAGAAAATCAGTTTGCCTTTAGGCACTGTGGAGGAAGTCATGTTTACCATGTCTCCGTATACCTGCCATACAATCGTACCTGCCAGGTTATTATCTTTAATATACTGTGCTTTTGCAGCTACAGAACGCTCATTATCATAACTCAGGAAATATTTACCATTGGTTTTGTATGGCACCTTTGCCACATCATCCCAATATTCCGTCCAGCCGGAACCACTGCCTGTGTTATTCACGATATAGCTATAGCTGGGGGTACCATCCCATACGTCTTTAGCCCAGTTGGTATAATCCGCACAGGTTTGTATCGGACCATCCGGCTGAACCGTTTCAGGACGTTTGGTAGTAGGACCGTTTAAGGCAGCATTGCCGGTAGTGATTACACCACGGCCATAGAAAGGAGCGCCCAGGGTTACTTTGCTCAGGTTAACACCCAGTGTACGCAGTGCTTTGGTAGCAGCATCCAGGGAGAAGTTGTTGTACTCAGCACCTGGATAATCGTATAAAGGAGAGTTGTGTCCTGCTTTGTTTGACCAGCCACCGTTAAAGTCGTAGGTCATGATGTTGAAGTAGTCAAATGAATTGTTGAGCCGGGGCCAGTTGAAACCCTGCAATTTAGCCGGAGCAGCGGAGAAGCAGGAAGTCAACAGTTTGTTAGGTCCGATGGCTTCACGTACTTTTTCTGCCAGTGTCGCAAAGTTGGTATAGTCGGCAGCGCTGTAATTTTCGATATTCATACCGATATCGTTGGGGTATTCCCAGTCGAAGTCGATACCATCAAAACCCATGGCAATCAGCTCTTTCACACCAGCAATGAAGCGGGCGCGTTTAGCTGTATCCTTTGCCATTTCAGGGAAGTGTTTACACATACTCCAGCCACCAATAGCTGCCAGTACTTTCACACCTTTCTGATGGGCCAGGTCGAGCAGGCCGGGAGCACCGCCCTGTTTAGGAACAGACAACGGGAAAGAACCGGATTTACCGGTGTTTACGTTGGTCCATCCACCGCCTGAATTGCGGTAGCCCAGGGAGTAGGCATAACTGTTATCTGCAACGTTATACAGCACATCCAGTTCGCCGTAAAGCAAATACAGATCCCAGCTGCTATAGATATCTGTATTCAATAAAGCGGCAGGTTGTTGTACAGCGCCTACCTGATAGATATTTTTGTTCCGGTAATCTCCGCTGTGTAACGAACCGTCTACCGCTACACCGAAGAATGAAAAGTTAAGAATTGTGTACTGTGAATAATCCAGGTTCAATTGGTTGTAACCACCTAATGGAACGGTTCCTGCCACATTTTTCCAGGCGTCCCACTGGGTAATATAGCCAATTACCTGCTTGTTGTGTTGCTTTGTAGTGGCCGCTACAGGCGGGCTTACCTGTGCCATGAGATTGCTATGCAATACCCCAAGAAATAGCCAACATGTCAATAACGATCGACATAATTTGCCTCGTTTGGATGTAAAAAGGGAAATCATAATACTCTCAGTTTTATTTTATGGTTGAAAAAAATGCTCATTTACTCGTCGCTGATATGGTTATCAGAATAATGCTACAGGTTTTCTATCTATGCTATTTTTCCAGGTTTTCTATCTATGCTGTTTTTCAGTGAACTGTGGGCTAAGCTGATCGAATAATTCCGTTTTATAAAGTCAATATTAGGCTCTCCTTGAAGACGGTGTGACTCTTCATAACGATTCCAACAGGCACAATTGTGACTGCAGGGAATGTCGGTTAGGTATGCAGATGGTACCATTTACATTGAAAAAATATATTTTGTCCACTGCGATGTGATTTCTGCCAGTACAACACTACTACGTCTTCAGGGTTTTCAAACGCAATGCAGCCGGTTATTTACAGCTAAAATATTCTTTGGGAACGTACACTTATTAATGTTTTTCTATCTCCTGGTACAATTATTTTTCAGGTATCTATTAAATGAGGGTTTGTTTTTGTAATGCGTGCAGTATTTTCTGTTAATATGGTTTTCTGTTATAAAAATTGCCGTTCCATTATTTCAAAATCGTGACAGGTAATTTTTAAATTACGACGAAACACAATACAGTCAATCATTTCATCAAAATAACTTTTCTTGATAAGGTAATATATCAGACAGATGATAACTTGATTACATTTTCATTTTCACCACAAATCAACACGACAAAAATGTCTTATTACTTTTCCATATCGATTATTAAATAAGGTATCCTTCCCTTTTTTAAAGAGAAGGACACTTATGATATGATTGCAATTGTTGTGCTAACCGACCCGGTTTATTATCTTCTTTTTTAACACGCCTCTTTACCTAGTGGCAAAACGGAGATCCCGCATAGCCACTGGCAACGGTATTCACGCCCTCATAGGTATTGGCCCAAATATCATAGCGGGCATAGATGCCACCACTGAACAGATATAATTGTGGGCGGCCTCCATAATGCCAGGTATCCACATATGCCGCATCTACACTAGTGAAAGGCATATTCGGGAAATTGGTAATGGAAGTAGTGCCTTCAAATGTATTGGCTAAAATATCATAACGGGCATACCGGTTGCCGCTGAACAGATACAATTGCGGCCGGCCTCCGTAATGCCAGGTATCCACATATGCCGCATCTACACTAGTGAAAGGCATGTTGGGGAAATTGGTAATAGCAGTAGTACCTTCAAAGCTATTGTTCTTCATATCATACCGGGCATATTGGTTGCCGCTGAACATATACAATTGCGGCCGACCTCCATAATGCCAGTAATCCACATAGGATGCATCGATGGAACCGAATGGCATATTGGGATAATTGGAAATGGAAGTAACGCCATTGAAAGTATTGGCTAACACATCATACCTCGTATATTGGTTACCGTTAAAAATGTATAGCTGCGGCGTATTATTGTAGTGCATCGTATCAATATAGGTACCGCTAAAACAGGATTGCGGTCCTTTTTTTGATACCTGTACGGCGGCCGTTTTATCAGACAACGCTGCTTCCGTGGAATGATTCAGCTCATTTTTCTGACATGAAGCCCACAGCAGGGCCATAGATCCCGACAGGATCAGTAATACAAGATTTCTTTTCATAAAATTAAAGGTGGATGTTGAGTTTCGCTGTAAGGTTTTTTGTTACGGGTTCAGGATTAGTGTTTAAAAGCAAACATGCGATTAAATGTAGGGGGAATTATTTATAACAACCTTTATTTATAATCCTTGTAAAGATTATTACTGTCGTCAAGACAATTATATTTTTCGGCGTAAAAAACCGGCAATCGCTGTCTCCCTTATCTAATACGGTCTTACCGTTCCGGGAGTTGCTATTGCCGGTTACAATCATTTTTTGCTGCGCCATCCGGCAACTATCCGTGATATACGCGGGAAGCTGTGATACTACCATCTTTGATCTCGAGTACTTCCGCGACCAGCATATCCGGTTCGGTACCTACCTGACGGATGTATTCCATGAATACCCGATCGTTATTGGCGGTTAAGGTAGTTACTTCATAGTGCAGGGTGGGTAAGCGGTCAAATGCATCTTTCCACCAATCGCGCAAGGCCTGCTTGCCCCGAACCAATCCATTGGTTTCCGGCAGCCGGATCTTCAGTTTAGGGCTGTAATGCACGGCTTCATCATGATAAAGCGATAATAATTTTTCCAGGTCATGTTCATTAAAGGCGGCAAACCATCTGGTGGCTATTTGTTCTGGTGTTACGGGTGCTGACATACCATATTGCTTTACCGGTAAAAGTACAGCTTACCGGTAAAGCAGCCAACAACCGTTTAATCCGTAATTTTGGTATTGTTCACGGATTGCCGTTAAAATGTACATATAGCGATGAAGATCGATGATAAAGTAGCCGCGCTGCGCCAGATAGTGCCCATAGGTATTCGTTATGCCATCACCCTGCTGGAGCAGACGAACGGTGATCTCCTGCAGGCACAGCAACTATTTGAAGCAGCCACGATAAAGCTGATTATTGACAAAGTATCCGTTTCTCCGGAAACAGCCGTACAACATCTTCGCAAAAACAACTTTGATATTCCTGCAACACTTACCAGTATTGATGAAGAACGGTTTACCCTTACAGAACGTATCCTGAAAAGATATGCGCATAACATCACTACCGGTTTGGATCATATCATCCTCGCCATTGCTGATATTAAAAAAGTGCAACGGAATTACTGGATACAGCTGGATGAACCAGGTACCTTAAATCCCTATGAATATTGCCTCGTAGCGGTGAATGAGTGGCTGAACTACGAAGCGTATGAAGGGTTTGATGCAGCCGTTTATTTCTATCCCGAGGTAGTCACCAACCAACTGATCACACAACTGGAACTACCGCAGGTAGCCGCCTGTATCCGTGCGGCACGTAGCCGGCTGGATGACATCAGGCTATTACATACCGATATGATGCAACTGTCACAGGCGATAGCCGCAGATCCTATATACCAGGAAAACGAAGCCTCCTTTGCAGCCGCCAAAGACCAGGTGGTTGACCGGTTATATACGTTTGTCAAAAACAATATCACACAATTTCCGTAACCCATCTGTTTAAAAGATGATGGGATAACCGTCCCATACAGCTGTTGTCATCCTGTTCATTTATCTGATAGCTGTTGTATCCACTGGTTCTTTCACGACTTAATATGCACAGTCATGCCTACACGACGATCCCATTGCATATAGCCATATGCCAGGCATACCATCAGGTCGTGGACATACATTAACAGTAGTAATAGTAGTAAACAGGTGATTAGAATGCTGCGGGTTATAAATGAAGTATGCAGAAAGTTGAGTCGTGGTACTCAGGCTGAAGTTTGTTTTTTCTTTTTCTGTATGTTGTTCGCGTTAATAATCAATGTTGCAATGACGATTTCGTTTAGGCCTATTAACTCCGATAGTTTGGTAATTTCCTTGATGGTAAAACGGCTGCAATCTTTTAGTTTATTCGTAAAGTTATTATAGTTGAGTCCCATGTGCCGGGCTACAGTTGATGGCGGAACAATGTCGAAAATACTGTGAAACTCAACATTGCTGCTATTTTCTATTAGCCGCTTAATGGTCTTGTATCGCTTATCCTTATCCATGTTTAGAAAAATAGCATAAAATAACAAATATGTAACAAATTGGTTATTAATGATAAGCAAAATGGTTACAGATAATACTATTTTGCTTATCATTAATAGCATTTTTTTATTTATTTTTATTCAACGGGAATTTTAAGGAGCTGTATCAGCCACCTCCATACAGCATATCACCTGTTGTTTTAGATGCTGTTTCAAATGTGAGAATATTACAAAAGCAATATAGCACGCGTATGGTGCCTCCGGGTATCTTAAGTTTATTACTGCCTGGCAGTAAATAATGTGTTATGGATGCCTGCTCCTGAAAGTCCTTTCCTTCCGCCTGTCATCCTGTTTTGGGAGAAGGAACATCTCTTATAACCATTATCCTAAACATGCAGAAAATGAAAACATTATCTGATAACCGGGAAACTGCCAGTAACATCACTGCTATAGGAATGACGCACTGTCCGGATCAATCCGGAGGTGAGGTCTGTTATAACCCCGCGCTCCTGTATGGAAGCGGCGGTTACCATATAGTTGCGGTTTGGCGGACATACCCGGCCTCCATGTAATATTATCCCTGTATGATAAAGGGGCTTAACGATACCCTTACAGCAGACAAAACTACATCACGCTAGTTTTATCATATAACCCCGGTACTATTCCTGGTACCGTGCTTTTAATTATCAAAGTAACCATCATGAGTAATGTATATACAAAAGATACCGTAAGCCTTGAAACGCATCGATACTCGCTGAAACTGGCTGTTACAGCGGCAGAAGCGCGTGCCCATATACAAATGCAAGTGCAGCTCAGCATGTATAAACAACTGTGCCGGTTGTTGATAATAGTACTGGTATTGATGGCATTGATATCCATATGGATATCTGCCACGGTGCAGCAACACCGTATGAAAATCAATAACAGCAGCACGTTATCTGCTACAGTATACACGAACGACCCACATAAAATTAACATGTAAATACGCAATACCGCGGCCTTTCAAGGTCGGGGTTTATTATATATGACGAAAGGTGTATGCCTTTTTCATATATCGTATATGCATGTACGTTAATTCATGTAAGGCTTTGTTCATGAATTGGGAATACAGCTATTGTCGGTAGCACAACGGCATCCCTGGAGTACACATTCCAATCCGGCCAGCAGGGAGCCACAGATTACACGTGGACATATAATTTTCGCCTGGCCACCCAGGACGGTTTTCATTTCATTTCTGTTCAGTTTTTTACCGGTAAACGTGTGTTTTTTCATACAATAAATATAGAAGTGATGGAATCGGAATACCAGGCTAAAAGGTTACGAATATACAGGCCGGCAGGCTTTACTAAATTAACTTCCGGCAGTGCTAATAAACAGCAGAACAGATTTACCTGTTTCTTCCCGCATTTGTTTATATAGCTGGCAGGAGAGGGTGGAGCAGGGAAAGCACATCGTTGTTTTGCCAGGCAGCTGTATGGGTTACGGTATCAGCCTTTTACCTGCAATACCTTGTATAGCGGTTCTTCGAGTGCAACGCATAGTTTAATGAGCGTCGAATAGGTAGGGTTAATTTTACCTCGTTCGATTTTACT
Organism: Chitinophaga nivalis; assembly: GCF_025989125.1. Taxonomy (NCBI): domain Bacteria; kingdom Pseudomonadati; phylum Bacteroidota; class Chitinophagia; order Chitinophagales; family Chitinophagaceae; genus Chitinophaga; species Chitinophaga nivalis. The sequence continues at coordinate 857,011 of NZ_JAPDNR010000001.1, read as the reverse complement.
CACATCACTTTTATCTATACCACTCCAGGCTTCTATCTGAAGTAAAGTATATCCCTTTTGCGTCCTCGTTTTCCTGAGGCTTGCTCCTAGTTCCTTTAATAACGCTATTTCATTTATTTCTTCCATATTCCCTGAGGGGGAAAGTGGAATGATTTTTCAAATATCAATTAGGGATAAAACCCTAATTGAAGAAAAAAGACTATCTTTATAAACAAAAAAAGCACCAAATTTCTCTGATAAATTAAATAACAGATTGATTTTTAATATATTAATCTGTTTAATATAATTTCTATAAAAAAATTAGATTTGCGATTCTAACTTATTGATCGCATTGTCATCGATCTTATCTCATGTAGCTTGGCGGCCCTGAGATAATGAAGGCGATGCCTGCACCTTATGGCGCAGGCTCGCTTGCATGTACCCGGGGCCGCCAAGCTACACGGACTGCAAGTTGAGCCCTGCGCCTTTTTTATATCTTTAAAAGGCTCCGGAGCGTCAACACATCAATAACCATTATTACAGACAGGATCTGCCGGCAACCGGCTCCTGTATCGGGTATTCAACCCTGCATCCTGCCGGATGAAAACTAACGTATCCGTAAACGACGCCCAATCTTGCTATGAAAAGTATAAAAGAGTTTCATAAAACGGTGGTTTTTACCAATGTGTTTGAAAAACTACCCCCCATCCCACTATTATACACCGCTGAAGAGCGGAGAGAACTGGAGAAAAAAGCACAGCAGATAGGAGCGAGGTATTTCAGATCTATAGATCCTACTGCCACCTGCAGCGTGGTCATTGCAGACGGCGCTTACAACATGTATGTACATACCGGCAACATCGGTGCAGGTGCTACCTTTCAAAGCTATAGTTATAGTTCAAATACTCCCTGAGTGCTTTGTGACACGCTGATAAAATGATAGATAAAATAAGGGAAGATAATGACGACCTGATTCAATTTCTTTTTCAAGATCGATACCCCAGCGCTATTCCTGGCTGCCGGGCATTTTCTTTCTGATAACCACAACATCATATTGCCTTCAACAGTATAAGATATCAATTTATAATTTAGACATATGACCGAACCCTCCGGCTAATCATAGCCGGGGTTTCGCTTGGCAGCGACGCGCACTACAGCCTGTAATCCGGATACCATGCAGCACGAACACTACACAACCGGCCAAACCTTATCCAAACAAAAACCCCGGCAAGTTGGCTGTTACAACTTACCGGGGTGCTATTACAAAGTGTATTCGGCTATTTATCCCTGATGATGGTAATAAAGCCTTTAGCCGTTTTATTACTACCTGTTATATGCAATATATAGTAATAGGTGCCTTCTGCCAGCGGATGCCCGTTTAAGGTACCATCCCAATCATTGCTGTAGTTCCTGCGATGAAATACCGTACGACCAGACCGATCATAGATCGTCACCTCGTTGTCCGGATAGCTGTCCAGGTTACGGACTACCCATCTATCATTTTTCCCGTCTCCATTAGGCGTCAGGATATTGGTGGCATCTATCTTAAAGTCATCAGTTACCTGAATCGTTATTTCCCCTTTAGCAGCACATCCTACGGCACTGGTGGCCGTTACCTGGTAAACATTTGTTTGCTGTGCCCGCACGGTTAATACCGCTTGCTGTTCCCCGCTAATGATCCCTGCAACAGGCGCCCAGCTGTAAGTCTTGCCACCACTGGCAGTCAGCCGGACTACATCTCCCCGCGAAACAGTAGTACCATTATCACTGGTAATGGACACCACCGGCGTACTATGAACAGTTAAGGCGAAAGTCCTGCGTAAGGAATCAACACCGCCATGAGCAGTCCCCCCATTATCTTTTACAATAACAGTTATCCGCGCAACACCACTTACATCCGGTTTCAGCTGGTAACTGATTTTCCCGTCAGCACTGATCGTAAGCTTATTAAAATAAGGCCGGTCTGCTATTACCGCGAAGGAGAGCGTTTGCCCATCTTCCACAGGAGATACCCCTGTTACCGTTATTTGCTGCATATCATCCGTATAGCAAATCGCCTGATCTTTAACAGGGTCCATTACCGGCGCCTTATTTACCAACAATAAGTTGATGGTAAACATCTTTTCAACAAATAGTCCTGTAGGCTCTGCGGCACGTACCCTTATCGCATACGTCAGTTTTGCGGTGTTCAATATTGCTGCCGTGGTAAGCTGATTCGCCGTAACAGTAAACAAGTGGTTATCATCACTACCGGCACCTGCTACCAACTGGTAGGTAAATGCCGTAGACGCCGGGTCTGCGGTAACAGCCGACAGATTACCCACCAATGTACCCACCGGACTATTTTCCTTAATGGAATAGTTATCCAGCAGCAAATCCGTTGGTGGTAATGCCACATATAATACCTTGATACTAACTGTAACGGGTACACTAACATTAAGCCCATCGCTCACACTTACCTGTAAGGTGACTGTCGTATTCATCCTGCTGTTCAGCATGGTCACATCTTTGACAGTAATAGCGCCGGTAGCCGGATCTATCGCCAGTGCGCCGCCTGCACCATCCTGCGTAATTTTCCATTGCTGCAGGATACCGGTTGTTTCAACAGCAGCGACTGTGCCCACTACCTGTCCGGCCGGGCTTCTTCCTTTTACACTAAACACCTGCCCTGCAGTAATAACAGGGGCAGTAAGATCTGCCCTGGTAACCAGCACATTGGAAATAAGATTACCGTTCAAACCAATATTCACAGCTGCATCTGCCGGCAATCCAACACTAACACTACCATCTGCCGCCGGCGTTACCAATAGGGTATAGGTAGTGTTACCCGTTGTTGTTTGCAGGTTACTCAAGGTGGCATTTGAAACAACAAAATCATTTAATGAAAGACCGGTTACCCCTTCGCTGAAAACTACATTTACAATGAAAGCCTTGTTGACAGGGGATACTGCAGTAGTAGACAACGTAACTGCCGGATGTACGGTATTCACAAAGATGTTATTGGTATTACCTGTATTATTCAAAGTGAGAATAGCCACATTGCCCGCCACATCCACTATACTACCACCATTTAACAACAACTGCGGCACCAATACAATACCATCCATATCCAGGTCGCCGGGTTGTACCGTGTAACTGAACAAGAGGTTGTTTGTACCCGAACCACTGCTGTAAACAGCCTTCACCACTGCGCTACCCAGGTTGATGTTCAATGATGGTGTACCACCTACTGTATGAACCATTACCGGCTCACTATATTGGACGGAGAAGGTCAGCACCTTGGCTGCGTTATAATAACCATTAGCCGGTACCTGTACCTGTGTAATAACCGGTGCGGTGATGTCTGCAGTTAGTTGAAGGGAATTAGCTGCTGTATTACCATTACCACCCATATTCACGGCCACATCTGCCGGCAACGATATATTCACCAAACCATTGGTATTAGGTGTTACCTGTACCGTGTAGGTGATACCATCAGTCGTCTGCAGGTTACTCAAAGTAGCATTTGAAACCACAAAATCATTGAACGAAAGCCCTGTTACGACTTCACTGAAAGTCGCATTTACAGCAAATGTTTTATTGACAGGAGATACCGCAGTAGTAGCTAACGTTACGGTTGGATGCGCGGTATTCACAAATACACCACTGGTATTACCCACGTTATTCAGGGTGAGTGATGCTGCATTACCGGCTATATCCACCAGAGTACTTCCATTTAATGATAACTGCGTACCCAATACAACACCATCTATATCCATATCTCCCGGTTGTACTGTGTAACTGAAGGAGAGGCTATTCGTACCCGAACCACTCTTGTAAACAGCCTTCACCACTGCGCTACCCAGGTTGATATTCAGTGATGGTACACCACCTCCCATATGAACCGTTACCGGCTCACTATATTGGACGGAAAAATTCAGCACCTTGCCCACATTGTAATAGCCATTAGCCGGCACCTGCACCTGCGTCACAACCGGAGCAGTGACGTCTGCGGTTAATTGAAGCGTATTAGCTGCCGTATTACCATTACCACCAATATTCACGGCCACATCTGCCGGTAACGATACATTGACCAAACCATCGGCAGTTGGCGTTACCAATACCGTGTAGGTGATATTATCAGTCGTCTGCAGTTTACTCAACGTAGCATTTGAAACCACAAAATCATTGAACGAAAGCCCTGTTACGACTTCACTGAAAGTCGCATTTACAGCGAATGTTTTATTGACAGGAGATACCGCAGTAGTAGTTAACGTTACTGCCGGATGCGCGGTATTCACAAATACACCACTGGTATTACCCACGTTATTCAGGGTGCGTGATGCTGCATTACCGGCTATATCAACAATAGTACCGCCATTTAATGCCCCCAATGCAATTCCGTTCATATCTATGTCACCCGGTTGTACCGTGTAACTGAATAAGAGGTTATTCGTACCCGAACCACTGCTGTAAACAGCCTTCACAACAGCACTACCGATAACAATATCCAGCGATGGCGTACCTCCTCCCGTATGAACAATTACCGGCTCACTATATTGAACAGAGAAGGTCAGCACCTTGCCGGCGTTGTAATAACCATTAGCCGGCACCTGTACCTGTGTAACAACAGGAGCGGTCATATCTGCGGTTAGTTTAAGTACATTAGAAGCTGTATTACCATTACTACCGATGTTTTCCACTACATCTGCCGGTAAGGAGATGCTCACCAAACCATCAGTGGCCGGCGTTACCTGTACTGTGTAAATAATACGATCGGTTGTTTGCAGATTACTCAAAGTCGCATTTGAAACCGTAAAATCAGTTAATGATAATCCGGTTATTGCTTCACTGAAAACTATACTTACCGTGAAAGGAGCATTGACAGGGGATACCGCAGTAGTAGACAACGTTACTGCCGGATGTACGGTATTCACAAAAATGTTATTGGTATTACCTGCATTATTCAAGGTGAGTCCCGCTACATTGCCCGCAGCATCACTGATCGCACCACCGTTCAATGACAACTGTGTTCCCAATACAATGCCATCCATATCCAGGTCGCCCGGTTGTACCGTGTAGCTAAATAAAAGGCTATTCGTTCCTGATCCGCTACTATAAAGCGCTTTCACAACGGATCTGCCCATCGTTATCGCCAGCGATGGTGTACCTCCTCCCGTATAAACAATTACCGGCTTATTATATTGGACAGCGAAAGTTAACACCTTCGCCACATTATAATAACCATTAGCCGGCACCTGTACCCGTGTAACAACAGGAGTGGTCATATCAACGGTTAGTTTAAGTGCATTAGAAGCAGTATTACCATTACTACCGATGTTCTCCGCTGCATTTGCCGGTAAGGAGAGGTTAATCAAACCATCAGCGCCTGGCGTTACCTGCAATGTGTAAATAATACGATCGGTTGTTTGCAGATTACTCAAAGTCGTATTTGTGGACACTATAAAATCACCTACTGATAATCCGGTAACGGCTTCGCTGAATACCACATTTACAGTGAAAGCACCTTTGACAGGAGATACTGCAGCTGTAGATAACGCTACGGTTGGATGCACCGCATTTACGAAAATACCATTCGTATTACCCACATTATTCAAGGTGAGTAGGGCTACATTGCCCGTCATATCAGCAATAGTACCGCCATTTAATGTCAATTGTGTCGCCAGTGCAATACCATCCATATCCAGGTCGCCTGGTTGTACTGTATAGCTAAATGAGAGGTCATGCGTTCCCGAACCACCCGTATAAAGTGCTTTCACGACGGATCCGCCCATCGTTATCGCCAGCGATGGCGTACCGCCTCCAGTCTGAACGATTACCGGCTCACTATATTGAACAGAGAAAGTTAACACCTTACCTGCATTATAATAACCATTGGCAGGCACCTGTACCTGTGTAACAACGGGTACCGTTACATCCGCGGTTAATTGAAGCGAATTGGAAGCAGTATTGCCATTATTACCAATGTTTACGACTACATCCGCTGGTAACGATACGCTAACCGGGCCATCACTGATCGGCGTTACCATTACAGTATAGGTAATATTATCGATCGGGTGCAGATTACTTAAAGTGGCATTACCAACAGTAAAATCAGTTAATGATAATCCTGTAACGGCTTCGCTGAATATCACATTTATGTCGAAAGCAGTTTTAACAGGAGATACTGCCGTAGTAGATAACGTTACTGTCGGATGTGCCGTATTCACTAAGATACCATTGGTACTTCCCACATTATTCAACGTGAGTCCAGCTGCATTACCAGCCATATCAACAATAGTTCCCCCATTTAATGACAACTGTGTTGCCAGTGCAATACCATTCATATCCATATCTCCCGGCTGTACTGTATAGCTAAACGACAAGTTATTCGTACCAGTACCGCTGGTATAAAGGGCCTTCACAGCAGATGCGCCAATAATGATCTCAAGAGATGGCGTACCGCCTCCCGTATGCACGATTACCGGCTCACTATACTGAACGGAGAAAGTTAACACCTTTGCTTCGTTATAATAACCATTGGCAGGTACCTGTACCTGTGTAATAACCGGTGCGGTAACATCGGCAGTTAATTGTAGTGTATTGGCCGCCGTATTACCATTACCAGCAACATTCACCACTACATCCGCCGGTAAGGAAATGCTTACCAGCCCATCGCCGGAGGGCGTTACCAACAAGGTATAAGTAATGTTATCGGCAGTTTGCGGGTTACCTAAAGTGGCGTTCGATGCTATGAAATCATTAGCAGACAGTCCGGTTACGGTTTCGCTGAAAACAGCACTTACGGTGAAAGCCACATTAACAGGAGACGCCGCCGTAGTAGATAATGTGACGGTCGGATGCGCCGTATTTACGAAGACACCATTGGTACTTCCCACGTTATTCAACGTGCGTACAGCTGCATTACCGGCCAGATCAACAATCCTTCCGCCATTTAATGACAACGCCGCAGGCAAGGCAATACCGTCTATATCCATATCTCCTGGCTGTACTGTATAACTAAACGACAAGCTATTCGTACCACCACCACTATAAAGGGCCTTCACAGAAGATGCACCTATAATGATATCAAGAGATGGCGTACCACCTCCCGTATCCACGATTACCGGCTCACTATACTGAACGGAGAAAGTTAACACCTTTGCTTCGTTATAATAACCATTGGCAGGCACCTGTACCTGCGTAACAACAGGTGCGGTAACATCCACATTTAACTGCAGCTGATTGGAGCTGGTATTACCATTACCACCTGTGTTCTCTGCAGCACCTGCGGGTAAGGATATACTCACCACACCATCCCCGGCAGGAGTTACCAACAGGGTATAAGTAATACCATCGGTTGTTTGCAGATTACTTAAAGTGGCATTCGATGCATTAAAATCACCAGCTGATAATCCGGTCACCAGTTCGCTGAACACCGCACTTACCGTGAAAGCGGTATTGACAGGGGATACCGCAGTAGTAGATAAGGTTACTACCGGAGATCCTGTATTCACAAAGATGTTATTGGTATTACCCACATTATTCAACGTGAGGACAGGCACATTACCCACCACATCAACAATTCTACCACCATTTAATGACAACATCGCAGACAAGGCAATACCGTCCAGGTCCATATCTCCCGGTTGTATTGTATAGCTAAACGACAAGCTGTTTGTACCCGATCCGCTATTGTAAAAGGCTTTCACGACAGACTTTCCAATCGTTACGTCCAGGTATGGTCTGCTACCGCCACCTATATTCACCGTTACCGGCTCACTAAACTGAACAGAGAAGTTCAACGCCTTTGCCGCGTTGTAATAGCCATCGGCAGGAACCCCTACCTGTGTAACAACCGGCGCAGTGATATCGGCAGTTAATTGCAACTGGTTGGAAGCCGCATTACCGTTACCACCTGTGTTTTCCACCACATTGGCCGGTAAGGAGATACTTACCAAACCGTCGGCGGCAGGCGTTACCTGTACCGTGTACTTAATGTTATCTTTAGTTTGCAGGTCACTTAAAGTAGCATTTGAAACCGTAAAGTCACTTAACGATATTCCTTTAATGTCTTCACTGAAAGTTACGTTCATGATAAAACTACTGGCAGGAGACGCGGGGCTGGCAGATAACGTTACGGTCGGATGTACTGTACTCACGAAAATACCACTGGTATTACCGGCATTATTCAAGGTGAGTAGGGCGGCATTCCCTGCCACATCAACAATACTACCCCCATTTAAAGACAACAGTGCAGACAATTCAATCCCATTCAGGTCCATATCTCCCGGCTGCACCGCATAGCTGAATGACAAGCTGTTTGTACCTGAACCGCCATTGTAAAGGGCATTCACAACAACGTTGCCTACAGTTATCTCAAATGATGGCGTACCACTAACCGTTACCGGTTCACTAAACTCTACAGAGAAGTTCAGCGGCCTGGTTACATTATAATAGCCATTAGCTGGCACGTGTACGGCTGTAACAACAGGTGCAGTAACATCCGCAGCTAATTGCAGCGTATTCGCCGCGGTATTACCATTGTGTCCTATATTTTCCGCCACATCCGCCGGTAAGAATATGTTTATCAATCCACTGGCAACAGGCGTTACCTCTAATGTGTAAGTAATATCATCGGTCGTCTGCAGGTTACTTAACGACGCATTTAACGCCGTAAAATCACTTAATGATAATCCCGTTACCACTTCACTGAACACCGCACTTACTGTGAACACCCTATTAACAGGGGATACCGCAGTAGTGGATAATGTTACTGCAGGATGTACTGTATTCACGAAAACGTTATTGGTATTACCCACACTATTCAATGTAAGTATGGCTGCATTACCTGCCACATCAACAATAGCACCACCATTTAATGTCAATTGCGCCGCTAATACAATACCATCCATATCCATATCTCCTGGCTGCACCGCATAGCTGAATGACAAACTGTTTGTACCTGCTCCACTCTTGTAAAGTGCTTTTACGACAGCTCCACCAATAGTTATATCAAGTGACGGCGTTCCACCTCCTGTATTAACCGTTACCTGTTCACTAAACCAAACGATGAAGTCCAACACCCCTGTCGCGTTGTAATAGCCACTGACAGGTACAAACACCTGCCCGACAACAGGTGCAGTGACATCAGCAAAGAGATGAAGGGAATTAGCCGCTGTATTACCATTATTACCAATATTCACGGCTACATCCGCCGGCAAGAAAATATTGATCGCACCATCGCCAGCGGGCGAAACCTGTATCGTATAGGTAATATAATCAGTTGTCTGCAGGTTGCTTAACGTTGCATTTGACACAGTAAAATCACTTGATGATAGTCCGGTTACCACTTCACTGAACACCGCAGTTACGGTGAAAGCTGTATTAACAGGAGACGCCGCTGAAGCAGACAATGTTACCGTCGGATGTTCGGTATTTACAAATACACCTGTTGTAGCCGGCACATTATTCAGCGCAGATGGCGCCAGGTTACCGGCGACATCATTAATAACAGCACCATTTAATGACAACTGCGTGTCCGGTGCAATACCATCCATATCCATATCGCCCGGCTGAATCGTATAACTGAAAGTAAGCGCATTGGTACCGAAACCACTGGTATACATAGCGCGTACGGTAGTACCCTGCATATTCACCGCGAGATAAGGCACCCCGTTCAGGGTATTTACTTCCACCACTTCACTATAATGTACCGTAAAAGACAGCGTATGGCCGGCATGATGATACCCGTTGGCAGGCACGTCTACACTTGTTATCTGCGGAGGTGTTATATCCGCCATACCACTAAGCTGATTGGAAGCACTATTACCATTTAACAATCCATTCACAGCAGCATCTGCAGGTACTGCGATACTTACAGCCCCACTGGCCGATGGTGTAACTACCATCGTGTAGGTAATGTTGTCTATTGTTTGTAATTGGTCAGCAGTGGCATTTACCAGACTTAAATCTGCCGCGGTAAATCCGGTGACTACTTCACTGAAAACAGCTTTTATAGTAAAGGGATCTTTCAGTATAAGCGGCCACACAGCTGATAATGTAACAGTAGGCCGTATGGTGTTTATCACAATCCCTCCCGGATTATTGACAGGCAGCTTCGTAACAGCGATGTTGCCTGCAAGATCCTGAACAAGTCCGCCACCAAAAGAAAAACCTGTACCCAATGATATACCACTCAACGCCTGGTCGCCATACTGGGTGGTATAAGTGAATGTTAGTGCATTAGTACCACTGCCGCCTGTATAAAGTGCAGGAACAGTTTTCCCTTCCAAATTAATTGCCAGATAAGGCGTACCGCTACTGGCAACGACTACCGGTTCATTAAAATGTAGCTTAAATAACAAAGTACTACCCGCTCCATACGTTTTACTCAAAGGCAGATCCAGTGTTACCGGCTTGGGATCCCGGTAGTCCGCTGTGAAGCTCAGTGTATTCGATGCCGTATTACCAGTTGAAAAACTGTTTACAGCCGCATCCTGCGGCAGGGATATTTGTACCGCTCCATTCGTTTGGCCCGATACCTCCACTACGTAATGAATATTATCACTCGTTGTCACGTTATCCACATAGCAGTTGGTTAACAGAAAGCTGGCCGCTGTAAGTCCGGTTACGGCTTCACTAAAATCAGCCAATACGGTGAATGGATTATTGATAAGCGCCGGAGCGGTCGTGGATAATACTACCGAAGGCCGTACAGTATTGATCAATATACCAGCCGGATCAACCACCGGTAATTTAAGATCAGCCTTATTACCACCATTATCTTGTATCCGCGCGCCTCCCAGGATAAGATTATTCTCCAACGCAATACCATCCATATCCACGTCTCCATCCTGAATGGGATAACTAAAAGTCATGGTGTTGTTGTCATAAGCGGTTAGGTTGGCAGCAACGGTTTTGCCGCCAATGCCTATATTCAGATAGGGAGTTCCTCCCTGTTGCCGCAAGACCACATCTTCACTGAAGTGCAGGGTAAAGTCCAGGGTATTGGTGGTACCATATTTTCCTGCAGCCGGAATATCCACCTGCGTAATAACAGGTGGTGTGAGATCTGCCACTACATCAATCTGGATAGAAGCTGTATTCCCATTAGGACCATTGTTAAAGGCTACATCTGCCGGAATAGAAACACTTACAGGTCCATCATCTATTGGCGTGATCTCAATAAAATAGTTACGGACATCAGATTCCGGCGTGATAACAGCAGTAGCATTGGTTAATACAACATCTGATGCCGTAAATCCCGTTACATCTTCACTAAAAACAGCCAATACCGTAAAGGGGCCTTTCACGATGGTATATCCCGGACCTGAAAGGTCTACCTGGGGCTGCGTGGCATTCACCTGTACCTGTCTTGTATCAGCTACCTGGTGTAAGGCAGGCAAGGCCTGTACGCCCGAAGCATGTTGTATGGCAGCCGGGGCAACCAGCAAGGCTGGTCCCACTTCTATACCATCGATATCTTTGTCTCCCGGTTGTATTATATAGCTGAAAAGGATATTGTCCCCGCCAGATCCTGTATGATAAGCCACCTGTACCTGTTTTGCGCCAATGGTAACAGGCAGGTAAGGGGCACTGCCAACCTGGTTGACTATTACGTTATCAGAAAAATTCACCTTAAAAAAAATCTGATCACCGGTAGTATAGTTGCGCGCTGCCGGCACCTCCACACCAGTTACTTCCAACACAGTATTATTCACTGTCAGCAGCAACGGATCTGAGGCCTTATTACCATTACCCGCTGTATTAACCACTTTATTCGCAGGTAAACGGAAGGTGAGCGTGCCTGTTGCCGGTGACGGTACTTTTAGTACAATAACATAACCAAAGGGGGGTGTAAACCCAATACTCTCCACTACGGTACCAGGCACACCATCCAGTTGAAAGTCATCAGTCGTCAGGCCGGAGATGGTTTCATTGAAAGTAAGCGTCACAGTGGCTGTTCTGCTGTTACTGGCAGTTGCCCCTGAACAGGTAGCCTTTGGCTGCACACCATTTACACCAGATCTCAATTGCAGGGACGGGATATTATAAGAGAAAGTCAGTGCTACATCTTTTCCCCCTGCATTTTTAATGGCGCCTCCGTCCATCTCCAGGTTATTGCTGAGGGTCAGCTCATTCGCAAGATCATCTTCTGCTACCGTATAACTGAAGATGAGGTCATTGGTTCCGGAACCACTTCTATAAACAGCCTTTCTGGTAAGGGCGCCAACCGCAACCGGCACATAAGGTGTACCCGTTACCGTTACATTCTCCGTGAACCTCAGCGTAAAATCAACCCGCTCTCCCAGCTTATAGTTGCGGGGAGCCGGCAAAAACACGATCGATACATAAGGAGCGGCCGTGATGTTCATCTTTAGCTGGTTGGATGAAATATTACCATAACCATTCGGACTGGTAATTTTGTTAGCCGGCACATATATGGAGAATAAACCGCTGCCATTAGGTACTACGGTGATGATAGCTCTTGTACCATAGATGTACTTTATGCGGGTAACGGAGCCATTTGTTACGGTAAACGCTTGTGCTGTCACCACATTTATCTGCTCCGAAAAATCAATGTTGATATCAAATGGTATGTTTGCGACAATAGTGGAAGCAGTAGTGGATAAGGCTACATTAAAACCGGCCCTTCCCGTGCCAGGCTTCGTATCCTTCGCTGCTGCCGTCAGCCGGTGCGGTGAGGCTTTCGCCGCCAGGGCAGTCAGTATAAGGAGAGATAAGGTAAGATAACGGCGTAAATATGTCTTCATATATATTTGTTATTGCCGGGAAGAACGGCTGAAAAGAGATAGGGATATTATGTGATGTTGTACGCTTAGCGGAACAGGTGCAGGGTAGCGCCTACTTCAAAGGCGCCGTTTACGTGCGTACCGATTCCTCCGGTCTGGGCTGTGTATAGCAGGCTGATATCGAGTGTTTCCTTTATGTTCACGCCGAGGCCGGCGGTAATACTCTTAGAAGTATGGTACATCGCCATTACATGGGCAACGTTATGCAGCAATGCCATCTTTACACCGATATCGACAATATTGTCATACCCCCTTACACCGCGGAAACATATTTTAGGCTCCACACTGGTGATAGCTGCATCAGCGGGTGTAAACCGGTAAGATGTTGCCGCGAAGAATACATTACCGCCGTCCACCGTGTTATGATCTCCTTTAAGCAATCCCCGTATATTGGGGATCGTTCCCTGGATAGACCATCGGCCATCAGTGTATGCTGCTCCGAATTCTCCTTCAAAATAATCGTCCCGCCGGTTGAATGCCCCAATGGAAGGATCGCTGGCATCACCATTCAACTCTTTAAGGTTTAAACGCTGCATCTGCAACGCCAGGGAAAGTCCCAGGCTTAATTGTTTTCCTTTTCCGTTTAAGGGAAGATGATAGGCATAGGAGAGCGCGATCCGGGTACGGGTCAGCAGCCCTGCTACGTCATTGAATACACGTATCCCCGTACCTACCCGGTTCATAATGTTCCCGTCGGCCGACATAAATTTCGTGACCGGCGCCCCATCAATACCTTTCCACTGACTGCGGTAGGCCGCCGTTACATGCAGCCCGGTATCTATGCCTGCCGTCGCAGGATTAGCCAGGTATTGATTTTGGAAATATTGCATACCGGAAGGTTCCAGTAATGCAGGGGTATTACTGAGTGTTTGCGCTGTGCCCCTCATCGATAACAGAAAAAAAGCGGACAGGTATAAAAAGCGGATATAGGGATTGTTATACATCATCTCTTATTGGTTCATTTTTAGCCGGTTGTACTAACAGGCTCACAAGAATATTTTGTGGGTGATGAATAGCTGTTAGCAGGCCAGACTTCCAGGGGTCAAAGAGAGCATATCCGGCATTAAAAAACCAATAACAGGTGTATACAAAGTGTATACATGTCAAAATTTGTCAGGAATGAAACAGGGGTGTTATATGTATAATCAATTAGTAATAAGATAATTATGCTACATTTTGTTTTACAGGTCTTCATCCGGAGCAAGCAGGGTGTCCGGGGTCTGGGTGTTCATCTTTTTGTTTAGCCGAGCTTTGGCCTGCCTCACACTGGCCGGAGCAATATTAAGTAAAGTGGCAATTTCCTTGGTAGATAACTGAATATGAAAATAGGCATATAAGCGCATTTCATTCCGGGTTAAAGCAGGATGGGCCAGCAGCAGGTCTTCAAAGAAACGGGGATGCACCTGTTCAAAATGCAGTTTGAACTTATCCCATTCTGCATCCAGGAACAAGCCTTCATTGATGGAAGACTTCATACTTTTTAAACCGGGATGCTTTATATGTGGATAAAGTTGGTCAATATCCTGTAGTTGATGTTTGAGGTCTGTCAGTAATTTATTTTTCTGATGGATATACAAACTGTTACCGACTAACTCCCGCTGATTGGCTTCCAGTTTCTGTTGCAATACATCATTTTTATCCTTTTCCTCCCGGATGGTGAGGACTATCTGTTCATTCTCCTGTTCAATCAGTTTACACTTATAGGTCGCCTCCACGATATCTGCTTCCAATCTGGTTATTTCCAGTTCTTTGGTTTTCAGCTCTCCGGTAACCACTTCCATACGGGCTATCAGGGCTACCGCAAAAGTGAATATCTGAGAGAAAACAGCCATTTCCGGTAGCAGGGATTGATGATTCAGATAGGAGGGAGCCGAATAAACGATAAAGTAAATGGCAATACCAGCCACGAAGAAGAGGGGGACTATATTGGCCAGCAAAAAATATTTGGCCGCCCGTATCCGATGCCGGTAAGCGACTATACACACCGCCATGATGATCAATGCAATCAGCAGAATAAAAATATTGTCAAACAACAACGTATAGTTATCGAGATAAAACAATCGGGTAATAGTGACCGTAGCCGGTACCAGTTCAAAAACAACGAACCCATAACAGAGGTATTGCAATAGCCGGTCGCAGGATGGCAGCAGTTCCCTGGTTTGCAAATAGAGGCGGGTTAATTGTATAATACCGAAGAGAATAATCAGCATACCCATATGCAAAAAGAAAGCGTTAAGATCATAGGTATAGGCTGACCCGTCTTCATTTAACCGGATATGATAGATGCCTGCAGGTAAAAACAGGTTAAAGAAATGTTTGAAGGAAGTGATAAAGAGCATGGCGCCACTCTGGATCATCAGATAATACAGGTAGATGGGATCCCGCAACTGAAAATAGACATAGAGATTATAACACGAGAAACAGACCAATAACACACCAGCAATAATCCAGGAATACCATAAAAAATTTTCCCGGCTATCAAGTGATAGTTTTTTTTCCAGTATCACAGTAGGGTTGATGAAATAGGGATAAGATTGTACGTCCTGTAAGGCTACTTTTAAATAGAGGGTAGTGGTGGATCCTCCTGGTAAAATACAGGGTATGCTGCCTTTATCGCGTTGCCGGCGATCGGATGCCAGTCCGGCCTGCTGCTGCAGCCATCTTCCATTGGTACGATCCAGGGAATAAAGCGTATAGTTCAGCTGTAACGACAGCGAAAGCTGATATCTCTCCGTATTGGGATAAGGATTTGTAATAGCCAGCCGTATCCAGTAATAACCTCCTGCAGCCACACTGAATGCATGATTCGGTTCAAAATGCAATGTTGTATCCGTGCGTATTTGTCCGAAACTGTACTGGTTGTCCTTTAATACATCGTAAGCATGTATCTCTAAAACCTGATTGTTGGTTAATACGTGAGCAGCCTGCGTATGCCATGCTACAACCGTGCAAAGCAATATCGTGAATAAATATTTCATTGGGAAGCGGTATCCGGGATCCAGGTAGCGGGAAAGTCCGTACAGCCCTTAAAGTTAGTAACTTTAAGCTATTCCGGAAAATTGTACATCATTATCTTGATGCTGATGCAATAAAATCTTTGTGAGTTAACTGCAAACGGTGGCCAATAATATCCTGTTAAGAGGGGATTCAGTACAATAAAACACACAAATCGGGGACACGTTGTACCAAGTAAAAACTTAAAATTGGCATATGAATAAATTACAATCTATATTTTTATTTTCTATTTTACTGATTGGTTGCTCAATTACTACCCAAGCGCAGAATAGTGAAAAGCAGCAGTTGGAACTTGCCATCAAGAAACAATTTAGATACCCGATGGACTTATCCTTGAAGAAGGTTACATCTTTATTTGCTATACGGATTTTCTTATCAACAGATAATAAGGTAGATAGCATCCAAACGTCTAAACACACCCCGGAAAAGATGATTAAACAGTTAACCAATACCACTTACTTGTCTGATATAAACTGGGAAAATATTATCCGGCATAAAATTCAAAGTGGAGAATCCGTAATTATTCCGTTGGCTGCATATTATGACTCAGGAGAAAACGTACAACTCTTTTATGAGTATACATTAGATGACCTTTATAATTTTAATGGAAGAAATGATATTATTTCAAATTGTACCATTGTTCCAACTATTACTGTGCCTTATCGTGTGTATCATTAACAGATAAAAATGAAGGTAGCGGTGTGGGGCTTTCGCCGACGGGAGTAAAAGGTGACAGAAAGCCACCTTTTACTCCCGTTTCTCTGATTAATGATCTTGACTATCACTGAATAAAGGAGTAAAGTACGCTATCTGATAACTATTTTCTCCAGCCTGTTAACCCTCAATAGTGCCAATGTATAAATTTTACTTTTATAAATAAGATTGCCTTTAGATCGTCTTTACTTTATCTATCATTCCTTTAATTAAATCCTCATCGCATTTCGCCCAAAAAATATCATCATTACTGCCTTGCCATTCATTGACGGTATTAAACGTGAAAAAATGAATGTTATCAGTTAGTTCATATACTAATTTTCGATTGTTGTCATTAACAATTTTTTGAGTAAAAAGAATAATTTCCGTTTTTTTATTGTTTAGAGAATAAATACCCTTTAATTCATTTAAGTGCTTTAATAACAATGGGAAATTGGAGTTTGCGCAAACTCTATGATGATAAAAGATGTACACTTCTTTCTTATTGAGATGTTTTTTAAGATCTACCACTCTTTTATGCATCTTATCCCTTGTTTCACTATTTTTAATCACATCATGATGAGTGAACTCCACGCCATTCATATGAAGCTCATTATAATTATTTTGAATGTTGGTATATTTCTTCAATCTAGGTACTGATTTTCCGTCGACGCTTTCATACTTTAAAAAACCAAGATTCAGGAAATCTTCAAAATTGGCTTTTTCTAATTGTAAAATATATTCAATATTAGATCGCCCATGTGAAAAGGCTGTTGTCAGAGATTTTAAATTATGTCTATCAAGGATATTATCTGTTAAGCAATTTTCACCAAACGAAATATAAACTTTCCGCTGAAACAAAAGCTTAGATTTCCAGATCGTTTTTTTGACAGCAAGAATGGCCAGGCTTTTTAACACTTTAAAATTCAGATTCATGAAACTTATTTTAAACCCAATTATATATTAAAATAAAAATGTACAGCATCAATAAGTAATGATTGAAAATCATATTTAGGCCTATCCATCTATTGATGTATGTAGAGATGATATATAGAGAGAGTATTATGTCCGTCAGAATCTTGCCTTTGGGAAATACACTGCTGGCTATAGGGATAGGGAGAATGGTATAGATTTCAATTATTTTATCGTTTGTACTTCTCGAAAAGAGGTCAAATCTTATTTCATCAACGGTTGGCTATTCGCCGGCAATTAGAAAGTAATAAGTCCTCCACTTTCTATAGTTTAGAATATTGAGATTTATCTAAAAACACTGATGCAAAAAAAGCTTTCCACGGTTAACCGTGGAAAGCTTTTGTATAATGTGGTCCCACCAGGGCATGATCCTGGGACCCCCTGATTATGAGTCAGGTGCTCTAACCAACTGAGCTATAGGACCCGTTCCGAAGAACTAAAATTCCCTTTTGAAGGGAGGGCAAAATTAATTATTTTCCTGAATTATCCTAAATTTTTTATTTATTTATTTCCCGCCTACTACGCTCATGCCTATACTATGAGAAAAACTGTTTTCTTTGTATTCAACTTATGACCATATGAAAGGTATTAAAAACATCATATTTGATCTGGGAGGTGTTATTCTCAATATTAATTACCAGCTGACCAACGATGCTTTTGTGAACCTGGGCGTTAAAAACTTCAGTGAACTGTATAATCAGTTCCATGCGTCCAACCTGTTCAACGACCTGGAAACGGGGCATATAAGTCCGGATGCATTCCTGGCTGAAATGCACAGGCATGTACCGGAAGGGGTGACCGATGCGGATATTACAGCCGCCTGGAACGCCATGCTGCTGGACTTCCCGTTACAAAGACTCCAGTTGCTGCAGCAATTAAGGCAGCATTACAACCTGTATTTGCTCAGTAATACCAATGCGATCCATCTGGAAGCATTTAATCAGCTCCTGCAGGAGAGCAGGGGTATACCGTCGTTAAGTACGTTCTTTGATAAAGCATATTATTCGCATCTGATGGGCTACCGGAAGCCGGATGCCGCCTGTTATCAGGTGGTATTGGATGAAAATGGCCTACAGCCATCCGAGACGGTGTTCATTGATGACCTGTTGCAGAATATCGAGGGGGCGAAAGCGGTAGGGTTGCATACGATCCACCTGAAAGCGCCGAAAACCATTTTAGATATCTTCCGCCCGCAAAATGTGGCATGAGTATAAATAGAGAAGCCGGTTCCTGGGAACCGGCTTCTCTATTATAATATGGTCAGTACTGCCGTGGGCAGGTTATTTGATCTCTTCAAAGTCGATATAATCATCTTTGCCGGGTTTACCTGCCGGTTTCTGTACAGGAGGGTGCTGGGTAGTATATCCCTGCTGGCTCGCCTGTTGTTCTTCATATTGTTCACGCATACGCTGCTGAATATCACTCATCTGCCTACGCGCCTGTTTGGTCAGTTTATAAGCTGGTATGAGAAAGTCAAACACCAGTTTATAGAGCAGCCAGGCAATGAATATAGTTAATGCAAATTTCAACATAATAGCGCGAAGTTAGGGTAATATCTTTTCCAGCACTTTGAGAATCACTTCATTTTAAGTTTTTTTTAACTTTCCGGGAAGCTTATAAACCCAGCAAAGCCGCTGTGCTCACGGCTTCCTTCTTGTTGAACTTCCAGGCCAGCTTGCGGTAGTTGATAGCATCTATAATGGTGCCGATTCCGCAGAAGCCAATCGTTATCAGGTATACAATGCCCATGGCGATCTGGTTCAGCAAAAAACGCTGAACGCCGGCTACACCGGTAAATCCGATCAGGCTGCAGATGAGTATTACCTGGGGATCTTTGCGGCGGGACTGATATACGGCCAGGAAACGTTGTTTGTTTTCCGGGGTATAGTTGCGGGTCAGTTCTTCCAGCCATAACATTTCCTCCGTTTCGATGCCTGGTAACATAGCAAAAGAGAAACTATTCATAACAAATGATTATTATTTGAAGCCGGTATATTGTTCCCAGGCGAGTTGCCCGGTACGATATATTAAAATGCAGGTAACTAAAGGGGCGAACCAGTGATAGTGAAAAGCCAATGCCCAGTGCCCGTGTAAAAAATGATGAATGCCGTGTCCGAGGCCACATCCGGGGCAAAAAGGCAGCCCGGCTGCTTTAAAAATACACAGGGAAATCGCGTTGTTATCGGGTGTTTTACAGTAGAGCCATACTAGTCCGGTCAGCCATGCAGGCAGCTCTATATCTGTTTTCTGCCGGAAAACCATTCGCATGTTAGATATTTTTAAAATATATATGAAAGATGGGAGTGCATCTGCCGTAAATATTTACATACAAGTTAAAGAAATAGTTTTTCAATCAAATAAAAATCCTAATTTTGCATAAGGAAAAATGATTCAAACGAAGGGGACGAGATATTGTCCCCTTCGCGCTTTTTGTATGGCAAACGAACACGTGATAAAAACTATCCGGGAATTAGCAGAAGGACTGCTGGTAAATGATCCCGACAACTTTGTGGTAGATATCAGAATTAAGCCCACCAACAATGTAAAGCTCTTTTTAGACGGGGATAAAGGGGTGCCGGTAGATAAACTGGTTTCTTTTAACCGTAAGCTATACCCCTTATTGGAAGCGGCAGAACTGTTTCCCAACAACGATTTCTCCCTGGAGGTATCTTCCCCCGGATTAGACGAACCGCTGAAACTTCACAGACAATACCTTAAAAATATTGGCCGCAAAGTAGAGGTAACCCTTTTGGATGGTTCCATAAAGGAGGGGACCCTGATATCAATTACCGAAGAGGTAATTAATATCGAAGAGCTGGTGGGTAAGAAGAAAGAAAAGAAATCAACCGATTTACAACTAAATGAAATAAAGCACACAAAGGTGTGCATCGTGTTTTAAAATATAACAACTAAACATGGCTAGTATTAACCTGATTGAGTCATTCACCGAGTTCAAGGAGGCGGAAAACATTGACCGCCCTACATTGATGAAGGTCCTGGAAGATGTGTTCAAAACACTGCTGCGGAAAAAGTATGGCTCGGATGAGAATTTTGACGTGATTGTAAATACAGAGAAAGGTGACCTTGAAATATTACGCCGTCGTACGATTGTGAATGATGGAGAAGTAGAAGATGATAATGCACAAATTGCTTATGCAGAAGCAATTAAAATTGAACCCGACTATCAGGTAGGTGAAGATTTATATGAAGAAGTGGAGATAATGGACTTCGGCCGCCGGGCAATACTGGCTGCCAAACAAACCTTGTCAGCACGTATCGGGGATCTGAAAAAGAACATACTTGTAAAGAAATATGCAGATAAAGCGGGCGAAATAGTAAACGGTGAAGTTTATCAGGTTTGGAAAAAAGAAGTTTTATTGCTTGATGATGAAGGGAATGAGTTAATTTTGCCTAAATCTGAACAAATCCCTACAGATTATTTCAAAAAAGGGGAGAACGTTAGAGCGGTGGTGAAAAAAGTAGAAATGAAGAATAATGCCCCACTCATCATTCTTTCCCGTACACATCCA
The DNA here is from genome assembly GCF_025989125.1 of Chitinophaga nivalis. Classification (NCBI taxonomy): domain Bacteria; kingdom Pseudomonadati; phylum Bacteroidota; class Chitinophagia; order Chitinophagales; family Chitinophagaceae; genus Chitinophaga; species Chitinophaga nivalis. Next base: position 836,028 of record NZ_JAPDNR010000001.1, on the reverse strand, counting down.
TCCTTCCTTGCTAAATTGCTGGAAATTGAGGTGCCGGAGATCTTTGACGGGCTTATTGTCATCAAAAAAATCGTTCGTGAACCTGGCGAAAGAGCTAAAGTCGCCGTAGAATCCTACGATGATCGTATTGATCCGGTAGGTGCCTGCGTGGGGATGAAAGGTAGCCGTATACACGGTATCGTTCGGGAACTCAGAAACGAAAATATCGATATTATTAACTTTACCACCAATATTCAGCTGTTGATCCAGCGCTCTCTGACACCTGCCCGGATCAGCCGCATGGAGGTAGATAACGAAAATAAATACGCTTCTGTTTACCTCAACCCAGACCAGGTATCACTGGCTATCGGTAAAAAAGGCGTAAACATCAAGCTGGCTTGTGAACTGACCGGTTTCGAAATAGACGTATTCCGCGATGAAGCACAAGAACAGTCCGAATTTGATATCGATCTGGAAGAATTCTCAGATGAAATCGAAGAATGGATCATAGATGAATTAAAGCGAATAGGTTGTGACACTGCCCGCAGCGTATTAGAGCTCACCACAGAAGAACTGGTACGCCGTTCTGACCTGGAAGAAGAGACAGTGCAGGATGTAAGAAGAATATTACAGGAAGAGTTTGACAAAGAATAAAGCCGAGCCACAACCCTTCCCAGGTAAAGGCCTTATTAGAAAGGGAATTGATTTTTTCGAGTTATTGTTTAAACGTAAAAAAACATCCGCCTTCGGCGGAAACAGGGGAGGCCCGAAATACGATATGCCTGAAACAACAAACAACACACCACGATTGCTGGCTGCAGCCAAGGAGTTTAATATTGGTAAGGAAACCCTGATCGATTTCCTTGGCAATAAAGGCTTTGACATGGGCGGCTTTGGTTCACCAAATGCCCGCCTTACGGCTGTTATGTACTCAGCACTGCAGTCGGAGTTCCAGCAGGATAAGGCTAATAAACGCAAAAGCGATCAGATAGCCCTGCCTAAAGGAAGCGTGTTAGAAACGATGAAGAAGAAGGAGAAGGAGGAAGCGGAAGCGGCGGCTAAAAAGAAAGATAATAAAGAAAAAGAAGAGGCAGCTCCTGCTACAGAAGCACCTAAACAAGAACCCAAGCCTGAACCTAAACCGGAACCCAAACAGGAACCCGTGAAGGTAACTCCTAAACAGGAGCCACAGGCCGTTGTTGTACCAACACCACCTCCTCCGGCCAGGGAGAAAGAAGAACCGAAACCGGAACCGCCCGTTGTTACAGCTCCCCCTGTTGCGGAAGTTCCTAAGGCACCGGTTACTCCAACACCTCCGCCACCAACTCCGGAATCCGAAGTAGTAAAAACCGAAGCACCCAAAATTAATGGGCCTAAAGTCATTACCACCATCGATCTGGACGCATTAAACCGCAATAAAAAACCTGTTGCCAGAAAAGCAGAACCGGAAGTACCAGCTACTCCGGCACCGGCTCCACAAGCAGAAGCAGTAAAACCTCCGGTTCCTGTTGTTCCTCCAAAGGAAAACAAACCGGAACCTGTTACGCCTCCTGTTGCGGAAAAACAACCGGAACCGAAACCGGAACCTGCTCCTCCAGTACAGGAACCAACACCAGCACCGGCTCCTAAGGCCGAAAAAGCTGATATTGCCGAAAAAGTGGAAAAACCAGCTCCAGCTCCTAAAGCTGAAACCACTCCGCCGGCAGAGAAAGTAGCGAAAACAGACCAAACCGATACGACAGCAAAAACGGAAAAAGCCGCACCGGTTGAAGATAAACCTGTAGTTAAAAAAGTGGAAGAAGTATTACAAGAGGCAAAACCGGCTGCAGCTAAAGAACCGGCGCACATTCCTGTTAAACAAGCCGTAAAGGAAGATCAGCACAAAACCACTGTTGCCGATAACAATACCAGTCAGCCAACACCTCCTCCTGCACAGGATGAGCCTTCCGGCGCTGCCGTTATCGAAAACATCCAGGCGGAAAAATTAACCGGTCCTAAAGTGATCGGTAAAATTGACCTGCCGGTTCAATCAGACAGACGCGATAACAATAAAAATAACTTTAGCCGGGACGAGAAACGCAAACGCAAGCGTATCATCGTGGAAAAGAAACCTGAACCCGTTCAGCCTAAAGATTTCAAAGAAGGAGACCGCAAGGATACTCCTCCAGGTGAACATCGCCCTCACCAACATGGCGGACAAGGCGGCAACCGCCCTCACCATGGTGGCGACAACCGCGGCGGTGGACATCAAGGTGGCGGCAATCGTCAGCATGGCGATAACCGTAACCACAACCGTACCGGCGGTGGCGGTGGAAATACCGGCACAGGCGGCGGCGGATACAACAAACCTGCCGGTCAGGGCCAGGGTGGTGGCTTCAACAGAACTCCGGGCCAAGGTACCGGAACTGGTGGCAACAGACCCGGCGGACACAGCGGTGGCGGTTATAACCGTACAGGCGGCCCTGGTGGCAACAGACCTGGCGGTGGTGGTAACTTCAACAGACCCGGACAAGGCGGCGGATATAACAGAAATGCCGGCCCTGGCGGTCACCGTGGTGATGACAAACGTGCAGAAGACAAGGAAATCGATAAAAACGAAATCCAGAATAAGATCAAGGAAACAATGGCCAAACTCGGTGGTGGTGGTCGCGGTAAAAACGTGAAAGCCAAACACCGTAGAGAAAAACGTGAGGAAAGAGCACACCAGAAAGCGAAAGAGGGCAACGAAGACAACAAACTGCAGGTAACGGAATTCGTTTCCGTAAGCGAACTCGCTAACCTGATGGATGTAAGCTTCGCCGAAGTGATCTCCAAGTGTATGGGTCTCGGTATCATGGTGTCCATTAACCAACGTCTGGATGCGGAAGTAATAGAACTGGTAGCCGGCGAATTTGGCTACGAAGTGGAATTCATCGGACTGGAAGATGCAGAAGAAACTGATGATGAAGATGAAGTAGATGATCCGGCAGACCTGGTACCTCGTGCTCCGATCGTTACGATCATGGGTCACGTAGACCATGGTAAAACCTCCCTGCTCGACTATATCCGCAGCGCCAATGTGGTAGCGGGTGAAGCAGGTGGTATCACCCAGCACATCGGTGCTTACCAGGTGACTACTGCTACCGGTAAGAAAATTACCTTCCTCGATACACCTGGTCACGAAGCCTTTACGGCGATGCGTGCCCGTGGTGCCAAAGCAGCAGATATCGCTGTTATCGTGGTAGCAGCAGATGACGCCATCATGCCACAGACAAGAGAAGCGATCTCCCACTCACAGGCCGCCGGTCTGCCAATGGTATTCGCTATCAACAAAGTGGATAAAGATGGTGCCAATCCAGAAAAAATCAAAGAACAACTGGCTCAGTTGAACCTCCTCGTAGAAGACTGGGGTGGTAAATACCAAAGCCAGGAAATATCTGCGAAAAACGGACTTAACATCGATGTACTCCTTGAAAAGATCCTGTTGGAAGCAGAACTGCTGGAACTGAAAGCCAACCCAGACCGTGAAGCATCCGGTAGTATCGTGGAAGCTTCCCTGGATAAAGGCCGCGGTTACGTAGCATCCCTGCTGGTACAAAATGGTACCCTCCGTCAGGGCGATACCATCGTATCCGGTTCCTTCTATGGTAAAATCAAAGCCATGTTCAACGAACGTGGTCAGAAAATGGAAGAAGCAGGACCATCCATGCCAGTACAGGTACTCGGTCTGAATGGTGCACCTCAGGCAGGGGAGAAGTTCAAAATGTACATAGATGAATCTGAAGCGAAAGAGGTAGCTAACCGCAGAGCACAGATCGTTCGTGAACAAGGTATCCGTACCAAGAAACATATCACCCTGGATGAAATCGGCCGTCGTCTGGCACTGGGTAACTTTAAACAGCTGAACCTCATCATCAAAGCTGACTTTGATGGTTCCGTAGAAGCATTGAGTGACTCCCTCCAGAAACTGTCTACCGAAGAAATCGTTATCAGTATCGTACACAAAGCAGTGGGTCAGATCACCGAATCAGACGTATTGCTGGCTACCGCTTCTGATGCCATCATCCTCGGATTCCAGGTACGTCCTTCTTCTCAGGCAGCTAAACTGGCAGAGAAAGAAAACATCGAAATCCGTAACTACTCCATCATCTACGACGCCATTGATGAAATCAAGAGCGCGATGGAAGGTATGTTGGAACCAAAAATCGAGAAGAAAGTGGTGTGCAACGTACAGGTGCGCGAAACTTACAAATTCGACAAGGTTACCGTTGCAGGTTGTTTCGTACTCGATGGCAAGCTGACCCGCAATACCCGTATCAACGTGGTACGCGACGGTATCGTGGTACACACCGGCGAACTCGGCTCTCTGAAACGTTATAAAGACGACGTGAAAGAAGTAGCTTCTAACATGGAGTGCGGTCTGAGTGTACGTGGATACAGTGATCTGAGACCAAACGACATCATCGAAGGTTTCGAAGAAGTAGAAGTAAAAAGAACCCTGTAATAAGGGAAAATAATATACTGTTGAAGCGAAGAGATAAGCCGGGCACAAAACCGCTTGTTTCTTCGCTTCAACAGCTTTAACCAACGACCTCCCTCATTCATCTAAACTTTTGTTAAATCCGTCAGTTGCAGCTTCCATACTGATTTTTAAATGGTTATTTTTGAATTTTACCGCTTTTGTATGAAGAAACTTTTGGCATTATCTGCAGGAGCATTGCTGCTTTGGCAAGCTTCTACGGCCCAGCAAAAACTGGTGGCAGACAAAATTATCGGCGTTGTCGGTGATAAGATCATCCTTAAATCCGATATGGACGGCACCCTGGCCGACCAAATGCGCAACTCCCCGGATGGTACTTTGCCTCCCGATGCTGCCTGCAACACACTGGAAATGCTGATTTCCCAAAAAGTGATGGTACTCCAGGCCGAACGAGACAGCTTACCTGTAAACGACGGCGATGTGGAAGCCCAGATGGAAAACCGTATCCGCTATTTCGAGCAGCTCTACGGCTCCAAAGAAAAAATGAAAGAAGTAACCGGCTACTCTGTATATCAGCTCCGTGAACGCTTTCGCCAGCCCATCAAAGAAGGGTTGCTGGCACAGGCGATGCGGAACAAAATCATAGAACCGGTAAAAGTAACACCCTCTGAAGTAAAACGTTTCTACGACGCCATTCCTAAAGACAGTCTCAAATTTTATGAGTCTGAACTGGAAATAGGCAGCATCGTTCTGCAACCCAAAGCCACCCGTGAAATGGACCAATACGCCATCGACCGGCTGCTGGACTTCAAAAAAAGGGTGAACAGCAAAGAATCTGAATTCGGCTCTCTCGCCATCCTCTACTCAGAAGATCCAGGCGTAAAAGATAACAAAGGGATTTATGTCCTGAACCGTAACGATAAACACACCTGGGATCCTGACTTCCTCGCAGCGGCTTTCCGTTTAAAGGAAGGAGAAATCTCTTCTCCGGTAAAATCCCAGTTTGGCTATCACCTGATCATGATGCTGAAACGCCAGGGCGATAACGTAACCGTACAACACATCCTCGTAAGAGCAGCGGTAACCAAATCAGATCTCGCTTCCAGCACTACTAAACTGGACTCTGTACGCAGCAACATACTGGCAGGAAAAATTACTTTCTCCGAAGCAGTAGCGAAATACAGTGATGCTCCTTCCGCCAAATTTGATGGCGGTATGCTGCAATCCAAAACCGGCGAAGGCGGTACCCTCATCACCATCGATCAGCTGGACGATGCTTCTGAAAGAGATATTGTGCTGATGCTGGATACCCTGAAACCAGGCAACATCTCTGCACCGGTACAGTTTACCGACGAAAACGGTCGTGCTGCAGTACGTATCGTATACCTGAAAACACGGACACAGCCACACCGCGAAAATCTTACGGATGATTATTCCCGCGTACAGGCCAGAACCCTGGATATTAAACGCGCTGAAGCCATCAACAAATGGCTGATCGAAAAAATACCAACCTTCTACGTACACGTAGATAACGAATACAAAGAATGCCGCCACATCAGTCAGTGGATGGCCGGATTAGCAAAAGAATAGGCTTGTCTTACATACATATAAAGCAAGAGGGAGATGACTGATATGAAAGTCATCTCCCTCTTGCATTTTGTATATGTGTTGATTCCTGATTTTTTGGCGTACCTTTGCGACTTCAATTTTCCTGAATGAGCGATGCAATCAAACATGAATGCGGTCTTGCATTTATAAGATTAAGAAAACCGTTCTCCTATTACCAACAAAAATATGGAACCGTTTTCTATGGGCTGAACAAACTGTATCTGCTCATGGAGAAACAACACAACAGAGGCCAGGATGGCGCTGGTATTGCTACTGTAAAACTGGATACGGAACCGGGTGTTCCATTCATGCACAGATTACGTAGCAGTGCACCACAGGCGATCGGTGAACTGTTTGGAAAGATCCGTGAAGAAATACAGGAAATAGAAAAGTATCAGCCGGAAATTACCAAGTACCCAGGTCTGATGAAAGGCCACAACCGGTTTCTCGGTGAATTGCTGATGGGACACCTGCGCTATGCTACCCAAGGCAAAAACAACGTAGAACTTTGCCATCCTTTCGTACGCTACAATACCATTCCTGCGCGCAACCTCGCCATGGCCGGTAATTTCAACCTGGTAAATGCAGATGAACTGTTCAAGTTCTCCAAAGCAGAACCAGGTGAAGTACACAAAAACAGCGACCTCGCGGCCATGCTGGAAACCGTACACCATTTCCTGACTAAAGAAGACGAAGAACGCCGCAACGGCCTGGATGTAAAACGCATCCTGCAACAGTCTTTCTCTATGTTTGATGGCGGTTACCATGCGTGTGGACTGATCGGTACCGGTGATGCTTTTGTGATCCGTGATGCACACGGTATCCGTCCTTCTTACTATTACGTCAATGATGATGTGATTGTAGCTGCTTCCGAAAGAGCCGCTATCCGTACTACTTTCAACGTAGGCGAAAACGAAGTACTGGAGCTGATGCCGGGGCATGCATTAATCGTTAAAAACAACGGTGAGTATAAGATCGAGCAAATCCTGGAACCGAAAGAACGGAAAGCGTGCAGTTTTGAAAGAATCTATTTCTCCCGTGGTAACGACGAGAAAATATATAAAGAACGTACTTCACTGGGTCGTAACTTATCCGGCACTGTTCTGAAGGCCATCGATAATGACCTGCGTAATACCATCTTCTCTTTTATTCCGAATACCGCTGAAGTAGCCTTCTATGGCCTGTTAAAAGGACTGGAAGATTATCTCAACAAAATAAAAGTAGAACGTATTCTCTCCTGGGGTGAAAACTTCGATGAAGAGAAACTCAATGAAATGGTGAACCGCCGCATCCGGATCGATAAAATAGCGATCAAGGATGTGAAGATGCGCACATTCATTACAGAAGATTCCAGCCGGAACGAAATGGTGCAACACGTATACGATATCACTTATGGTACCGTAAGACCTGGCATCGATTCCCTGGTTGTAATAGATGATTCCATCGTACGTGGAACCACGCTGAAAGAAAGCATTATCAAGATGCTGGATCGCCTGGGACCTAAAAAGATCATTGTCGTGTCTTCTGCACCACAGATCCGCTACCCGGATTGCTATGGTATAGATATGAGCAAGATGGGGGATTTTGTAGCCTTCCAGGCTGCCATTGCCCTCCTGAAAGATCATGGCAAGGAACACATCCTCCAGGAAGCCTACGGCCTTTGCAAGGAGTTAGACCGTACCAACACCCTGCATGCACAAAACGTAGTAAAACACGTATATAAGCCATTTACACCGGCACAGATTTCTGCGAAAATTGCAGAGATCCTGACGCCGGCCGGTATTGGTGCAGAAGTGGAAGTCATCTATCAATCCATAGAAAGCCTGCATGAAGCCTGCCCGAATAACCTCGGTGACTGGTATTTCACAGGCGACTATCCGACTCCTGGTGGCAACCGTGTGGTAAATAAGGCTTTCATGAATTTCATGGAAGGCAAAAACGAAAGAGGTTACTAAGCATAACCAATAAAGGTTTTAGATACATTACGCATGATGTGGTGACAAACTACATCATGCGTAATTTTTTTAAGGCATCCCTCAATAATAAAGCCTACAGATACCTTAAATGACTATTACTTTCCATGTTAATTTTATCTTAAATAAGCCCACAGCAACTGGCGATATTAGCCTAACAAGTTAACTTCCTGTAAAATCTGTATTTTCGTTTTCGTTAACTATCCGTTTTCAGGCTATGAAAACATTACTACTCATCCGTCATGCAAAATCCAGCTGGACCGATCCGGACATGGATGACTTTGACCGCCCCCTGAATAAGAGGGGGAAACAAAATGCCCCGGAAATGGCAAACCGCCTGTTGGAACGGGGAATGGTACCGGAACTGATCATTGCCAGCCCTGCCAAACGTACCCGCACCACGGCCAAAATAATGGCCGGGGAATGGAAGTACCCCAAACAGGCCATCCTGCTGGAAGAAGAGCTGTATCTGTGTTACGCCGCCACCTTCCTCAAAGTAATCACCAAAATTGATGATGATTTCAACGCAGTCGCCATTTTCGCACACAACCCCGGAATCACTGACTTTGCCAACTACCTGACCGAAGAAATCAGAATTGATAATGTGCCCACCACCGGTATTTTCGCCGTGCAGGCAGATACCAACTGCTGGAAAGATTTTGACCTGGCAAAGAAAAAATTCCTCTTTTTTGAATACCCCCGAAAGGACTAGTCCTTCGCAATTTTCTGGTACGAAGCTGTAATTCCTTTAATAAGAGAAGAACTGAACCCCTGGTGCTCCATTTCATTGAGACCTGCTATTGTGCACCCTTTAGGCGTGGTTACCTTGTCTATTTCTTCTTCCGGATGACGTTTCTCCCGGATCAGCAGCTCGGCAGCCCCCTTTACGGTTTGCGCGGCTATCAGGCTGGCTGTCTGGGCATCAAACCCTATTTCAATCCCTCCCTGGATATTAGCCCGGATATACCGCAAGGCATAGGCAATACCACAGGCTCCCAGCACTGTTGCAGCATCCATCAGTTTCTCATCAATACTTACGGTGGCGCCCAGCTGGTCGAACATCCGCTTTACATAACCGATCTGCTCATCCGTAGCATTTTTAGAACAGATACAGGTAATCGACTCCTGGATGGCAATCGCCGTATTAGGCATCGCCCGTACAATGGTCACTCCCGGCAGGATCTGCGACAGGTCGCCCAGACTTACACCGGTTACCACACTGATCAGGATATGTCTGGCAGGGTCAAAAGATGCTTTAAACTCCTGTAATATCTCCCGTACATTGTAGGGCTTCAGCGCTACCACTATTACTTCTGATTCCTGTATCGCCACGGCATTATCTGTCAGGGTATGTACCCCTGCTTCCCGCAATGCACTTAAGGTACCTGTGTTACGTTTTGTAACGGTAATATCTCCGGCTGCAGAAAAACCACTCTTCAGCAATCCCCATGCGATCGCTGCTCCCAGGTTACCTCCGCCTATAATGGCTATTTTCTTGGCTGACATATGAGATGATGTTTTTAAATTAAATGACAAATTACGAATTAAGCATTACGCTTTATACACAAGATTTTCAGGAAGATACCGGCATAGGATTCTGCGGTATGATTGCACGATTCCTGCGCGCTTATTCGTAATTTCCCCGCATGCAGGTATCACACAAGGCAGCAGCGTTCTACGCCCGGATAGGAGAAGCACATCATATCGCTGATTCAGCAGAGAAAACCCGTCATTACAGACTGATACTGGAAAGCCTTTTCCGGGATCTCACCCGGAAAGAATCCCGTTCATTCGGTAACCTGTTTGCCCGGATGCAGTTTTACCTCGATCAGCAGGAAGTACCGGCTGCTATTCAGCAACAACTCACAGCCCTGCGCATACTAACGAACAGGGATACACGCGGATCTGCTCCACTGTCTCCGGCCCTGCACCTGCTATGTATCAAAGCACTGGCGCAGAGTGTAGCGTGGTGTTATCAGGTAGCCATACCAGCACAGCTGCAGGAACAATATGCTGCCTGCGGCGCACAAAATTTATTGTTATCACACCAGCACAGGCCCGAAAGTATGGCCGTGCTGAAATGTATGATAACGGCGGTAGAGCCGCTATATACCACTACCTCCGGCAGGCCGGCATTTGTGGTAGCCGCCAAAAACGATGAGCAGGGGGCCTTCCGGTTGCTGCTCTCGCACATGGATCCGGATGCCATTCCGGTGTTGCACTCGCTGCTACGTCCCTACGATACCATACAGGTACTGCACTGCCGGCAGGAAGATACCAGCTATGCCACCACACCGGAAAGCCAGGTAATATTGGAACCGGATCTGCTGATAGATATCAGCGACCTGGCAGAATGCTTTACCCATAAGGGCACCAACAGCCTTTCCTATATTGTCAGAAAACTAACGCCTCAGCAAACCAGTCCGGCGATCCTGAAAGGAAACCTGGTAAACACGCTGCTGGATGAGATGTTACGCAACAGTGAGGTAGATTTCAAACAGTCTTTTGTAGCAGCCGTAGCAGAAAATGTATTGCAGGCAGCTGCCTGCGGCCGGGAAAAAATCAATGAGATGTTCCGCGATATCCGGCAGCAACACTGGGGTAACCTCTATCAGACGGTCAGGGAGCTACAGGGTAAGCCCATCCGGATAGAGCCTACTTTTTTCTCTGCCCAATTCGGGCTGCAGGGGAGGCTGGACCTGCTGGCAGAAGATGATACCGATCAGTCACGTAAAGAGATTTTTGAATTGAAAAGCGGCAGGGCCCCGGATTACAATACCTGGAAAAATCATGAGATGCAGGTAGTAGGCTATAACCTGTTGCTGCGTTCTGCTTTTGGCCGGCAACGGAAAGGTAGTTCTGCGATCCTGTATTCTGCGGCCGCCGATAGTCCGCTGCGTAATGTGAGCAGTACCCATCAAACAGAAAACAACCTGTTGTTGTTGCGCAACGAAGTAGTGGCCATGCTGTTGCGGCTGGCCGGCGGCGAATACGATATGCTCTCCCGGATTACAGCAGCTGCAGCCAAAGACCTGCCACCTTTTGCGGCCGCTCATTTTATTTCTTTTGAAAAGGCCTGGCAAACCGCGCCAGACATCGCCAGAATTTACTATCAGCAGTTCCTGGCATTTACCCTGCGGGAGTTCCTCCAGGCCAAATGCGGTATGTTTTCCGCCGTTCACCGCGAAGATGATACCGATGGATTCGCCGCCCTGTGGCTGCAACAGGAAACTGATAAAACCGCCCGGTTCAATATTATACCGGGACTTCGCTTCCGGGAATTCGACACGGTTAACAGCTCCGTACTTTTTGATATAGTGGTTCCCGTTAGTCATAACTTCCGGACCGGCGATACAGCGATCATTTATCCCCGCACCGGCCGGGAATTACAGCCATTGCAACAACAGTTGCTGAAAGGCCGGATTGAGGAACTGGGTAAAGACAAGCTGGCCTTCTCTCTTAACAACCGGCAAATGACGCTGGACTTTTTCAGCCAGTACGAGGAGTGGATCATTGAACACGATATCTATGAATCCAACTACTGGACGGGAGCTGCCGCCTTGTTTCATGTACTATCCCCACAATACCGGGAGCGTACCGATCTGATATTGGGCCTTACTGCTCCCCGCTGGCAGCCGTTGCAGCGGAATACCCCGGCTATGTTTAATACCAACCAGGAACAGCTGGTCAGACAAGCCCTGGAAGCGCAGGACTACTACCTGCTACAAGGCCCGCCAGGCACGGGCAAAACCTCCGCCTTACTCACGACCATCGTAGGAGAGATGGTAAAACAAAATAAGTATGTCACCATTGTGGCCTTTACCAATAAGGCGGTAGAAGAGATCTGCCATAAGCTGGACGCCGGCCATATTCCCTACCTGCGGATGGGTGGCCGCAACGCCGGTTCTTCTGCGCAGCTCCGGCAATATTGTCTGGATGGCTCCCTGGAGGATGCCCGCCAGTATATTACCGGCCAGCATGTATTTGTGGGCACCGTAGCCACCATGACATCCCGGCTGGAACTGTTGCTAATGTTAGGCATCCCACTGGATGTACTCATTGCGGATGAAGCATCTCAGTTAACAGAGCCACAACTACTAGGTTTGCTGATGCCTTACCGGAAATTTATCCTGATCGGGGATCAGAATCAGCTACCGCCGGTGATTGCACAGGAAACACATTTCTGCCAGGTAACGGCGCCGCAGCTACAGGAACTGGGCATAAACGATTTACAGGGCTCTATCTTTGAACGGTTGATGCAGCGTTGTAAAACCCAGCACTGGCGACATGCCTGGGGCATGCTGAATACCCATTTCCGGATGCATGATTCTATCGCGCTGCTGATCAACCACTATTATGCAGGACAACTGATGGCCGGTACTCCCGGGCAACATGCCACTTTTGAGACAGGAGACAACCGCGAACAGGTAGGATGGGAGCGGGTATTATCGCTAGGGCGTAAGGTTTTTCTTCCCAGCCCGTATGAGGCTACCTCCAAGATGCACCATACAGAGGCTGCCTGGGTGGTATCGTTGTTACATCACCTCAAGGCACGGTATGGCAGCGATTTCAGTAAAAATACGGTAGGCGTGGTTACTCCCTGGCGTACACAAATCAGTCTTATCCGTGAACTGATAGCGGATGATGAGGTGTTACAACAGCTAAATATAGATACGGTAGAACGTTTCCAGGGGTCTGAGAACGATATTATTATTGTATCACTGGCAGTGTATCATGCTGCGCAGATAGATACTCTGCAATGCCTGGGGAGTTTTGAATGGGAAACAGCAAAGATAGAAGTAGATCGTAAGTTGTTGGTAACGTTATCGCGTGCACGAAAACAGGTGATCCTGATGGGGCATGAGCCGGTATTGAGAGTCAGTGCACATTATGGAAAAGTATTGGGAGAGATGATCCGGGCGACCCTGTAGCCGGGTCGTACTGTCACTTCCGGGCAGTGGCGATATCCAACAATAACTATGGCCACACTAGCTGTGCGGCCATAGTCAAGACAACATCATATATGATCATTCCTGGGAAACCAGGCTTTAATCCAGTGTTACATGAGACCAGTTTTCACCGCTTTTAATACGATACAGCTGCATTTCGCTGATATCGAATTGTTCGGCAATCTGTTTCATGGTTTTTTTGCCAGGTTTGTTGAGTAAGCGTTTAATGTTCTTCACTTTACTCACATTCAGCTTCAACCCTTTAATACGGTTGCGTTGCTTTTCTTTATAGGCCAGCTTGGCAGGGCTTTTCTGCTGATGGTCTTCCATTTCCTCCTTGGTTGCCCAGCGGAGGTTGGTGGCCTTATTGTTCTTTTTATTGTAGTCCAGGTGGATTACATATTTGTAGGTTCTACCTGTTTTTTTGTTGAAAAGTTTAGCTACTTCGCGGTGCAGGTAGAGTGACTGATAGCTGTCGGCCGGCTTTACGTTTAAAACCGTATAGCCTTCTACGGTAGACCCCGTAAGCAGCTTACCATCTTCGGTACTTTCATGATAACTGATCACTCTCCCCATGTTGGATACAGCGTATTTTTTACGCAGGGCAGATTTGTTTTTAATCTGTAAGTCTTTCCAGACTTCATTTTTCAGATTTTTAATTGTGGTCATGTGAAAGTAAATTTTATAATTTTTATTTTCCCGGGGTATATCCGTTTATCCGTAAACGTTACAACCTGCCATTTCATTATTAGCTGGTGGAAAATCTTGTGCAGCTAATTGGGGGACAGCCCTTTCAAATATATGATCCTTGTATTCAGATACAACAGTGTCTAATACTTCCTCTATCTCTGCTAATGTCTTGTAAGTTACTAATTGTTGTCTGAATTCCTTTATATGCGGTAACCCTTTGAGGTAATTTGTATAATGCCGGCGCATTTCCAGTATGCCAACAATATCGCCTTTCCATATTACAGACTGACGCAGGTGCTTCTTGCAGACCTCTACTCTTTCCAAAACAGTCGGAGGTGGTAAATGTTCGCCGGTCTGCATAAAATGCTTGATCTCTCTGAAAATCCAGGGATAGCCAATAGCAGCCCTTCCTATCATTACACCATCCACGCCATATTTCGCTCTGGCAGCAATTACTTGCTCCGGCGTACATATGTCACCGTTACCAAAGATAGGAATTTGTATGCGTGGATTGTTTTTTACTTTTCCGATCAGTGTCCAGTCTGCATTGCCTTTGTACATCTGGGTGCGGGTACGGCCATGAATAGTGAGCGCTTTGATCCCCACATCCTGCAGTCTTTCCGCTACTTCTTCAATATTTTTAGTGTCGTCATCCCAACCGAGGCGGGTTTTAACGGTCACCGGCAGTTTGGTGGCCTTTACCACGGCAGCAGTCAGTTTGACCATCTTAGGGATATCTTTCAGGATACCGGCGCCAGCACCTTTACAGGTTACTTTCTTCACCGGACAACCGAAGTTGATGTCCAGCAGATCGGGGTTAGTAGCCTCTACAATCTGGGCAGCCATGGCCAATGGCTCTTCATCGCCACCAAAGATCTGGATACCGACCGGACGTTCGTATGGGAAAATGTCCAGTTTTTTACGGCTTTTGATGGCATCACGGATAAGCCCCTCCGAAGAAATGAACTCCGTGTACATCAGGTCAGCCCCGTTATCCTTGCAAACCGCCCGAAAGGGAGGATCACTTACATCTTCCATGGGCGCCAGTAATAAAGGGAATGGTCCCAGATCAATATTTCCTATCTTCACCATAAATTATACAACCACAGCTGTTTTCGCTGTAGTTATGATTTTATTAATTTATATATTATTCGTTTACAAAGCAGGGTATTTGCAGTGAATGGTCGCCTGTTTCAGTAGTTCAAACGATGTGATAAGCATTGCGAAAATGCTGTCCCGCTACTGCAATACTAAGATTCGCGCTGTAAATTTACGCAAATTTAATACAGTATTTCGTTATGACCGGTTATCTGAAACAGTCTCCCAATTTTCTACAGTTTGTTACATTTCTCGGTTTTTTCTTTGGATTCTTTTTCCTGTACATTTTTGCCCTGGGCTCCATCCTTCCAGCCCTTACCGGTCATACCATTGTGGAGATTCAAAATGGCGACCTTACCGACCCTAACCTGATCGGCTATCTGAAAATAACACAACTGCTATATACCATCGTCGTTTATTTTGTGCCGGCTGCCGTTTTTGCCTACCTGTGGCAGCCCGAACCCATGCGCTATCTGGGACTGCATACCTTCCCGAAAGCCTGGCCACTGGTACTCGGACTGATGGCACTCATCTGTGTATTGCCCTTTGTAGGCCTCACTGCCGAGTGGAATCAAACCTGGAAGGTGCCCAAAGAAGCCCGTGAAATGCAGGCGCAGGCAGAAAAACTGATCCAGGTGATGTTGCGCATGCCTCGCCTGAGTGATCTGTTTATCAACCTGTTACTGGTATCTGTTGTACCGGCTATTGGGGAAGAACTCTTTTTCAGGGGCGTATTACAACGCCTGATTTTGAACAGTACCCGTAAAGTATGGCTCTCTGTAGTGATCACCGCGCTGGTGTTCAGCGCCATTCATGGCGAGATGCTGGGCTTTATGCCCCGGGTGGTACTGGGTATCATACTGGGAGCAGTGTATGTAATCAGCGGCAATCTGTGGCTGGCGATCCTCGTACATGTACTCAATAATGGTTCTCAGGTAGTATGGATGTACCTGTTCCAACATGGCGCCACTACCTCCGATCCGGCAAAAGACACTCCCGTATCCATATGGCTCGCAGCCGTGAGCCTGTTGGTGACCGCAGGCTTGCTATGGGCATTGCAGAAAAAATCACCCGATGTAAATATGCTGGCCCCTGTAGGCGCAGCAGCGGAAGAGACAGACGAGGCAGAAATGGATTAAAAATTGTAATTTAATTCAGCCACTAAAACAATCACTATGGAAAAAGACTGGATAAAAATATTTTCGAGCGATCGCCCTTTTGAAGCAGAAATCGTGAAAGGCATGCTGCTGGACAATGGTATAGAGGCTGTTTTACTGAACCGGCAATCCTCTTCCTATAATATTACACTTCCCGGACAGATCGAGCTGTATGTACACAAAACGCAGCAGGACACGGCCGAAAGCCTGGTTAAAAACCATAACAATCTGCCTACCGGCGATCCTTCCGGTACAGATACAGAATAGGGGATTTGCTCCATCGGGTAATTTTGTACACTTTTGCGCATAGAATTTAATCAACAGATTTACGCATAATGAAGACATTCTTTACCCGCACTGCCTCTGCACTGGTGTTTGTGGCAGTGATGCTGGGAGGTATCTTATGGAGTCCCTTTACCTTTTTCCTGCTGTTCTTCCTGATAGGCTGCTTTGCCCTACAGGAATATTTCAAATTATTACGGCTCATAGATACCGATTATGCAGCAGTATCCGGCTGGCATAAATGGGGTGTATTGGTTGCCGGAGCAGCCATCATGCTCACTTTTACCGGCGATACTTTTTCTATCGGCCATATGGCAGCAGGCCTTATCGGCTGGTGGATAGCCGTCATCTTCCTGCTGGTACTGCCACTCGGGGAAATTTTATTGGGAAAGGATTTTTCCCTGAAAAACCTCGGCTACTCCGCCATGGGGTTATTGTATGTCATTATTCCCTTCAGCCTGCTGATACACATCCGGATGAACGCCATTGACCTGCAGTATACGCCAGGTAATGTAGGCACGGCACCCGGATGGCTGATTCCCTTGCTACTGATCATTTTCATCTGGATCAACGATACCATGGCCTATATCGTAGGCTCCCTGATAGGCCGTACGCCTTTCTTCCCGGCTATTTCTCCTAAAAAAACCATGGAAGGCTCCGTAGGCGGAATGATCCTGGCGGTAGTCGCAGCTGGTGTATACGGCTATTACTGGGGACAGGAATACCTGGCCCTGCAGCACTGGCTGGTATTGGCCGGGCTGGCCGCCATATTTGGCACCATCGGCGACCTGCTGGAATCCAAACTGAAAAGGATGGCTGGCGTAAAGGATTCCGGTGCTATCATGCCCGGACATGGTGGATTCCTGGACCGTTTCGACTCGCTGCTCCTGGCTGCCCCCTTTGCCTGGATCTATGTCCACTTTTTTATGATGGCCTGACACCTGCATACCTGATGCAGGAAAATCGAATTAAAGTACCTTTGTCGTACGACATAACATATAAACCAATAAACTAATAAAAAACAATGAAGATCCATCGTGAAGGATTTGCTACCATTTCCCTTGTATTTCTGGTACTGGCGTTCATTAACGGAGCCGTATTCTATTGGTTCGGCAACGCGCCTGCGCTTTGCTGGACGATAGCTGTCATCTCCCTGGTCTTTTTCCTGTTCATCGTTTCTTTCTTCCGCGTACCTGCCAGAACAAATACAACAGGTGACGCACTGGTCATCTCTCCCTGCGATGGTAAAGTGGTGGTGATAGAAGAGGTATATGAACCGGAATATTTTAAGGATAAACGCCTGCAGGTGTCCATCTTTATGAGCCCGGCCAATGTACACGTTAACAGAAACCCGATCAGCGGTACCGTGAAACTGTCGCAATACCACGCCGGTAAATACCTGGTGGCCTGGCATCCTAAATCCTCTACCGAAAATGAAAGACATTCCATAGTAATCGGTAATGGTAAAACAGACATCCTGGTAAGACAGATTGCCGGCGCACTGGCCCGCAGAATAGTAAACTACCTGAAACCCGGTATGCAGGTAACACAGAACGACGAAATGGGCTTTATTAAATTTGGCTCCCGTGTGGATCTCTACCTGCCTATTGGTACCGAAGTAGCCGTACAGCTGCAGGAAGTAGTGAAAGGTGGCGTAAGCGTTATTGCGAAAATCTAGTATTTTTAAATACTCAAAAACTGTGTATGAAAAAAGTTCTCTTTGTTACAGCAGCCTGCTTCCTGGTTTTGAATAGCTCTTTTGCACAAGATAAACAGGCGGCGCCCAAAGACTCCGTAAAGAAAGTAACAGCGGCATGCACAGTAAAAAAAACAGGTAATACAACGGCTTGTCAGCCTGGCGCAAAAAACAAAAAGAGCTGCTGCCGGCAACCATCCGGAACAGCTGCGCTAAGGGCGAAACATTAAACACGGTATCATTACCCTATAATAGCAGGGGAGCAGCCCATGACGGATTATATCCAACATGGGCTGCTCCCCTGATCTTTTTGTATCGTGTGTATACGAATAGCTCGTTTACAGAATATCCCGCAGTTCTTTCAGGTGGCTGATAGAAAAGGTAGGCAGGAAGTCTGCCGCCGGTTTCGCCGGATTAAAATATACCTGATCCATCCCTACACCGTGCGCGCCTTTAATATCCAGCTCCATGGCATCTCCGATCATAATACTTTCTGCTGCAGTCGTTCCTGCTTTCATCATCGCGTAATCAAAGATTTCGCGGTAAGGTTTCAGACTGCCGGCTACCTCCGAAGTAATAACATGCGTGAAGAAATGATCAATACCGCTGTTCTTCATTTTCAGCAACTGCGTTTCTTCAAAGCCGTTGGTGATCATGTGCATCGGATATTGCTTCGCTGCCAGGTAATTCAGCGTTTCTACGGTTTCCGGAAACAGTCTTTTTTTATTGGGCAAAATGGCCAGGAACTGATCGCTGAGGGCCAGATTCAAGGCTTCATCGCCAATTTTAAAATCCAGCAGGGTAAGCCGGAAACGTTTATAGCGAAGGTCATTACGGGTAATAAATCCTTTACGGAAACGATCCCACAGGCGCTCATTATGTCCTGTATAGGAAGTAGAGAATTCTTCAAAAGTAGGCACTCCTCTGCTCTCTAAAGCGTGATGGTGATACAGCTCCTGTAATGTCTCCTGTTCGTTGGTCTCAAAGTCCCAGAGCGTATGGTCCAGGTCAAAGAAAAGATGTTTGTATTTCATGACTGCGCAAAGGTACAAAATACTGCACAGATGGATTTCGGGCGGGTGGCCATTCAAACTAAATTCACTATTTTACTGCTTTAATTCAATGAAAACTATGAATGCAGTTATTACGGGCGCCAGTAAAGGGATTGGAAAAGCGATTGCAGAAAGGCTGGCGCAGGAAGGATTTAATGTAGCTATCTGTGCAAGAAATGCGGATACACTGGCAGCTGCCCGGGCGGATATTCAGGCAAAAAACCCCAACGTAACCGTACTGGCTGAAATTGTAGACATGGGCGAAGAAGCACAGGTACTTGCATTTGCGGCCAAAATAAAAAACACTTTTTCCACCGTAGATATCCTGGTAAATAATGCAGGGATCTTCATTCCCGGAGCCATTCATCAGGAAGAAGCCGGATTGCTTGAAAAGTTGATGGCCGTGAATGTATACAGTGCCTATCACCTCACCCGTGCCTTGTTACCGGTAATGCTGCCACAAAAAAACGGACATATTTTTAATATGTGTTCTACCGCCAGCTATAAAGCCTATCCCAACGGAGGGTCTTATAGTATTACCAAATATGCACTGCTGGGATTCAGCAAAAACCTGCGGGAAGAGATGCAGCCCTATAATATCCGGGTGACGGCTGTAAGTCCCGGCCCTACACTCACTGCTTCCTGGGATGGATTTGAAGCGGCGCCCGACAGAATGATGCCTCCTGAAGATATTGCCAATGTTATCTGGTCTGCATGGTCACTTGCCAGACAAACTGTCATAGAAGAAATTGTGCTACGCCCCATGCTGGGAGATATATGATTGTTTTAAATCCCTGATACTTAAGCGAAAGGAAACATGTTTATCCTGTGATACACACTGCTTAAATATTAAAATATCAGAATGTTTTAACTAACTTTTAACGGGAGCTTCGCCGCATCCACAGCGGCTTTGGTTAAATTTGTTGACATAATTATGATGGACAGATATTGTATAAGGAAGTGTATTTACTCTCTATTGTTATGTATAGGGCTGGTAGCTGGTGCCAACGCACAGGAGTTCCGCTTTACCACCACTGTGAGCAGTAACACCGTGATGATGGATGAACCGTTTCAGATTCAGTTTATGCTGGAAAACGGGACAAACGTGAGCAGCTTTACTCCTCCCAGTTTCAAAGACTTTGATGTCCTGCAGGGACCTTCCCAGATGCAGGGCCAATCCATTTTCAATGGCAGGCGCTCCGAATACTACGCGCTTACCTACACCCTCCAGCCCAAACATGTGGGTAACTTCACCATCGCCGGTGCACAGGCACGGGTAAACGGGAATATGGTTAAATCCAATCCCGTATTGATTGAAGTAAAAAAAGGGAATACCCAGGCGATGCAGCCATCTCCCGGACCAGCTTCCGGCTATCCGCCACATCGGGCCCAGCAGGGAGGCGATGATTTACCGGAAGGTGTCCTGAAAAAAGGCGAAGACGTCACAGAAAAATTACGCAAAAACATCTTCCTGAAAGTAGATGTGGATAAAACCAACCTATACGAAGGCGATCAGATTACGGCTACGTATAAACTGTATACCCGGCTCCCGACCAACTCCAGCGTCACCAAGGTGCCCGCCTTTAAAGGTTTTTCCGCTAAGGATATTGAATTGCCCAATCCGCCGCAGGCCACAGAAGAACGTGTCAACGGTGTTCCCTACAAGGTATTTACCATCCGTAAAACCTTGCTGTTCCCGCTGCAGTCCGGCGCTTTGGAACTGGACCCGGTGGAAGTGGATAATCAGGTACGCCTGGTGAAAGTTGTCAGCAACAACAACAAAAAGAACCGCTCGCACGACCCGTTCGAAGACTTCTTCAACGACCCGGCTTTTAAAGATCCGTTCTTCGATGATTTCTTTAACCGCCCGGAAGTAGAATACCAGGATGTTCCCTATAAGATTCAAAGCAATCCGATAAAAATTACGGTAAAACCACTGCCCGTAGATGGCAGACCACTCAGCTTCAACGGCGCAGTAGGTAAGTTTAACATGACGGCTACTGTGGATAAAACCAGTCTTTCCACAGATGAAGCCCTCACATTAAAAGTGGTAGTCAGCGGAGAAGGCAATGTAAACCTGCTCAACTCTCCTAAAATCGACATACCCAGCGGATTCGAAAAGTATGATCCCAAGGTTACCGACGACATCGAGAAAAACAGTAACCCGCTTTCCGGCAGCCGTACCTTTGAATATGTACTCATGCCACAGGAAGCCGGCGACCATACCATACCGGCCGTAGAATTCTCTTTCTTCGACCCGGCCTCCAACGGCTTTAAAACGTTACGTTCCACCCCTTTTGTGATTCACATCAGCCAGGGCAAACGGATCAAACAGGATAAACAGGATTTCAGTGTTGGCAAAAATGAGCTGGTAAAAAATGATACCGGTATTCTAACCTGGACCAAACAGCAAAGCTGGCTTATACGCAGCCCCTGGTTCTATATCCTCCTCTTGCTGCCACTGCTGGTGGTAGCGGGCATTGTGGTATACAAACGCCGGGCTGATTATAAAACAACCAATGCCGCCTTACTCAAACACAGATACGCCAATAAAGTAGCACTGAAAAGATTGGAACTGGCTGCGCGCTACCTCAAAGATGGAAAGGATAAATCTTTTTATGAAGAAACATCCAGGGCGGTGTGGGGCTATCTGAGCAACAAACTGAAAATCCCCATGGCCGACCTCAGCAAACAACTGGTACAGGATAAGCTGAGTGCCCGCCAGATCAATGGCAGCAATACCAATAACCTCTTTGAGCTGATCGACAATTGTGAGATGGCCCTCTATGCTCCTGCACATAATAACCATAAAATGCAGGGCACCTATGAACAGGCTGTCAATGTTATCAGTAACCTGGAAGATGCGTTGAAGAATTAATCATTTAATGAAAGGGCAAAATGCGGAACTATAGAAAATCAACAATAATCTTTTTTGCCACCGGACTATGGGTATTGCTGGTAACAGGCTTCGGTAGCCGGGCAAGCGTTCCGGAACCGCAGCAACGCTTCGAAGCCGCCAATAACCTGTATAACCAAAGTAAGTATACAGCGGCAGCCGGTATATACCAGGAGCTGATCACCGAAGGATATAATGAGCCTTCTCTGTATTTCAACGCCGGCAATGCCAGCTACAAAGCCGGTAAAACAGGTACAGCTATCTACAATTACGAAAAAGCACTGCAGCTATCTCCGGATAATGCGGCTGTTAAACATAATCTTGCTATTGCCAACCAGAAAGTAAGCGGCTACGTACAGGAGTTACCGTTAGTCTTCTTTCAGCAGTGGTGGCAACAGCTACAACACCTGCATCGCGCCAACGGCTGGGCCATAGGTTGCCTTATCTTTTTCTGGCTCCTCGTAGCTGGTTTTCTGTTAAACACCTATCTGCCGGGCTGGAAAAACAAGTTTCTCCGCTGGGGTAATTATGCGCTGGGAGCGTTGTTTTTACTGTATGTAATCATGGCGGTCGACGCGTATCTGATTGCCAATGATCATTCTGCAGGTATTGTGATGAGCAGCAATATCCGGGCAAAAGCAGCACCGGATGATAACAGCAAAGATACCTTTGAAGTAGGAGAGGGCATGAAAGTACAGATCACCGACGCTACCAATGACTTTTGCAAGATAACCCTGGCAGATGGAAAAAGCGGCTGGATCGCCTGCACCAACATCAAACGGCTGTAGCCATTACATTCTTTCTATCCGTAACAAAAAATCGTGTTTCCGTTCCCGGGATACCGGCACACTGTGACCATCACGCATAATAATCTCTCCACCGTCTCCTTTGATATATTTATCCATCGAAGACAAATTCACCAGGAAAGAGGGATGTACCCGGAAAAAGCCTTTTCGCTGCAGGATCGTTTCCATCTCAGGAAGGGTATGCTGCACCACAATCGGTTTTGTCTGCAGCTGCAGGTAAACGGAGGTACGGGCGCCACCGGCCTCACAATACAGGATATCTTTTACAGTCATCATCCGCAATCCATCGGCAGTAGGTAATGCCAGGCGTTCATCCTGATGCAGCTGTTCCTCCAGAAAGGCCAGCAGCCGCGCCACTTTTTCCGCATATATGGCGCCTGATTGTTTACCGGCTTTGCTCACGGCTGTTTGCAGCTCCTGCAGGTCGATAGGTTTGAGCAGATAATCCAGCGCACTGTGATGCAACGCCTGTAAGGCATAGTGATCATAGGCTGTGGTGAAAATAACTGCGAAAGCGGGGTGGGGGCAGGCCTGCAATACCTGGAAGCCATCTATATCGGGCATTTCAATATCCAGGAAAATCAATTCCGGCTGGTATTGTATAATAGCATCCAGGGCTGCAGCGCCGTTACTACAGGCCGCCTGTACCTGAATTTCCGGGCAATACTTCTGCAGCATGATATGGAGTACATCCCGGCTGTGTTTTTCATCATCAACGATAAGGGCACGCATGTGATATGATTAATGGTAAAGTGCAAACGATTTGCCTGCTGCCAATGCTATCTGTATATAATAAGTTTAATGATTCATCACACCTCTCCAATGATCCCTTCTCCTGCCAGTGATGGGTGTGTAGTTACATGCAACATCCGGATGGAAAGCCGGTTACCTGCCGGCTGCTGCCGCTCGTCGAACAGTTGCTGCGCCTGTATACTGGCCTGCATCCCGTATTTTTCACTCATCATATACAGCCGTTCTGCCGCAATACCAATGCCGGTTGCCTGTTGCTCGCCGGTTTCGCCGAGCATTTCCGTACACAGGATGCCGTTGTCTTCCAGCTGAATATGCAGCCGCTCGCCTTCATGACTGATGGTGATCCGTACACATCCGCCGTTATGCTGCGGCCGCCGCAGTACACTATGCCAGATGGCATACTGTACATAAGGCTGAATGATCAGGGGAGGAACACGGGTAAACTGCTGATTCACCTCCGGCATTACCTGCAGCTGGTAGCTGAACTGCTGGTCGAAACGTAACTGTTCCAGTTGCAGGTAGAGTTCCAGGGCTTCCAGTTCGTCGTAGAGGGAAATCCATTCTTTGTTGAAGTTGCTGATCATCAGCCGCATCAGCCTTGAAAAACGGGTCAGATACAGCGAAGCCATATCCGTACTGGTGGTAAGGATATAATGATGAATAGCATTAAGGCTGTTGAATATAAAATGCGGGTCCATCTGCGCCTGGAAAGCATGAAGCTCCAGGTTAATCAGCGTATGATGCAAGGTCATTTCTTTCATTGAAGCTTTCCTGATCCTTCTTTCCCGAAGGATAAAAACGACAACGAGGGTAAGGATGCTTAACAAAAAAAACAGCCAGTAGGGCCAATCCGCAGCAGAAACTATTTCATGATAATAATGTGCCACACATAAGGTTTACAAAAGGGTTTTCTCTTTCTGATAAGTACATTAAATATCGGCTAAATCATTACCAATTGGAAGAGGGAATTAATATGAGGCAGATTTTGGGCGGAAACCGGGAAGAAAACGCGGAAAAGTGGCGGCGGCTGGTGGTCAGGCGGCTTCAAAACAAAGCGCTGTTACCCTGTGTAAAGGCAACAGCGCCATTATTGGCCGTAATACTCAGGCTTCGGTAAATTTATAGCCAACGCCTCTTACGGAGTGGAAATACTTGGAGTTCCGGCTGTCTTCTTCAAAGTACTTGCGGAAGTTGAGGATAAAGTTGTCGATAGTACGGGTAGTCGGATACACGTTATATCCCCATACCACCTGCAATATCTTTTCGCGGGTGACCACTTCTCCTTTATTTTCGATGAGCAGTTTCAGCAACATCGCTTCTTTCTTACTCAGCTCATAGTGTTTCCCGTCTTTGCCCACACATTCCTGAGCGGCGAAGTCGATCATGTTATCCCCAAAACGATAGACATTAGGTACACTGTCTTTATCCTGTATTTTCTTGTTTTTAACGATCAGCTTTTCTACCCGGAGTAATAATTCTTCCAGATTGAAAGGCTTGGTCATGTAGTCATCCCCGCCTTTTTTGAGGCCCAGTACACGATCAGCGCTACTGTTTTTGGCACTCAGGAAGAGGATGGGTACTTCATTATTTTGAATACGGATGTTTTCGCACACAGCTATACCATCCATTTCGGGCAACATGATATCCAGTATAATAAGATCAAAATATTCGTTCTTGACTGCTTTCAGCGCAGTAGTACCATTGTCTACAGCAGTTACTTCATATCCTTCCAGCTCCAGGTTCAGCTTCAGTGCTTCCTGGAGATTTTCTTCATCTTCCACCAGCAGTATTGATGCCTTAGTCGCTTCCTTCATGTGTTATTGTTTGATTGTACTACAAATACCGGATCAGGTATTACATAATCCGTCATCTAATTTACGCTGTTTGCACGGAATATTCAGGTAAGGTTATTTCAAAGCAGGTGCCGGTGGGGGCGTTATCTTTTACCGTTATAGTGCCTCCGTGTTGCTCTACAATCTTAGCCGTCAGGAATAAGCCCAGTCCGGAGCCTTTGGCTTTGCGGGTATTTTCGTTACCCACCCGGTAGAATTTCAGGAAGATTTTTTGCTTCTCGTCTCCGGGAATACCGGGACCTTCATCATTCACCTGCAACTTCAGCTGTTTGTCACTTTCAAAAAGTCTGATATTGATGGTTGTATTACGGGGCGCATACTTAGCTGCATTTTCCACCAGGTTGTTCAGTATAATCTGCAGGGTAAGTTTATCTCCTTCCACCCATACGCCTGGCAAAATACTGAAGGTGACCGTGTGTGTACTGATACGGGCACCTAATTCGCGGATGCCTGTTTCCACCAGCTCCGAAAAATTTAACCGTTCTTTGAACAACTGGTATTTGTGTGTTTCCAGTTGGGCTGCCAGCAGGATATTGTTACACAGCTGATCCAGCCGGTTGGTTTCACGAATGGTGTTGTTAATGAGCTTCAGCTGTTTTTCTTCATCCAGTTTATGTTTCCGG
Source organism: Chitinophaga nivalis (assembly GCF_025989125.1). Classification (NCBI taxonomy): domain Bacteria; kingdom Pseudomonadati; phylum Bacteroidota; class Chitinophagia; order Chitinophagales; family Chitinophagaceae; genus Chitinophaga; species Chitinophaga nivalis. The sequence goes on along the minus strand of NZ_JAPDNR010000001.1, from coordinate 810,154 downwards.
ATGGTTTCCAGATTCAGTTTTGCAGCTGCAATAGGTGACTTTAGTTCGTGCGTAACCGCCATCATAAAGTTCTGTTGCTGACGGCTTAATTTCATATACTTCCATACTGCCCTGTATACAAAGAGTGCGCCGAGCAGGATAATTCCCAGAAAAATGATGCCTTCTCCCACATATTTAAAGGACCGCATCTGTTCTTCCTTGTTGATCCGTTGCAGCTCCAGCTGGTGTTCTACCGGCATGGCCAGGCTATCTACCCGCAACGAGAGGTTTTGCTGTTCAAAACGTCTGATCTGTTCACTTTGTCTGAACAGGAGTATGCCCCACCATACCAGGGCTACTATTGTATAGGCTAAAACCAGAAAATAGACGAAGGAAACTGATTTCCCTTCCTGCATTTTATTAAAAAGATTTCTCATCATGGCCGTTTACCGGCTTTCTCAATCCGCAAGCCAACATTCATCACATGGGGGAGCGGATTTTGCCGCATGTTTTGTTCAAAGGTAAACCGGTAGGTACCGGGTTTATTAAAAATGGCTTTTTGCTGAATCGGAATACGGCGTTCATAAATATCATCCAGGCCGGTTCCCAGCCATTTGCCGGAAAGTTCGGCCAGCTGCAGTTCCACCCTTTGTTCCTTTATAACGCTGTCGCCAGGATACTGTGTACCAATCATCACCCAGATATTGCTGTAAGGGTAGGCATCTGTATGCCTTACATTCACAGCAATATCATAGAGGTTGGCGGTATCTTCCGGTTGAAGTGTTATCTCGAAAAAAGGCTTGTAGTCATACGTCCAGTCGTGGCCCGGTATTTCCAGGTTCTTTTCGTAAGCGTCCAGTTTAGGTGGTTTGCAGGCAGCAGCCAGCAAAAATAAGCCTGTTGTTACCAGGAATAATCTGTTCATACGGTGTACGCCTTGCTATAAAACGTTTAAAACTTGTTCTTTGGCTTTTTCCAGTTCATCCTTCATCAGTACCACCCATTGCTGAATCCCGGCATCATTGGCCTTAGAGCCGGTGGTATTGATTTCACGTCCTATTTCCTGTAACACAAAACCCAGCTTTTTACCTTTCGCCGCTTCACCTTCTCTCAGGATTTCCAGGAAATAGCGCAGGTGATTTTCCAGTCGGGACAGTTCTTCAGAAATATCGAGTTTTTCCAGATAGAAGATCAACTCCTGTTCCAGTCTGTTGGCATCTACATTTTCTTTCCCTACATGTTCTGCCAGCAATCCTTCGATACGTTGACGGATACGGTCTTTACGCAAGGGGTCCAGTTCCCGGACCTTCAGCATATAGGTTTCTATATTGGCAATCCGTTGCTGCAGATCTGCTTCCAGCATCTGTCCTTCGTTCAAACGGTGGTCATCCAGATCATTGAGCGCCTGGCGGATCGTCACTTCCACGTCTTTCCATTCTTCCTCCGTGATTTGTTCTGTAGCAGGACTTACCACTTCCGGCAGTTTCATCAGCACATTCAGCATATCCGTCTGTGGCAACTCCAATTGAGCAGCCAGCGTAGTGATAGACTGATAGTAGAACTTAGCCAGGTCTGTATTGATCACAACCGGACGGGTAGCACCATTCTGACGGATATTGATCGTGGCATCCAGGGTTCCCCGTTGTAACACTTGTTGCATCAGGGCGCGGATGTCGAACTCATAGGGTTTTAAAAGCGGAGAGAATTTCAGGTTCACCTCAAATTGCTTACCATTAAGCGACTTGATTTCCACAACAATACTGGTTTCGCCTCTAGTACTTTCTGCCCTTCCGAAGCCGGTCATTGATTTCAGCATAATAGAAATTTGTAGGTGACAAACCTAGTTAAAAAAGCTGAAAGCGTAAAGCTAAATGCATAAAGCCGCTAAAGTGAGTACTGGCGGCACTTCCCCATAGCCGGAAAGCCCATCGCTATAACCTTTTAGCTTTATTGTCTAAGCTTCAACTTTTTATAGAGCGTTTCCCGCGACAGTTCCTGCATTTCCCCGGGTTGCATACCAGCAAGGGTCAGTTCCTCCATCCGATAACGGACAAGCCTCAACGTAGGAAAGCCCACCGCCGCCGTCATTTTCCGAACCTGGCGGTTTTTCCCTTCCTGTAATACAATGCTGATCCAGGGCGCCGGAATACTCTTCCGGAAACGGATAGGAGGGTGGCGGGGTGGTAGTTCCGGCTCAGCGGGGAAAATAGTGGCCTGGCAACGCCGGGTCTGATAAGCCTTTCCATCTACCGTAATCTGTACCCCTTGCTGTAACTGCGCTACAGCGGCCGGGGTCACGGCTCCGTCTACCTGCACCCAATATTCTCTTTCATGGGCATGCCGGGGTTGCAGCAACAATTGATTCAATGCTTTGTCATTGGTGAGAATCAGCAACCCTTCACTGTCATAATCCAGCCGGCCTACCGGGTACACATCTGACGGCACTTTAAAAAAGTCTGCCAGACAAGATTTATTCCCTTCCGGGGTAAACCTTGTCAACACCTCATATGGTTTATAAATTATATAATATTTAAACGCCACTCTTGCATTTACTTTGGTTAAGGAGCCGTAAATTAGTACTTTTGCGCAATTCGTTATGGCTACATCATTCCAAAACCCTTCGTGTCAGCACTGCAAGGACCGCTTCTCTTCTATATTCTGCAAAGCAGAACAATGCAATCTGGAACAGATTGATGAGGCGAAAGTGTGCTCTGTTTACAAGAAAGGACAGGTTATCTTCCATGAAGGTGCCTACCCGTTTGGTGTATATTGCATTAACGACGGAAAGATTAAACTCTCCCACAGCGGCGACGACGGCCGGGAACAAATTATCCGCCTGGTGAAAGCCGGCGACATCATGGGGTATAAAGCCCTCCTGAGCAACGAAAGATATACCGCCACCGCTACTGCACTGGAAGACTCCTCTATCTGTTTCATTCCCAAAGACCTGTTTCTCAACATCCTGCAAAGAGATGCCACCCTTTCTTTTGAAATGATGCGTATCTTATCCAGTGAGTTACGCAAAGCGGAACTGAAAATCACGCACCTGGCACAAAAGCCGGTAAGAGAAAGGCTCGCAGAAACATTACTGTTCATTAAAGAAACTTACGGACTGGAAGAAGATGGCCACACCCTCAGTGTACGCCTCTCCCGGGAAGAAATTGCCAACCTGGTAGGTACTGCCACAGAATCCGCCATACGCCTGCTCTCCGAATTCAAAAAAGATGGTTTGATTGAACTGGAAGGTAAAAAGATCCGGTTACTGGACATGCAGGAAATCATCAAAACAGCTAATCTGCAGGATTAATAATCCCTTTATAGTTTCGGCCGTACACACCCGCCATCCGCGGATGCAGTACTTCCATGACAAATATCATATTCTCCCTTGACACATATCATTGCCCTCCGCCCTTATGCCCGGTATCTTTGTGCCAGTACAAAATACCAGCCATATGTATGCTTCCGCGATTATCAACTTCCATGAATTATCACCCGCTACGCTCTGCGATGTGATCACCAATAAATTCCATCTACCGATAGAACACACAGCTGCGCAGATCATGGCCTACTTCAACCTGGAAAAACAGGAAGACAGCAGCGCACCCGCCACAGCTGATCTCCAGCAACTCCTTTTTGTAAAACTGCAGACCGAGATATCGCAGCTGATCCGGAAAGAAGCCACCATCCTGTTTCCCGTGATTCGAAATATCACCACCCACAATACCGGTAAAAAAAGCATACAGCCTGCCGCCTATGACAGCGTACTGCAGTCGTTCCAGAAGATATTACTGTTACTGCAGAAAATCCGGCAGGTATCTGCCAATTACCTGCTGCAACGCCATTGGAGCAGTGCCTATAAAATCTGCATCAGCGACTTGTATAGCCTGGAACAGCTCACACAGCAATGGATATACGTAGAACAGAATATCCTGTACCCGGCTGCCATGCCCGGACATGCCCCCGCCATGCAAGAAGATGAATTTAATAACCAGTTAAGTATAGATTAATGGATACTACACCGCATACCCACACACAAACCTCTTGCTTTCATTGCGGGGAAGATTGTTCCAGCCAGGATATCACCCTGCAGGAAAAAGTCTTTTGCTGCGAAGGCTGCAAACTGGTATATGAAATATTAAACCAGCATGACCTTTGCACCTACTATGATCTGAACAGTGAACCAGGTGTGAGCCAGCGTATGCGGGTAAGACCCGATAAATTTGCTTTTCTCGAAGACGATAAAATACAACAACAGCTCATACAGTTCCGGAATGAACAGCAAACACATGTTTGTTTCTATATTCCGCATATCCATTGCAGCTCTTGTCTGTGGCTGCTGGAAAACCTGCACCGGCTGGATAAAGGCGTACAACGTGTAACCGTTAACTTTAGTAAGAAAGAAGCACAGATTATTTTTTCACACAGCGAGACTTCTTTAAGAACCATAGCGGAACTACTTACTTCCATTGGCTACGAACCGTATATCAGCCTGCAGGATCTGCAGCATAAAAAACCACGGGTCAACCGCAGCCTCATATATCAGCTGGGGGTAGCAGGATTTTGCTTCGGAAATATTATGCTGCTTAGCTTTCCGGAATACTTTGCCGGCGATGGTTACATAGATGAATCCCTGAACAGATTATTCCGGCATATGAACCTGGTACTGGCATTACCGGTATTCTTTTACAGCGCACAGGTATTTTTTAAATCGGCCTGGGGCGGACTTAAACACGGATTTCTGAATATTGACGTACCCATTGTACTGGCAGTAATTGTAACGTTTATACGGAGTATAACAGAAGTATGGAACGGGCATGCCGGCTACTTTGATTCGATGACCGGTATTGTGTTTTTTATGCTGGCAGGCAGGATACTGCAGGATAAAACCTATCAGGGACTTTCCTTCGACAGGGACTATACCGCTTATTTTCCTATAGCCGTCAGCGTTATGAAGGACGATAAAGAGGTACCCACCGCATTACCTGATCTTAAAACCGGCGATACCCTGCTGATTCACAACAGCGAACTGATACCAGCCGATGGCATTATTGTAAGAGGCAAAGCCCTGATAGACTATAGCTTCGTCACCGGCGAATCGGTACCGGTCAATAAATCCGTCGGAGAAATCATTTATGCCGGCGGGCGGCAACTGGAAGGCAATCTGGAAATGCTGACCATTAAAGAAGTCACACAAAGTTACCTCACCAGCCTGTGGAACCGCGATGAGCTGCAACATAAAGAAGAACGGCAGGTTTCTTTCATTCACTTGCTGAGCCGGTATTTTACCTGGGTAGTGCTATTGATTGCCACCGTCAGTGCCGCATGGTGGGCCGTACATGAACCAGCCCGCATCTGGCCGGCAGTTACCGCCATCCTCATTATTGCCTGCCCATGTGCATTACTACTGGCTGCCTCTTTTACAAATGGACATATATTAAGGATACTCAGCAGAAACGGATTATACCTGCGCAACGCACAGGCCATAGAAAATATCGCCAACACCACGCATATCGTATTCGATAAAACCGGTACCCTGACGGGTAAAACCGGTACAGAGGTAACCTATTATGGTATCACCCTCACACCGCCGCAGGAAGCCATGATCGCTACCCTGGCAGCGCAGTCGTCGCACCCGCTGAATAAAGCCATTGTTCAGTATTGCGGGCCAGCCTCTCCGGAAGCTGTATTCGATTTTCAGCACATTACCGGAAAAGGCGTCTGCGGCTGGATAGATGGCGTATTCATCAAACTGGGGAGTGCTGATTTCACCGGTGCACACAGAAAAAATGAAATTGACGGCAGCGTGGTATATGTTGCATTGAATGAAAAGTTAACCGGATTATTTACCATCCGTAACCGTTACCGGACCGGCATTCACGGACTATTACAACAACTCGCTACCCGTTATCCTATATCCGTGCTGTCCGGTGACAATAACCGCGAAGCAGCCAACCTCCGTAAACTGCTGGGGCATCACAATACATTGCTTTTCGAACAACAGCCGGCAGATAAGCTGGCCTACATTCTTTCATTACAGGAAGAAGGAAAAAAAGTAATGATGATTGGAGATGGGTTAAACGACGCCGGTGCATTAAAACAAAGTGATATCGGCATTTCAATCACAGAAGACAGCAACAACTTCACACCGGCCAGTGATGGCATTCTGGAAGCAGGTCAGCTACCCCGGCTAACGGCGCTCATTGCACTATGCAAAGCCAACAAACGCATTATAGTAGCCAGTTTCATACTATCGCTTGCCTACAATATTACAGGATTATACTTCGCAGTACAGGGCATATTGTCTCCGCTGGTAGCGGCGATACTGATGCCTGCCAGCTCTATCAGTATTATACTGATGACATTCGGGCTGAGTGAATGGTGTGGTAAAAAGCTTCACCAGCGCGAATTACAGGGAATGTCTGATAAAAATCATATTTCAGGTTGAGTTATATCATTGTAGCCACCGGCGGCTAATACTACCTTTACATCATAACACGAAACATACATAGTTAAGATCTAAGCTCCACAGTTGACACCCGATGAAATGGGCGTGCAGACAGTTCCTGAAAGAGGCTGTTTGCACGCAACGGGTGAGGCATGTTTCAACAAAAGCATTGTATTACATCACAAATATTTGCCCATGAAATCCATGAACGTAATGCAGGTTGCGGGAAACGAGAAAATAAAAAACTATGCTGTATTAAAAACAAAACGTTTTGATGCCAACCTGATGATTCTGCAGCAGGGACAACAGATTCCGCCGCACACTTCACCGGCAGATGCCATGGTGGTAATACTCTCAGGGAAGGTAGCTTTTATGCTGAATGAAGAAGTGACCGTGCTGGAAACAGGAGATGTATTTACGTTCCGGGCAAACGAGATACACGCTTTACAGGCACTGGAAACCGTTCGCTTTTTACTGATTAAATAACACATAAACCACACAACATATGAGTGTCATCATTCTCTTACTGAGCGTAAGCCTGCTGGTAGCGCTCGGATTTCTGATCGCTTTCATATGGTCAGTGAAAAACGGGCAGTTTGAAGATAGTTTTTCTCCGGCGCACCGCATCCTGTTCGACGAAAAAAAAGATAACGGGAAAGAATAAACGTAATTATCATACCAATTAAGAAACAATTAAACAGCATTATGTCACTCGAAAAATTTTATTACGACAACCGCACGGTAAAATGGTTTGCCTACGCTTGTATATTCTGGGGACTGATAGGCATGCTGGCCGGCTTGTGGGCCGCGCTGGAACTGGTAATTCCCGGTTTAAACATGGGCTATGCACCTATTACCTTCGGTCGGTTAAGGCCCGTGCATACCAACGCCGTAATTTTTGCTTTTGTGGGTAATGGTATTTTCATGGGCGTATATTATTCCCTGCAACGGCTTTGTAAAGCCCGTATGTTCAGTGATCTGCTCAGTAAAATCCACTTCTGGGGATGGCAGGCCATCATTGCCGGAGGCGCCCTCACCTTATTCATGGGTTACACTTCCGGTAAAGAATATGCCGAGCTGGAATGGCCTTTTGATATTGCCATTACCCTTATCTGGGTTGTATTTGGGGCCAACATGCTGGGTACCATTCTCCGGCGCAGGGAATCTCACCTGTATGTGGCCATCTGGTTCTATATCGGTACCTGGGTAGCCATTGCCATGTTACACATCATCAACTCATTTGAGTTCCCTTTATCGCTGTTTAAAAGCTATAGCTGGTATGCCGGCGTACAGGATGCACTGGTACAATGGTGGTACGGACACAATGCAGTGGCATTTTTCCTCACCACGCCTTACCTCGGGCTGATGTACTATTTTGTGCCGAAAGCCGCCAACAGACCGGTATATTCCTACCGCTGGTCTATCATTCACTTCTGGTCATTGATCTTTATATATATCTGGGCAGGCCCGCACCACCTGTTGTATACCGCTTTACCGGAATGGGCCCAGTCATTGGGTACCGCTTTCAGTGTGATGCTGATTGCGCCTTCCTGGGGAGGTATGCTCAACGGGTTATTAACACTCCGCGGCGCCTGGGACCGGGTTCGGGAAGATGCTATCCTTAAATTCTTCGTTGTGGCACTTACCTGTTATGGTATGGCTACCTTCGAAGGCCCTATGTTATCCCTTAAAAATGTGAATGCGATCAGTCACTACACTGACTGGACGATTGCACACGTGCACGTAGGTGCATTGGGATGGAACGGATTCCTCACATTTGGTATTCTCTACTGGCTGATCCCACGGATTTTTTCCACACAGCTGTACTCCCGCAAATGGGCCAACACCCACTTCTGGATCGGTACCCTGGGTATTATCTTCTATGTAATACCATTGTACTGGGCTGCATTCACGCAAAGCATGATGTGGAAACAATTCACGGAAGAAGGCCAGCTGAAATACCAGTTTCTGGAAACCGTCACCACCATTGTACCTATGTATGCACTAAGGGCTGTAGGCGGACTGTTATATATCAGCGGAGTGGTACTGATGTCTGTAAACCTCATCAAAACCATACGCCGCGGCTCTTTCGTAGCCAACGAAGCTGCTGAAGCGGCGCCTTTACCAAAAGAAATCGTTACCCACGGTAAAACACACTGGCATAACTGGATTGAACGCCGTCCGATTCAGCTGGTGGTATTCAGCCTGGTGGTAGTAGCGGTAGGCGGTGCACTCGAAATGATGCCTACCTTCCTGATCCGCAGCAATATTCCTACCATCAGCAGTGTGAAACCCTATACGCCGCTGGAATTACACGGCAGGGACATTTATGTGAGAGAAGGCTGTTACACCTGTCACTCCCAGATGATACGTCCTTTCCGTGATGAAGTAGCCCGTTACGGTGAATATTCCAAAGCCGGTGAGTTTGTATACGACCATCCCTTCCAATGGGGCTCCAAACGTACCGGTCCGGATCTGGCCCGTATTGGTGGAAAATATCCTGATTCCTGGCACTACAACCACATGCTGGACCCAACGTCCATGTCGCCCGGATCTATCATGCCTGCCTATCCCTGGCTGTTTGAAGAACGGATCGATAAAGGTAAAACACCAGCCATGATCAATGTGATGCGGAAACTGGGTGTACCCTACGCAGATGGGTATGAAAAACAAGCCATCGCCGACATGGAAAAGCAAGCCGCTGATATCAGTGCCTCCCTGGAGAAAGATAAATTACCCATTAAACCAGACCGGGAGATTGTAGCATTGATCGCCTATCTGCAACGCATGGGGAAAGACATTAAACTGGCGCCTAAACCTGCACCTGTAGCTAATAACAATGATTTTTAATCATTAAAAAACGATTCGTCATGAAGTTCATTAATTATCTGCAATCCATAGCCGGCATCAGCATTTACCCGATGGCCTCCCTGCTGATATTCTCCGGATTTTTCCTGATAGCAGCATGGTGGGCCTTTAAAGCCGACAAAAATATGGTGGATCATATCAGCCGCATCCCGCTGGATAATGATGAAACTAATAGCCTCTAAAAGACAATATGGTATGAACAGGAAGCTTATAACAATACTCACCGGCAGCCTTTTATGCAGCTTACCCGTACTGGCAGACGGCGGCCCGCAGCCACCCTCCGAACTTTCCGACCCGGTAGCGCTGGTATTACTGACAGTGGCCGGCGGCTTATTGCTGGCCATCGGGGTACTGGGCAATGCAGTGATTGGAGCGATGGATATTTTCAGGGAGAAGATGAAAAATGCCGGCGATAAAATCATCATGACTACCGGCATCCTGCTGCTGTCTTGTATAGGACAAAGTGCTTTTGCCCAGGATGCACCAGTAACCGGCAACACCTATTTCACCCACCTGTCCGACAACTCTTTTTACCTGCTGATCTCCGTGATCATGCTGGAACTGGCAGTGATCATCAGCCTGTTGTTCCTGCTGCGTTACCTGGTAGGTATTAAACGGAAACGTAAACCGGCGAAAGCGGTAGTACCAGGCAAAAAACGTGTTTCCTGGTGGGAAAAAGTAAACAATACCAAAACCCTGGATGCCGATTCTGAAGCAGAACAGGATATGGGGCACGACTACGACGGCATACATGAGCTGAACAATCCGACACCACCCTGGTGGAAATGGGGATTCGTATTCACGGTATGCTTCGGTATCGTATACTTCTGGCGCACAGAGATTTCCCGGTCAGCCCCTAATCAACTGCAGGAACTGGCGATGGAAGAAGAGAAAGCGGCTATTGCCAAAGAAATCCGCCTGAAAAATGCCGCTAATAACATTGACGAAAACAACGTAAAACAGCTGGAAGATCCCAACGATCTGGCTGCCGGTCAGAAACTGTTTATCTCCAGCTGTGCGCCCTGCCACGGTCCACAGGGACAAGGAGTGGTGGGTCCCAACCTTTGTGATGATTACTGGCTGCACGGCGGCAAAATCAACGAAGTATTCAAAACCATCAAATACGGCGTAGCCGACAAGGGTATGAAAGCATGGGAGGAAGACTTTTCACCGAAACAACTGGCGCAGCTGGCAAGTTTCGTCAAGTCTATACAGGGTAGCAACCCTCCCAATCCGAAAGAGCCACAGGGCGTAAAAGAACAGTAGTTGTAGTTAAAGCACAGTAGTTATGGCCGATAGCACCACATTCAGAGATAGTATAGCCACAGTTGATAAACAAGGTAAACGCAACTGGATATTTGCACAGCAACCCAAAGGGCGCTGGTACAATATCCGTAGCATGATCAGCCTTTTATATTTTAGTGTTTTTTTTAGCCTGCCGTTTATTTCTATTAATGGCAGGCCCTTATTTATGCTGAATGTGGTAGAAGGGAAGTTCATTTTATTCGGTGCTATTTTCTGGCCGCAGGACTTCTTCATTTTCGGGCTGGCCATGATGGCTTTTATTCTGTTCATCATAGTGTTTACCATGGCGTTCGGCCGGCTTTTCTGTGGCTGGATATGCCCGCAAACCATTTTCATGGAGCTGTTGTTCCGACGGCTGGAATATTGGATTGAAGGGGATGCAGCGGCGCAGAAAAGATTGCAGCAGGCGCCCTGGAATACCGATAAAATTATTCGGAAAACCGGTAAACACCTGGCATTTTATGCCTTATCTTTTTTAATCGCCAATATTTTTCTCGCGTATATCATTGGTGCCAAAGCACTGCAGCAGATTATTGCGGAACCACTCTCCCGGCACACGGGCGGCTTTATTGCCATCCTGGTTTTTTCCGGTGTTTTTTACGGCGTTTTTGCCTTCATGCGGGAACAAATCTGTACCACAGTTTGTCCTTATGGCCGCCTGCAGGGAGTACTCCTCGATAAAAACTCTATCCTGGTCGCCTATGATTATGAAAGGGGAGAGCCCCGGGGGAAATTCCGGAAAGATGAAGCCCGGGCTATCGGGGATTGTATCGACTGCATGCAGTGCGTAAAAGTTTGTCCTACGGGAATAGATATACGTAATGGTACCCAGCTGGAATGTATCAACTGTACGGCCTGTATAGATGCCTGTGATTTTATGATGGAGAAAACCGGCCGGCCTAAAGGGCTGATCCGTTACGCATCAGAAAATGGTATTGCCCGTAAGGAACGATTGAAATTCACCCCCCGGTTGAAAGTATACAGTGTTATACTGGTCATCATTCTGGGTGCTATCAGCTTTATGCTGATGAGCCGCAAACCGGTCAGTGGTACCATTATGCGTACCGCCGGTATGTTATACCAGGAAAGAGGAAAAGACAGCCTCACTAATCTTTACCGGATCAAGCTGGTCAACAAAACCACAGGAAATATCCCGCTGGAACTAAGACTGGAAAATGTGGCCGGACATATAGAAGTCATCGGTAGTAAAAACAGCATACCGGTGAAAGCAGAAGGGCAGGGGGAAGGTACTTTCTTTATTGTATTGCCACGGGAAGCTGTACATAGCCGCAAGTCAACATTATACATCGGATTATATCATCAGGATCAACAGATAGGCCGCCTGCGTACCACCTTTTTAGGACCGGTACAATAGACAGGCAACCAGCTGTATCCGTCAAACTTATTTACCATGCATTGGGGACATAAAATCATTCTTGTATTTGTAGTTTTTGCAGCCGGCATGCTTACGCTGGTGACCAAAAGCATGCGTACCAAAATTGATATGGTAACGCCTGATTACTACAGTGAAGAGCTTAAATATCAGCAGATAATCGATGGGCAGCAGCACGCGGCTGCCCTATCTGCTCCCGTTGTTATCTCACAGCCGGACGATCATGTTGCCGTAAGCTTTCCCGCCGAACTGCACGGCAGGTCCTTTACCGGAAAGATTACCTTCTATCGCCCTTCCGATTCCGGCAAGGATGTCATCCTCCCTTTGCAAACCAATACCGAAGGACAACAGCTGATCAGCAAATCATTGCTCACCAAAGGTAACTACAAGATAAAGCTGCAATGGGAGATGGATGGGAAACCATTTTATCAGGAACAGTCCCTTCACATCCACTGAGGTAAGTGCCTGTAACTGACAGCGCATACAAACAGATGATCCGGTATCGTGTAAACGTTAAAATAAAAATATCATGTTCGTGTTCACCGCTTTTGTATTGGGTTTTGTAGGCAGCTTCCACTGCATTGGCATGTGCGGTCCGATAGCACTGACACTGCCGGTACAACATCTTACCGGCAGTAAAAAACTGGCAGGTATTCTGCTTTACAATGCCGGCCGTATCACGTCCTATGCATTGCTGGGCATGATCTTCGGGTGGCTGGGAAGACAGTTTTACCTGGGAGGCCTGCAGCAATGGTTATCTGTTGTTACCGGTGCGTTGTTGCTGGCTGTGGTGTTATTTAAATATACCGGTCTCCGTATCTCCCGCAACCATGCGTACACGAATATTTTCACTACAAAAATTAAAACTGCATTAGGGCAATTGCTCCGGCAACAACGCCTGGGTACTCTCTATATAATAGGCCTGCTCAACGGTTTATTACCCTGCGGATTAGTATACCTGGGTATTGCCGCAGCCGTTGCTACCGGTGGCGTAGGAAAGGGGATGTTGTTCATGGCAGCATTCGGCGCCGGCACATTGCCCGCCATGACTGCCGTTACTTATTTCAGTCATCTTATCAGCATAGGCGTGCGGAACAAAATGCGCAACATGATACCGGTGGTAGTAAGCGTCATGGCAATACTGCTGATCATGCGTGGGCTGAACCTCGGCATCCCTTATATCAGTCCGGTTATGTTACCTCACAGCGAAAAAGTAATTCAAAATTGTTGTCATAAACCATAAGTGATTATGAACCTCATCCGTAAATACAATGTAGCCGCACCGCGTTACACCAGCTATCCGACTGTTCCTTACTGGGACGAAAACAGTTTTAATACAGATACCTGGAAAACATGGTTGAAAAAATCCTTTCAGGAATCTAACCATCAGGATGGTATCAGTTTGTATATCCACCTGCCTTTCTGTGAGAAGCTGTGTACCTACTGTGGTTGCAACAAACATATCACGGTCAATCATCAGGTAGAGGAGCCTTATATAGCTACCTTGTTAAAAGAGTGGGAGCTTTACCTGCAGGTCTTCGGTAGCAGGCCCCGTATCCGGGAAATACACCTGGGTGGAGGCACCCCGACTTTCTTTAGCGCCGAACATTTAAGCACGCTGCTGGAAGGTATTTATCGTACTGCTGATATACTACCGGATGCCGCCTTCAGTTTTGAAGGACACCCGGGCAATACAACAGCGGAGCACTTACAAACACTCTATCAACTGGGCTTCCGCAGAATCAGTTTAGGCATACAGGATTTCGACCCCAAAGTACAGGAAGTCATCAACCGTCCGCAGTCTTATGAAACGGTGGCTACGGTAGTGGAAAATGCCCGCAAAACGGGTTTCACGGCTATCAACTTCGATCTCATTTATGGGCTGCCGTTACAAACAGCAGCAGGTATGGCGGATACAGTCCGCAAGGTGATGCAGTTACGGCCCGATCGGATTTCTTTCTATAGTTATGCCCATGTGCCCTGGATAAAAGGAGTAGGGCAGCGGAAGTATTCAGAAGCAGACCTTCCGGGTGAACAGGAAAAAAGGCAGCTGTATGAACTGGGAAAAAACCTGTTCAACAGTCATGGCTATACCGAAATCGGGATGGATCATTTTGCGCTGCCGGGAGATGAGTTGCATACCGCTTTCCAGCAGGGGCAACTGCACCGCAACTTCATGGGATATACCGTTTCCCATACTTCCCTGCTGGTTGGGTTGGGGGCTTCTGCCATCGGAGATAACTGGTATGCCTATGTACAAAATGAGAAACGTACTGCTACCTATCAGGAACTGGTAAACAAGGGTGAGTTTCCGGTAGTTCGGGGGCATTTGCTGAGTGGGGAAGACCTCTTGTTGCGCCAGCATATTCACGACCTTATGTGCACGTTTGAAACCACCTGGCATAAACAGGACACCCAGTGTGATGCCATTGTGGAAGGACTGCAAAGGTTACAGGAAATGGAGAAAGACGGGTTGGTACAGGTGATCCCTAAAAAGGTGATGGTTACACCGGAAGGCCGGCCATTTATCCGGAATATCTGTATGGCATTTGATGCGCGTATGTGGCGGCAGTTGCCGGATTCACAACTCTTTAGTAAAGCAATATAGGCAGTATGCCTGCTTGTTTTGTCCTGCCCGGATGTAAAGTTGTTCGTAGCTAAAAAAGCATCTTCATGCTTTCTCGCTGGTGTGTATTTTTCTTTGTTGATCTTGCAAAATTAAAAAACAGCAGTTACGTGATCACTTTCATCCGGCGCAAGACAAAAAAATTTTCCCCGGAACTTCTTTTTTGATCAGAAACAGGACCCAAAAACCGAAAAATTGGCGATCTCGTCATTTTTGACCCGTGCGGATAAAAGTGCTTAAAAGCGATGGTGCAACAACTGTTTTTTTGGGAGAGATAAAAATGCGATCGGCTGTAATGTAGTATTCGTGCGGGTTTCAGCGGCAATAAAAAAAGTCTGACCGTTTAAACAATCAGACTTTCTTGTTATGTGAATGGGTTAGTAAGTACAGGGAAACAAAATTCCCTACACAATATTAAAAAGAATTTCATGACAAAAGAAAAATTTTACAAAAAATTTTATTCACACTACTAAAATAATTGTGGATAACAGCACCTCAAATTTCACAGGTTGTCATCATGATACAACTACATTTTCTTCATTGCTATCTCCGATTCACTACCTTTGTCGCACTTTAATATCACTCAATAATTCAGATCATATGAAGTTCGAAGCACCTGTTGCGATAACGGAAATAGCAGCATTCATAGGCGCAGAGCTGGTTGGTAACGATCGGCTCCTGGCCACCGGTATCAATGAAATACATAAAGTAACAACCGGAGATATCTCCTTCGTTGACTTTGAAAAATACTATAACGCCAGTCTGCAATCTGCAGCCTCTATTATCATTATCAACAAAAAGGTAGCATGCCCGGAAGGGAAGGCATTGCTGGTACTCGAAGATCCCTTCAGTGCTTACATAAAACTGGTTAAAAAATACCGCCCTTTTGAACCGGCTACAAAAGCCATCAGCGACACCGCAGTGATAGGTGAAGGCACCGTGCTGCAACCTAACGTATTCATTGGCAATCATGTGCGCATTGGCCGTAACTGTCTGATCCATCCTAACGTTACCATTTACGACCACACCATCATCGGCGACAACGTCATCATTCATGCCGGTACTGTCATCGGTGCAGACGCTTTTTATTTCAAGAAAAGAGCGAACCGTGAAGTGATGTACGATAAAATGGAAAGCTGCGGCCGGGTGATTATTGAAGACGATGTGGAAATAGGAGCGGGGTGCACGATCGACAAAGGCGTAAGTGGCGACACCATTATTGGCCAGGGCACTAAATTCGACAACATGATCCACATCGGACATGGTACCGTTATCGGTAAAAACTGCCTCTTCGCAGCGCAGGTAGGTGTGGGCGGTAAGGCGCATATCGAAGACAACGTAATCCTGTGGGGTCAGGTAGGCATATCCAAAGACCTGACTATCGGCAAAGGAGCCATTGTTATGGCACAAAGCGGAGTACCTTCCAGCCTGAAAGGTGGTGAAGCTTACTTTGGATCTCCGGCAGAAAGTGCCCGGACCAAAATGAAAGAACTGAACTGGATCAAACGGATACCGGAGATCTGGGACATCATCAAGAAAAAGCAATAACCGGAGACTTTCTCCCGTTTAGAATATTCCTTAAAACTGCGCAGCGAAGATCCGCCCATAACGGTATCTTCGCTGTGCTGCTTTAATACCGCCGGGTTACCGGATAACAGCCGACAAAACATCATTCTATTCATCACGCATAACCGCCTGTTCATGAAACAATTTTTTATGGCTTTGCCCTTGCTGCTGTTGTTTAGTTGCAGTACCACCCAACACACGGATAGCTCACAGCATTCATTGTATCACAAAAGCCAGCAATGGACTGTTAAAGAGAAAGATAGCTGGTTCTCTGCCAAAACGATCTCCCTGGAAGACTATACTACCACCTCCCGGAAAAACGGCCTGACAGAAACCATTTTCATCAAAAATCCGAAAGATCCCTTTAGTTTCTACCTGACCGGTCATGATGAAAAAATACTGATACAAACCATGAACACCCGCCGCGCTGCTTTCGGGAATCGTTCATTGCCGTCATTTCTGGAGAATCTGTCCGATGATGCTGCCATTGGCTACGTGCTGATCAACGGCACCAGAAATGCCCCGTTAAAACGCTGGGAAATGATATTAAAACCGCTTACCTATCTGGAGCTGAATGATAATAAGCCGGCAGGTATCCTGCGCACCACGGAAACAGATATACGGATTACCGCCCATAACCGTTTCGGTAAAGTCAATTCCTACGAAAATATCTGCTATGAGTTCCAGTATCGTGGCCAGCCTGTGGCTGCCGTCATTCCGGGAGGAGAGAAGCCCCGGGTGTGGATACAAAAAGAAACCGACCCGGAATTGACCAAAACACTGGTCGCAGCCATCGCGGCTTTATTGTTGAAGTAATGACTGATCTTTTAAAAACGCGGCAGAAATATCCCGGATAGTATCTGCCAGCGGACGGAAGTCAAATCCGGGTAAGGTTTGCAGGATCTTGTTGTTGTCATAATACACCTTAAGCCGGGCAGTACGGGCTGTTTCCCGGGTAATTAACGGGTGTTTGCCAGTGAGCAGTCCTTTGAGCCTTTCTACACGCCATACGGCTTCCGTCATCCAGGGTTTTGCGGCGATATGCGGCGGCTTTTTCTGTAATGATGCCGCCATAGTAGTAAACAGCTGCCGGTAACTCCAGTTATCGGCCGAAAGAATAAACCGCTCTCCGATAATATCGCTGTCCATCAGCTGTATCATCGCTGTTACCACATCCCGTACATCCACAAAACCATTGACCCCTTCCGTATAGAACGGGAATTCATTCCAGGCTTTTTTGATCAGGGCGCCGGAACCATCTTCCCAGAAGCCGGCCCCCAGAATAATGGAAGGATTCACCATCACGGCATCCAGGCCTTCGGCGATTCCCCGCCACACTTCCATTTCTGCCTGCAGCTTACTGATACTGTATTGTGAATTGTTTTTACTGTCTTCCCACTCGCAGTCTTCATTAATAGCGCCCCCTTCTTTCGCCCGGCCAATGGCCGCAACGGAGCTTACATGCAATAGCTTTTTAACGCCGGCATCCAACGCCATATTCACCACATTGGCCGTACCTTCCACATTGATGCGGAGCATCCTGCTGCGGTCTGCAGGCAGAAAAGATACCACTGCCGCACAGTGATATACCTGGGTAATACCCACCATCGCATCTTCCAGTGCACATACATCCAGTATATCACCGGGTACCCATTCTATTTTATCGGCAATATCCTGCAACCGGGGAGAAGGTTGTTTACGGTACAATGCCCGTACAGGCTTGCCTGCATCGACTAAAGACCGAATTAAATAACTACCTAAAAAACCTGTTCCGCCGGTTACTAAAATCATGAAGATTATATTCTTTTTACGAGAGAAGGCCCAAAAGTAACAATGATTATTGTGATTCGGGCAGGTAAAGCATTTTATTGTTCATACCGGTAGAAACCCAATCCTGTTTTGCGTCCCAGCTTACCTTCCTGTACCCGCTTTTCCTGCAGTACATTGGGTTTAAAACGAGGGGCCTGTTGAAAGGCATCATACAGTGATTGTGTAACGGCCAGGTTAATATCGTTGCCAATGAGATCCATGAGGGCAAAAGGACCCATCTTAAAGCCGGCACTTTCCAGCAACTGATCAATGGTGCTGAAATCCGTATTGCCCTGTTCTGCCAGGTGCATGGCTTCCAGGTAATAGTGCCTGGCCACCCTGTTTACAATAAACCCGGGGGAATCTTTTACCCTAACCGGCGTTTTACCCATTTTCAATGCCAGCTGGAAAATGCTTTCCGCAGCTTCCGGTGAAGTTTCTTTCCCACTCACTACTTCCACCAGCTTCATCAGATGAGCCGGATTAAAGAAGTGCATGCCCACCACCCTCGATGGGTTTACCGGGAGCGCAGCTGCAATTTCAGTAACCGATAAAGAAGAAGTATTGGTGGCAAACAACGTTTCCGGTGTATTGATCGCTGCCAGCTGGCTAAACAACGCTGTTTTGGCCGTGATGCGTTCTACAATGGCTTCAATGATGACATCAGCCACACAGTCTTCAATGGTGGCAACGTATCGGATACGTTCCAACGTAGCCGCTCTTACTTCGGCGGTCAGCTTCCCTTTATCAACAGCGCCCTGTAAACTCTTTTCGATCTGTGCCCGGGCCCTGTCCAGTCCGGCCTGCTGTATATCAAACAATACGGTGTTGTGACCACTGAAAGCAGCTACCTGTGCTATTCCTGCACCCATGGTGCCTGCGCCGCATACGGCAATAGATTGTACCACTTGACTGAGGATTTTTTATCCTTTTGATTTCATCTGAAAGGTAAACAGGTTGACTAATACCCGGGATGAAATCAAAAGGAGCGGATATCTGAATAACTATACAGTCCCTTCAAACTGTTCCAGGAAACGGGTATCATTTTCTGAGAACAGGCGTAAATCTTTGATCTGGTATTTCAGCATGGTAATACGTTCGATCCCCATACCAAATGCAAAGCCGGTATATTTTTCCGGATCAATACCACAGTTGGCCAGTACTTTGGGATGTACCATACCACAGCCGAGGATTTCCACCCAACCGGTTTGTTTACATACGGAACAACCGGTACCACCACAGATGAAACAGGAGATGTCCATTTCAGCACTAGGCTCCGTAAATGGGAAATAAGAAGGACGGAAACGGATACCGGTATCTTCGCCAAACAACTCTTTCACGAAGTGATACAGCGTTTGTTTCAGGTCTGCAAAAGATACATTTTCATCAATATACAACCCTTCTACCTGATGGAAAAAGCAGTGTGCACGGGCAGAAACGGTTTCATTGCGGTATACTCTTCCCGGGCTGATAATACGGATAGGCAGCTTACCTGCTTCCATTACCCTTACCTGGGCAGAAGAAGTTTGTGTACGCAACAGCCAGTCCGGATTCTTGCTGATAAAGAAAGTATCCTGCATATCTCTCGCCGGGTGATTTTCCGGCAGATTCAGGGCGGTGAAGTTATGCCAGTCATCTTCTATCTCCGGACCTTCCGCAATGGTAAAGCCCAGTCTTTCGAAGATGCGGATAATTTTATTACGCACCAGACTGATAGGATGACGGGTACCCAGCCTGTGAGGAGTAGCCGGTAAAGTATAATCGATATCACCGGAGGCTGCACCGGCAGACTCTTTCAGTTCACTAAACTCCTCGTAGCGGGATTCTGCGAGTTGTTTAAATTCGTTTAATATCTGTCCGAATTCTTTCTTACGGTCGTTCGGTACCTGCTTCATTTCCCCGAAAAGGGCTTTCACGATACCTTTTGTACCCAGAAATTTAATACGATACTGTTCCAGATCGGCCGCGTTGGCAGGCGTAAAAGCCGTTATTTCCTCCTTATAGGTGGCTATTTGCTGTACTAACTGTTCCATAAACGACAAAGATAAGCGATTAGCAGTAAAACCGGTGCTTATCTCCTGATCCCTGTTTCTGGGAAATGATGTATATTTTCAGTAGCTAATTGCACATATGACTGTGACTCTCACCACTCCCTCAATCACGCTGACCGTTACGGGCCTGTTACTGCTTTTCCTGGGCCTTATCCACTACATGTCCAGAAGTCGCGTGTGGCACCGCAGATACAGTGCTGCTGCCCACCTGGCTGCCTGCCGCCAGGAAGACATGGAGCTGCTCCGGCAGCAACTGGCAGCCCAGAAACTGCTATCCCTCAAAGCACAGGTCAATCCCCACTTTCTTTTCAATTGCCTCAACGGCATCCATAATACCATCGTAACCGGCGAAACCGCCAAAGCCCAGGACTACATTTCGGGTTTTGCCCGGCTGCTCCGCATGATGCTCATGCTGGCAGATAAACAGTTTATCACCCTTCAGGAAGAAGCAGATATGCTGGAATATTACCTGCAGCTGGAACAAATGCGTACCAATAACGGCTTCGACTATACGCTGCAGATAGATCCCCTGATTTCTCCGTCCGTACTGCCGGTACCGGGTATGCTGATCCAGCCTTTCCTCGAAAATGCCATCTGGCATGGTCTCATGAATAAAGAAAACGACCGGCAGCTGCACATCCACTGGAAAAAAATAAATGAACAGCTCTTTTGCTGTGAAGTAACGGATAATGGTATTGGCCGCGCACTGGCGGGCCAGCGCCTGCCGGAAGGACTGAAAGCGGTACGCCACCGCTCCCGGGGTATGGAACTCTGTATGGAAAGGGCCGAACTGTACCGTAACATGTACCACAGCCGGTTTAATATAGATATCAGCGATATTCCCGGCCCCAACGGAACGGCCGGCGGTACCTGTGTACATATCGTTTTTGAGGTAACCGACGATATGATAACAGGATACTAGAAGATAAGCTTATAACCCACTCCGCGGATATTCACAATCTGAACACGGGCATCGTCTTTCAGGTAACGCCGGAGCTTTGTGATAAAAACATCCATGCTGCGGGCATTAAAGAAATTATCGTCTCCCCAGAGATCCAGCAATACCGTTTTTCGCTCCATCACTTCATTCTTGTTATCATAGAGCCGCCGGAGTATTTCTGCCTCCCGGTGGGAAAGGAACTCCGTAGCATTATTGCGGGAAAGCGTTTGTTTGGTATAGTTAAACATATATTGCCCGATTGCCACCGATCCTTCTTCTATTTCCTTTACACCCGGATGATCGTTGAAACGTTTCAGCAACGCTTTAATACGTACAATCAGCTCATCCATGCTGAACGGCTTTTTCAGGTAGTCATTGCCACCCAGCTCAAAACCCTTTACCACATCTGCCGTCTGTGATTTGGCTGTCAGGAAGATGATCGGCGTATATTTATCGGTTTTCCGGATCTCCGCGGTCACCGTAAATCCATCCATATTGGGCATCATAATATCCAATACCACTACATCCGGATGCTCCTGCTGATACAGCCGTAATCCTTCTTTTCCATCTGCTGCGTACAGCATCTCAAATCCCCGCATTTCCAGGCTGTCTTTCACAATCTGCCCCAGCTGCCATTCATCTTCTATCAGTAATACTTTTGCCATAAACCTGTTTTATAAGATTTGATATTATGCAATGGGAATAATAATCATAAACTCTGTGCCCTTTTCCGGTTCACTATGTACCCGGATACTACCGCCGTGCATTTCCACAATCTTCTTCACATAACTGAGCCCCAGCCCGAAACCCTTTACATTATGCAGGTTGCCGGTAGGTACCCGGAAAAATTTATCGAAAATATTTTCCAGATATACCCTGGGAATACCAATACCATTATCTTTTACCCGGATCTTCAACATCTTGTTTTCGATACTGGTATGAATATATAACTGTACCTGTTCTCCTGAATATTTAATCGCATTATCCACCAGGTTATTGATGGCATTGGACAGATGTCCCTTATCCACAAAAACAGTTTGTCCGGACAGGTTGTTATCATAGCGTAATTGCAGTGGTTTCAACGCTTTCAGCTGATGATTGGAAAGGATATTATCAATCACTTCATCCAGGTCTGTTGGCTCCCGGAACAGCTCTATATCTTCTTTTTCTTCTGCAGCAATATGCAATACCTTTTCCACCAGATCAGACAACCGTTGCAGTTCATTTTTGGAAATATCCAGGTAAGTCTGTGTTTTCCGCTGATCATTCAACGCATTGAAGTTCTGTAACGCTTCCACCGCTGCAGATACAGTAGCAATAGGTGTTTTCAGCTCATGCGTCATATTGTTGATGAAATCATTTTTTACTTCCGACAGCTTTTTTTGTTTGAGTATCGTACGCAACATGTAGATAAAACAAAGCGTGGTAAGTACCAGTAACACGACAGAGCTGAGCAATGTCCACATCATCTTCTGCAGAATAAACTGGAGCGGAGAATCGAAACTCGCTCTCACAAAAAGACTGCTGGCCGGATTAAAAGGAATTTTACTGGTTTGCCGGGGTTCTCTTCTGCGGATGCTATCCCGGAATGTTTCTCTTTCAAATCCGCTGTAGCTGAGGTGGAAGGTATCGAGTTGATAAGGGGTATTGATTTGTCTGCTGCTTAATTCTACCCGGAAAACAGAATCCAGTTTTTTGAGGTTGGTACTGTCGTCGTGCAGGTTGTTGGTAACCAGAAATTCTGAAATCTGCCGGGCCAGGGTATCTACGTATATCCGTTTGGGAGAATCTCCGGCAGTCAGCTCCCTGATACCCGGTGGTGGCGGCAGCTTATCGTGACTGTGCCGCCGGCCTCGGGGAACCCCGATTTCCTCCAGCTGATTGGCCAGCCCTTTCATAGGCACCCTTAAGGAATCCTTATCTTTACCGAAATAGCGGATATACCGGCGTACATCCGAAAACTGCTTGTTAAATACCGCTGTCCGTAACGCCTCATTAATCTCTTTATTAAACTGCTCTTCCCGGATACGGTAGGAATTATACAACCAATAACCCTGGAACAAAAAGATACCGAGGATGCAGCTGCACATAAGCATAAGTATGTTCCTGATTCGTTGTCGCATAAGGATTTGTTGATATCCTGGCAAAACTATCTATTCCCGCGGTAAAACAGGTCATCTCCTTAACAGTAATTAACAATAAATAAGGAAGATTAACGGAAGCCGGCTGCTATTAACAATAAATAACAGTAAATAAAGCTTTTTAACCCAATAAGCACGCCCGAATGCGCACATTTGTAACATAAAACAACCATTATGCAAAGAACGATCCGTTTATTACTGGCGGCAGCGGCCTCGCTGCTGGCAGCACAGCCGGTATCTGCACAGCTTTCCGGCGTTATCGAATACGAAGTAACCACCAAAACAGATCCGGAACGGATGCGCGGCTTCCGCGGCAACCAGGAAGAAGCCCCTGAGATACCAGACCTCATCACCTTCCGGCAAACCTTCACCTTTAACAAGCAGACCGGCAAACTGGTTACCGAAAGACCCGCTTTCCGTGGTGGCGGCAACATCGGCGACAGCAGCCGTTATCCCCGCAGGGAAGGCGCCAGGTTCCGGGGCAACAATGCCCTCTATGCCGACCTCGCGCAGCGGAAATTCCTGCACCTGTTCACAACTTCCGGCGATACAGCGGCCACCTATTACACCACTGAAGACTTCCTGATCAACAGCGGCGATGCCGCCGGCGGGAAAACGAAAAAAATTGCCGGATACACCTGTCGGAAAACCACCATACAGCTGAAAGATGATAACTATACAGTGTGGTATACCACCGAACTGCCGTTTTCTTTTTCGCCTATTAATGGCCTGCTGCCAGACAGCAATGCGGTAGTATTGGCGGCCACCGGCAGCAAACGCGGCTTCACGGCAACCAGTGTGCGCCTCCAGCCAGTCGATGCCCGGGAGCTGGTGCTGCCTGCCAACGCCATCAGCATTTCCCCTGATCAGCTAAAGGCACTCAGGAAACAGGAAATGGAGAAATTACGTAAGCGGCAATCACAAATGTAAAATCATCCTTATCTTCCCTTCCTGCTCATTTATATGAAGAAACGCTTATTATTGCTGCTCACCGGCATATTGGGAATACTGCACGCTGTTGCGCAAACGCAACCTGGAAAAATCAATGGACTGCTCACCGATAAAACCACTAAGGAGGCCATGCCGGCAGCAACCATTGTATTATTGCACGCAAGAGACTCTACAGTCGCTGCCACCACTATGACAGATACCAAAGGTAACTTTGAACTATCCAATGTGGCTGCCGGCAACTACCGCCTGTATGTAAGCTTCCTGGGATACCAGCCCGTCAACAAACCCATCAGCATCGACACCAGCCACAAACTGGTGGCACTGGGCAACATCGCCATGGAACACAAAGGCGTAGACCTGCATGCTGTGGAAATACGGGAAGAAAAACCTCCCATCGTCGTTAAAAAAGATACCCTGGAGTTTAATGCAGATGCCTTTAAAACACGGGAGAACGCCGTGGTGGAAGATCTTCTCAAAAAGCTGCCAGGTGTAACCGTAGATAAAGACGGCGCCATCACCGCGCACGGCGAAACAGTGACCAAAGTTTTTGTAGACGGCAAACCCTTCTTTGGCAACGATCCCAAACTGGCCACCAAAAATCTGCCAGCCAATATCATTGATAAAGTACAGGTCATAGACCGTAAATCCGATCAGGCACAGTTTACGCAGATCGATGATGGACAAACAGAAAAGGCCATCAATATCGTCATCAAAAAAGATAAAAAGAAAGGCATCTTCGGCCGGGCAACCGCCGGCTATGGCACAGACGATCGCTTCGGCGGCAACCTTAGCCTGAACCGCTTCCGCGAAAACCAGCAAATGTCTTTACTGGCTGGTGGTAACAATGTGAATAACCTGGGTTACTCCATGATGGACCAAATGTCGTTTGGCGGCGGAGGTGGAGGCGGGGGACGTGGCGGAGGCGGGGGAGGCCGCAGCGCGATGCGTGCCATGCAGCAAAGTATGGGCATGGGCAACAATGCCGGTATTACCCGCAACTGGAACGCCGGTCTTAATTTCAACCAGACCTATGGCAAAAACCTTATCGTTAATGGCGGCTATTTTTACAACGATACCAAAACAGACATCAAACAAAAAACAGCCCGGCAGAATTTTTTACCGGATAGTACCAACTATTATAACAATAATGCACAATCGCTGACAGATAACAGCAACAACCGCCTTTTCGGCCGGGTGGAATACCAGATAGATTCACTGCACTCCCTGATTTTTTCGCCTACCTATTCCCTCACCAATGCCAGCAGCAACAGCATCACAGATTATCAGTCGCTGAACAGCAAGCGGGATACAATCAACAAGGGTATGACGATCAATGAAGGCAGCGGCAACAGCCAGAACCTGGGCGGGACCTTGCTTTTCAGGAAGAAGTTCAAAAAGGCAGGGCGCACCTTTACGGCTAATTTTTCCTACAATAACACCACCAACGATCAGGAAAACTATAACCGGTCTACCATTACGTATTTCAATCCGGATAGCGTAGTCACCTTCAATCAGCTGAATGATATACATTCCACCAGCCGTAATGCCGGTGTAAATGTGACCTATACAGAACCGGTATTTAAAGACCGCTACCTGGAAGTAAACTATGGCGTCACCAAATACAACAGCAACAGCACCAAATACACCTACGATTTTGATGCCGGTAAAAACACCTACAGCCAGCTGAATGATTCGCTGAGCAATGCTTTCACCAACAGCACATTGAATCAGCAGGCGGGGCTGACACTGCGTACCACCAAACTGAAATACGACTATTCCTTCGGGTTGAATGTATTGTTCAATAATCTCGACAACAATACCTATTCCTTCCGCACGGGTAAAGACAGTCTGATACAACAACACACGGTTAACTTTGCACCTAATGCCACGTTCAACTATACGTTTGCCAAAAACAAACGGTTACGTATCAACTACAACGGTAGTACGCAGCAACCTACCGTACAACAACTACAGCCCGTACCGGACAATAGTAATCCGTTGTATATACAGCTGGGTAATCCTGACCTGAAGCCGTCTTTCAGCAATACCCTGTCTGTTAATTATAATCAGTTTAACAACATTACCTTCCGGGGGATGTTTGCTTCACTCAATGGTACTTTTGGTTCCAACAAAATTATCAATGCCACGTCTCTGGATGAAAAAGGCCGCCAGGTAAGCAAGCCTGTCAACGTAAATGGTTATTTCACTGTGCGGGGTATGTTGCACAACTCCATACCCTTGTCTAAAACACCGGGACAAAACCTGAATACCAGCAGTACCGTGAGCTACAGCCGTGATGTAAATATTACCAACGGACAAATGAACTACAGCAAAAGCCTGTTGCTGTCACAAGCAGCCAATGTAAGTTACATGTACAAGGAATTGCTGGACATTGCCATAGGCGGTAGTGTTAATTATAACGCTACCAGCTATACGCTGGCACAATCCCAGAATACGCAATACCTGGACTTCAACGCCAATCTGGATTTCAACATCAACCTGCCTTATGGCTTCCTGATAGGCAGCGATGTTACCTGTACCCTGAACCGTGGACGCACAGCAGGTTATAACCTGACCTCCACCATGTGGAACGCCAATATCTCCAAATATGTGTTTCCTAAAAAACAGGGGATGATAAAAGTGCAGGGATTTGATCTGCTGCGGCAATATGTGAATGTTTCCCGCAGTGTGAGTGATAACTATATTGAAGACGTACAAAGCAATGTATTACAGCAGTATTTTATGGTCAGCTTCACTTATTTCCTGAATAAATTTGGCGGCAACACCAAAGGAGGCGACCGGAATATGCGAATGAGTATGCCGGGTGGTGGTGGCAACCGTTTCCAACGGACACGGTTCTAAATAAAACATAAGGAGAAGATCAGCGCGGAAATAATCCGCGGCTATCTTCTCCTTATAACTTACCTGCTGATGCTGTATAATCACACAGTTACCGCCTGTTTCGATGCCCAGATACGTTTTAAGATCCAGGAAATGGTAAACGTGGGGATAAAGTCGGTACCCGGAAATAACTCTTCTATAAAATTAAACACACCTCCGAAAGTACCGATGGAACCACCAAACATGCGATAAAAAATAAATGCGGAAATGGGTGCCCAGACAAAATCGCCAACTTCACCTAAAACGGGAACAGCGTAACTGGCGCAACCCAGAAGATCCATGATAATACAGATCCACAAATTGGGAGTATATTTTTTTTCCATATCAACCTCCACTTTTTCAAGACCAATAAACAAATTACTTACCAAAGTATAATTCTTAGTGCAATTTAAGATATATACGCCATCCGGCCACCGTTGGTTCCACTTGAAAAGTAAAATGCGTATTTTCCCGTTTATTTTTCGGGTTATCCTCATGCAGGACTTGCTACTACCCGTTATTTCACCTAAATTCAATCCTGTTTTAAAGCCATCAAGTATGCACGAGGACAACTCCCTCCGCGATATGCTCAAAGAAAAGTCTGCCACAGCATTCGCTCCCACGTTATCAGCAGCAGCAACCAATACGCCGCTCAATGGAAAAATCAACCACTCCGTGTGCGCCTGGTGTTATGACATGCCCCTGGAAGATCTTTGCAGGGAAGCCCGGCAAATCGGTATTCCGGCAATCGACCTGGTGGAACCAACAGATTTCCATATCCTGCAAAAGTATGACCTTACCTGCGCCCTGGTAGCCACCAACGGCCCGGAATGGGGGATTACAAAAGGGTTTAACACGCCCGCCCACCATGACGCCCTGGTAACCTATTTCAAATATTATATCGACGAAACAGCCAAAGCCGGATTTTCCAATGTGGTTTGTTTCTCTGGTAACCGCAACGGCATGGACGACCAGCAAGGGCTGGAAAATTGTGTCAAAGGCCTGCAGCGCATTATCAGTTATGCAGAAAAGAAAAAGGTCACCCTTGTCATGGAGTTGCTGAACAGTAAAGTAGATCATCCGGATTATCAGTGCGATCATACTGCCTGGGGGGTAGCCCTTTGTGAATCAATAGGTTCTCCTAATTTCAGGCTGCTGTATGACATCTACCATATGCAGATTATGGAAGGAGATGTGATCCGGCATATCCGGCAGCACCACGCCTGTTTTGCACATTACCATACCGGCGGCGTACCTGGCAGGAATGAAATTGATACCACCCAGGAACTGTATTACCCGGCTATTATGAAAGCGATTTACGAAACAGGTTTTAAAGGGTATGTGGCCCAGGAATTCGTACCAGCCGGCCCTGACAAGATCGCGTCCCTGCGCCAGGCCATACAGATCTGCGATATCAGTTAATGATAACCGAAATAATTAGTTTCAGAAACAGAATTATCCTACTTTTGCGCCCACTAGTCCACCAAAACAGTAGAGTAATAACATGAAACAGTACTACAAAAAGCCTTTATCATGGCTGCTTAAAGAATCGGCAGACGAGAGCAAGGATACCCTTAAACGTACGCTTAGTGGTTTTCAGCTGGTCATGCTGGGGCTGGGCGTTATCATCGGTGCGGGGCTCTTTTCCCTGACCGGATTAGCCGCCGGCAACAATGCCGGTCCGGCCGTAACACTTTCATTTGTAGTAGCAGCGGTAGGCTGCGCCTTTGCCGGCCTGTGTTATGCAGAATTTGCGTCTATGATTCCCGTAGCAGGAAGCGCATATACCTATGCCTATACCACTATGGGAGAACTGTTTGCCTGGATCATCGGGTGGGATCTGGTACTGGAGTTTTCCGTAGGGGCGGCAACAGTATCTATCAGCTGGTCTAATTACCTGGTGGAGTTCCTGAAAGGCTATAATATTATCGTACCGGCGCAGCTGGTGCATTCTCCGTTTGAAACCTTCCAGCTGGCAGATGGTACGCTCGCACACGGATATCTGAATCTGCCTGCTGCCCTGGTGGTTATTTTAATGTCCTTTATCCTGATGCGCGGTACCAAAGGTTCTGCCATCTGGAATGCCGTGGTGGTATCCTTAAAAGTAGGGGTGGTACTGGTATTTATCGCCCTGGGATGGAAGTATATACAACCAGCTAACCTGACCCCTTATATACCCGCCAACAACGGAGAATTCGGGCATTTTGGTTTCTCCGGTATTATCCGGGGCGCCGGGGTTGTATTCTTTGTGTTCCTGGGATTTGATATCGTGAGTACAGCTGCACAGGAAACCAAAAATCCCCGTCGGAATATGCCTATCGGGATATTAGGCTCTCTGGCCATCTGTACTGTGCTCTTCATACTGTTCAGCCACGTCATGACCGGACTGGCGCCGTATACCGAATTTAAGAACAGCGGAGCGCCCGTGGCAGTAGCCATTGGACATACTCCTTTCAAATGGCTTGGTCAGGTGATTATGCTGGCCATTATCATTGGGTATACGTCTGTCATCATGGTGGATCTCTGGGGACAATCCCGCGTATTTTACTCCATGTCCAAAGATGGACTGTTGCCTAAAATATTTTCAGACATACATCCCCGGTACCGTACCCCGTGGAAATCCAATATCCTGTTTTGTATTTTCATCAGTTTATTTGCCGCACTGGTCCCGATTAAAGTAGTAGGGGAGATGACCAGCATTGGTACCCTCCTCGCATTTGTAATCGTTTGTGCCGGCGTGTGGATCATGCGGTATTCCATGCCGGATGCACCCCGCGCGTTCAAAACACCCTGGGTACCTTTCGTTCCTATCATGGGTATCCTTACCTGTGTAGGCATGATGGTATTTCTGCCACTGGACACCTGGCTGCGCCTGATCATCTGGATGGCTATCGGCATGGTGATTTATTTCGCTTATGGTAAGAAACACAGTAAAGTGCGGAAACATGAAGCGGGCAACGATCAGAATTTCCAGTCCTGACGCAGGATACCCATTACCACCATATCCACATACTGCCCATGCAGTTTGGCACTATGGCGTAACGTACCTTCTTTGGCAAATCCCAGTTTAATTGGGATTTGCCCGCTGCGTTCATTCTGCAATACAAAACGTATTTCAATTTTATTCAGGCGGAGCTTTTTGAAAGCATAGGTGATCAGTCCTTTACACGCCGCCGTAGCAATCCCTTTTCGCTGAAAGGGTTCACTGATCCAGTAGCCGATTTCAGCTTTCTGCAACTGGTGATCCCAGCCATGCAGATCTATCACACCACACAGCTGTTGCTGATACCAGACCCCCAGCGCAACGGCTTCCTGTTCTTCGGCCTTGCGTAACATCAATTGAATAAAACGACGGGAATGTTCTTCATTGGTATTGTAATCCACCCAGGGTAAAAATCTGCGCAGGCTTTTACGGGAAATATCCAGTTGTTGATATACCAGCGGGGCGTCCTGCAGTTGTAATTGCCGCAGGAATAAGTTTTCATTAACGTTTACTTCGAACATATCCGGATTTAAAAGCGGGATTAAACATACATCGATTTCCCGGAAAAACCAACCCGCACTGCGGCGGCAAAAAAAACGGCGGGTAGCTGCCAGCCTTATACTGCAAGGCTGCAACTACCCGCCGGTAACGGATAAATCCGGCATCAGTTACTGGCCAGCAACTGATGTTTATACATATCTTTTACGACCTGCTGGGCATACAGTACGGCCATTCTCTCGGTTGTGGGCGGATCAAATGACTGCGATTGTACGCTATACAACAGCTGGCCACTGTTGAGGTCATACAGGTTGCCTTCCCATTGATATTTGGTATTATAGGTATAGTATCCGGGATCATACATCCGGGAATACCACCTGGAGTAGTAAGGCCAGAATCCATAATAACCATAAGGCTGATACATACTGCCTGGAACATAACTTTTTTCTTTCCCTTTATCCAGCATAACAATGGTCATTACCTGGTTTACATCGCTGCCTTGTAACTTGCGCAGCACTTGCTTTTCAGACATTTTGCCCAGTTGTTGCGGACCATATTCCTGTAAAGCAGATACCGCATTATAGCCTTTCTTCTTCAACGCTGCTACCGTATAACTTTCCATCTGGCTCCGGAGGGAACGGTCTTTCTCCGGCACCAGGGCCATTACCATAATTTTATTTTCTTTTTGCAGCTGTTTCGCATCATTGGCCCGCCAGGAAGATGTTACTTTTGTACTTGAACAGGCGCCCAGTGCCATGATTACTACACCTGCCATTATTAAACCCAGCTTTTTCATAGTCCCTCCTTTGTTTTGATTGGTTAGTATCTGTTAGACGTAGTAATCACTGTTTTGTAACAGGGCAGGAGAGGGTTTAACAATAATTTTAGATATAAAAAAAATTACGCATTCCAAATAAATACAGGCTGTATTTATCTGGAATGCGTAATCAATATGGATCGTAATAACCGGTCTTAATAATCGATTACCTGTTCTTCGATCGCTGCAGGTAATTCCCGGAAGGTATACAGCTGGTTACGCAGCTGCGGCTCGAAGCCTGCTTCCCGGATAGCTTCCTGCATAGTCAGGTAGGTAAAACGATGCGGAGCTCCCGCCGCGCTTACCACATTCTCTTCGATCATGATAGAACCGAAATCGTTGGCGCCTGCATGTAAACACAATTGTGCTACCTGTTTACCTACAGTCAACCAGGATGCCTGAATGTTTTTGATATTGGGCAGCATGATGCGGCTCATGGCAATCATGCGGATATATTCTTCGGAAGTGGTCATGTTATGTACCCCGCGAATACGTGCCAGCAAGGTATCTACATCCTGGAAAGTCCACGGGATAAAGGCAGTGAAGCCGTAGTGTCCTTCTGGTTTTTCGCTTTGTACCTGTCTGATATCCACCAGGTGTTCAAAACGTTCCATCACGGTTTCCACGTGTCCGAACATCATGGTAGCGGAAGAAGCAATATTCAGTTTATGTGCTGCCCGCATCACGTCCAGCCACTCCTGTGCACCACATTTACCTTTGGAGATCAGGCGTCTCACACGGTCATTCAGTATTTCTGCACCGGCGCCGGGTAAGCTGTCCATACCCGCTTCCTGCAAGGCGCGCAATACTTCTATGTGCGTGCTTTTCTCCAGTTTGGTGATATGCGCTACTTCGGGGGGCCCGAGCGTGTGTAATCTTAATGCGGGATATAATTGTTTCAGCTCCTTAAACAGGTCTACATAAAAACGTAAGCCCAGTTCCGGATGGTGGCCACCCTGCAGCAACAGCTGATCGCCGCCATATTTCAGGGTTTCCTCTATCTTCCGCTTGTACTCATCAATCTGTGTGATGTAAGCATCTTTATGGCCCGGGATACGATAGAAATTGCAAAACTTACAGTTGGCCGTGCACACGTTCGTCGTATTCACATTCCTGTCTATCTGCCACGTGACCTTGCCGTGCGGTACCTGCTGTTTACGTAGCTCGTTGGCAATATGCATCAGTTCTGCCAGTGGGGCGTTTTCAAATAGGAAGACCCCCTCCGCTGCTGTCAGAAACTCAAAATTCTGCGCCTTTTTGTATAAGTCCTGAAGTTCCATGTACTAAGTTTCAATCTCTGAATAACGGCAACAAAGGTAGTATTTCGGGAACTAACCGCCTTTAATAAAAAAAATTTAATATGAATAGTTTTAAGTGTTAAATTTAGGTAATCACGACATCCCTGCTTCCACTGTATGCATAGACCAAATCTGTTTTGCTTATTACTCCTCCTGATAACAACCGGTATCACTTCTGCTGCACGCGCAGTAAATAATACATTTGACAACGATAGTACCAAAGAATCTGCACTGATTACCCGCTTTCATTTTAAACAATATTACGGTGGGGTAGTAGTCATACAGGCATTGGTCAGTAACTATCCGGATACCCTGCAATTCATCCTCGACACCGGCAGTGCCGGTATTTCGCTGGATACCGCTACCTGTTTAAAGATGGGTATTACCAATACGCCTTCTGACAGAATCATCAAAGGCCTGGGTGGCGCCAAACCGGTGTCCTACGCCATGCATCATACCTTACGGTTACCCGGTCTCAATATCGACAGCCTCGATTTTCATATCAACGATTATGAGCTGATCAGCCAGGTGTATGGTATTCAGGTAGATGGTATCATTGGTTTCAGTTTACTTAGCCGGTATATTGTAACCGTTGATTACGATACAGAAGAAATCCTCATTTATTCAAAGGGCAGGTTTAACTATCCCAAAGGTGGACAACTGCTGCGCCCTTCCCTCACACAGATTCCGCTGATATCTGCGCCGCTGCGCGTCAACAAAAAATACATCAACAACCGTTATTACTTCGATACCGGCGCCGGTATGTGCCTGTTGTTATCTACGCAGTTTGTGAAAGACAGCAGCATCATGGAACGCCGGAAACGCAGCAAAAAGATTATACAAACAGAAGCCCAGGGTCTGGGAGGTAAAATGCAAATGTCGCTGACTACGGTATCCGAATTCCGGATCGGCAACTATGCCTTCCGCAATGTACCCACCTATATCTTCGACGACAAAAGCAATGTAACCGCCTATCCCTTTCTGGGAGGCATGATTGGCAACGATCTGCTACGCCGGTTCAACATCACGCTCAACTACGCCAAAAAGGAAATTTACCTGGTACCCAATTCCCATTACCGCGATGCATTTGATTATTCCTACACAGGGCTGATCATCTACCTCATCAACGGACGGGTGGAAGTAACCGATGTGATTAAAAATTCTCCGGCAGAAAAAGCCGGTTTCCGGAAAGGAGATATCATCATGGCTATTAACAACAACCTGGGCGCCAACCTCCAGCTTTTCCGCGAAATCCTGAAAAACATCGGTTCTAAAGCCATCATCCTGATCAGCCGGGACAATGACCTGATTATTAAAAAGTTGCCAATAAAAAGTATTCTTTAACGTTATTTGTGGCATGTGGCGTTATTCCTGGATAGTAATCATCCCGCTTTTTTGCTTTGCCGTTTTACCCGCTACCGCACAACGCAGGGGTATCACCGCAGTCATAGATAATAAAAAACCGCTGGCCGTCATCCCTTTTCAGTTAAAAGGCAAACAGGTAATCATTCCTGTAACCCTTTCCGGCAGCAGCGATACCCTGCGGTTTATTTTTGATACCGGGGCAGAAGTGACCGTACTACATAGCGGCACTGCAGAAAGATTAAAACTGGGCAGCAGCCGGCAGGGATTCATGAGTGGTACCAACAACGCCATGATCAAAACGCCGATGGCTACCCTCAATGCCCTGTATTTCAAAGAAGTAAGGATGCCCTACGTAAGTGCCTATCTGGAAAATCTCGATAACCTGGGCCAGGTAGATGGAGTAATCGGTATCGCCCTGCTGAAAAACTACATCGTAAAAATTGATTATCTCCAGCAACAACTCCTGCTATTCCGCCAGGGAAGCACCCCAACAAGTAATACCGGCCGCCTGCTACATTTCCAGCTGAATTTTACAACACCCGTAATAGAAGCCGCTATTCAGCTGCCTGATGGCAGCAACCTGGCCGGCCACTATCACATTACCACCGGTGGCGACTATGGTATACTTTTCAACTGGCCCTATGTGGAAAAGTACCGGCTGCACGAACGGCTGCCAACCCTGAGTACCGATAGGGTACAGGACATGGTAAAAGTATTAACCTATACCAACAGCAGCGTATCGGAGCTGAAACTGGGCGGATACCCCATCGGCAGCGTACCGGTCAGCTATTGTAAAGATATCAACGACCTGGGGGTATTCACGGAAGTAGCCGGTGCTATTGGTTTCGACGTCTGGAAACAGTTTACCGTCACGATAAATTACGATAAAAAAGAGCTCTATATAGAGCTCCCCAAAGGGAAACAGCAATAAGCAGCCAACGTGTAGATATACCTGTTATAAACCGCTTATCCGTTCATCTGCCTGCAAATCCACGGGTAGCAATTCGTTATTCCTTATTTTTATCCTTATTTTTACTTCTCACCAATACAGTCATATGATTCATTATAATAAATTCACACTGGCTAACGGACTCAGGGTAGTGGTCCACGAAGACCACACAACCCCAATGGCTGTAGTAAATGTGCTGTACGATGTAGGCGCAAGGGATGAAAATCCTGAACAAACCGGCTTTGCGCACTTATTTGAACACCTGATGTTTGGTGGCTCCGTCAATATTCCTGAATATGATGAGCCTTTGCAAATGGCCGGTGGTGAAAACAACGCTTACACCACCAGCGATCTGACCAACTATTACATACAGCTACCCGCAGAAAATATCGAAACCGGCTTCTGGCTGGAAAGCGACCGGATGTTATCCCTGGCTTTCAGCGAAAAAAGTCTGGATGTACAACGTAAGGTAGTATCTGAAGAGTTTAAAGAACACTATATCAATAAGCCTTATGGCGATGTATGGCACAAAATGCGGGAACTGGCTTACTCCAGTCACCCTTATCGCTGGATGACCATCGGCAAGGAATTATCGCATATTGAAAATGCTCAACTGGATGATGTAAAATCCTTCTTCTTTAAATTCTATCGTCCGGTTAATGCCATTCTTTCCGTGGCAGGTAAAGTAACCGTAGCACAGGTAAAAGAACTGGCAGAAAAATGGTTCGGCGATATTCCTTCCGGGGAAAAATACGTCCGTAATCTGCCTGTTGAACCGGTGCAGACAGCTGCCCATAAACTGGAAGTAAAGGCCAATGTGCCATTGGATGCTTTGTATAAATGCTACCATATGCATGCCCGTACCGACAAACGTTATTATGCGGCAGACCTGATCTCCGATATCCTCGGTGGCGGCAGCTCCTCCCGTTTGCATCAGACGCTCGTAAAAGAGAAAAAACTGTTCAGCAATATCGACTGTTACCACTTCGGTACACTGGATGCCGGCTTGCTGACCATTGAAGGCAAACTGGTGAAAGGTGTAAAAATGAAAGACGCCGAAAAAGCGATCCAGATAGAACTCGAAAAGCTGCAACAGGAGATTATTCCGGAACGGGAATTACAAAAGGTAAAAAACCGTGTGGAAAGCCTGCTGGCCTTTGAAGATATGAGCTTGCTCAACCGTGCCAACAACCTGGCTTTCTATGAGCTGTTAGGCGACGCGGAATTAATGAACAAGGAGTTTCAAAATTATGAAGTAGTAACGGCAGCAGAGCTCCATGAAGAAGCCCAACAGCTTTTCGATGAGAAAAACTCCAATACCATTTACTACCATGCAGCTAACTGATAGCATGGATATTACCCTCATGCTGGTATAAAAAAGATACAATGAACAGAACTATTCCTCCTCCCATTAAAGATGCCGTGGAGTTTGACATAACGCTGAAGCCGTACGAAAAATTCACCCTGGACAACGGTATTCCCGTATATGTGGTCAAGTCCGAAGAACAGGATACACTGCAACTGGATCTGGTATTTCCGGCAGGTAGCTGGTATGAAAATGAAAGCATGGAAGCCGCGGCTACCAACTTTCTGATGAAGAACGGTACCAGCAAACATACTGCCCTGGAAATAAATGAAAGCATTGATTATTATGGCGCTTATCTGAACAGAAACGCCCATCATGAAAATGCCACCTATACCCTGCATTGCTTAACCAAGCATACAGAAGTATTGTTGCCGATACTCCAGGAAGTAATACTGGACCCGGCATTTCCGGAAGAAGAGCTGAACCTGTATAAACAGAATCAAAAACAAAAACTGGCGGTGAACCTGCAGAAATGCGATTTTGTGGCCAATCGTTTTATTGATAAATACCTGTTCGGCGACTTCCATCCATATGGCCGCGTAAGCAGTATGATGGCCTACGATGCCTTACAGGTGGAAGGGCTGCGTGCTTTTTATAAAAAACACTACACCTACAACAACTGCCGCATCTTTGTAGCCGGTAACATGCCGGCAACTATCATTCAGCTGCTCAATCAGTATTTTGGCACCACACAGTGGAACGGTACTTCCGAATTGATTAAGCTGGATCTGCCTGTGCAACCGGCGGAAGAAAAAAAATTCCGCATCTTCAATGATGAAAATGGGGTACAGGGCGCCGTACGCGTTGCCCGTCATTTCCCGAACCGTTATCATCCTGATTTCCCCAAAATGCTGGTGCTGAACACCATCCTGGGCGGATATTTCGGATCTCGGCTGATGAGCAATATCCGGGAAGAAAAGGGGTATACCTATGGTATCTATTCCCAGCTGTATAATTTCCGGCAGGTGAGTGCTATCAACATCCAGACAGAAGCCGGCCGCGATGTTTGCGAGGCTACCATCGATGAAGTATACAAAGAATTACTTCGCCTGCAACAGGAGCCTGTGCCTGCAGAAGAACTGGACCTGGTACGCAACTATATGATCGGTTCTATCCTGGGCGACCTGGATGGTGCCTTCCAGTTGATCCAACGCTGGAAAAACCTGATCCTCAACGATCTGGATGAAAATTATTTCTATAACAATATCCGTACTATTAAAACCATTACGGCCGCGGAAATCCAGCAACTGGCGCAACAATATTATACGCCGGGCGATTTCTATGAACTGGTGGTTATTTAGACTGGTATCATCACTATATTAAAAGGTTTCGTTGCCGGAACCTTTTTTTATTTTAAATCATTTATCCACCATGGATACTACACACGATTATCTCAGCGCCAATAAGGAAATGTGGAATCAACGTACAGGCGTGCACGTTAAGTCCGACTTTTATGATATGCCAGGTTTCCTGCAGGGAAATACCTCCCTGAAAGCCATTGAGCTGGCGCTACTGGGAGATGTACAGGATAAAACCATTCTCCACCTGCAATGCCATTTCGGACAGGACACTTTATCCCTGGCCAGAATGGGGGCGACTGTTACTGGTATGGATTTATCCGATGCAGCTATCCACCAGGCCAATACCCTGACAGAACAATTACAGCTGACATCCAAAGCCCGCTTTGTTTGCTGTGATCTTTATAGTCTTCCGGCTCACCTGGAAGGTACTTTTGATAGGGTATTTACCTCTTACGGCACCATTGGCTGGTTACCCGACCTCGACAAATGGGCCGGTGTAATTGCCCATTTTTTGAAGCCCGGCGGCCACTTTATCATGGCGGACTTTCACCCGGTGGTATGGATGTTCGATGATAACTTTACCACCGTTGCCTACGACTATTTCAATACGGCGCCCATCATAGAAGAAAGCACCGGTACGTATACCGACCGGCAGGCAGACCTTAAACACGTCTCCTATTCCTGGAATCATCCGCTCAGCGAAATCATTACTTCCCTGACCAGCAAAGGATTACAGTTACAGGTGTTTGAAGAGCATGATTATTCTCCTTACAATTGTTTTAATAATACGATCGAAAAAGACGGGCGTTTTTATATCAAAGGCATGGAAGGAAAATTACCTATGGTATATGCTTTCAAATTTTTAAAACCATACTAAAATGAAATCACTTTTAGTTTTACTGATGCTGATCATTGCCGGCACCGGTGTTGCTTTTTCACAGACGCAGGGAGCGATGAACAAGGAAGCAGCACAATCCTACAAAGAAGCGGATAAAAAACTGAACGACGTTTATCAGCAGATCCTGAAAGATTATGCCGCCAATAAAACTTTCATTAACAACCTGAAAGAGGCACAGCGCCTGTGGATACAATTGCGGGACGCGCAGGTAAAAGCCATGTTCCCCGCAGCGACTAAAAGTTATGGTAGTATGTTCCCGGTTTGCAAAGCCAATTATCTCTCCGAACTCACCCAACAAAGAACGGAGACCTTACTGGTATGGCTAAACGGACTACCACAGGGCGAAACCTGTACCGGTTCCATAGGGGCGAAGGAGTAACATGCAATTAATATATTATTATATATAATGTTTCGTATATTCGTTGTTCACACAGCGACTATGCGAAACCTTATCCTTATCCTGACGACCTTCCTGTGTACGACTGCCTACTCACAATCACGGCAAACGGCACTGGACACCCTCGAGGCCCGCTACCAGCGATGCCTCACCCAGGGCCATCATACCTATGGTTGCGCCCTTACCTATTACAAACAGCTGGACAGCCTGCTGTACACCACCTTACAACATCTTTACGCCAGCCTGACGCCTAACCGGCAACTGAAACTGCAAACAGAACAGGGTACCTGGGAAGAAAAGAAAGAGGAGTTTTTTAAGAAGATGGATGAACGGGTGGAAAAGCTGCATAAAAGCACGCTGAATGGCCTCGACGACGATATGATATCCACCGATAATAAAGCCGCCTATCTGAAAGTAAGGGTCACCGCACTGCTGGACCTGGATACAGAATAAAATACAACGCCTGGTGCAGCAGCGAAGGCTTTTGCACCAGGCATTATACCGCTTACGCTTATAGGGTTTACAACCGCTCCTGGTGTCTTAACCAGCGTTCCGGCATTTCATTGTTACTCGCCAGTAAATAATCATTATACGCACAGGGAACAAATTCCCGGTCTGGTAATTGCATCCACCAGCGACCGGTTTTTTTGCTTTTCAGAAACACGGTTTCTATATCGGAGAAGGCTATATGAAATTCCCAGAAGGCGTCCCGGTCTTCCAGCAGGGCTTCTTTCTTTTTCACCGCGCGGCCATCCATAAAATACCACATCATCTGGGAGATTTGCCGGGCAGTGAGTTGTTCTTTATCTTTTTCCGGCTGATAGCCATAAATACCAAAAGAGGAGAGACGGCTGCTCATGCCCGCATAACGGGCAAGCGAACATGCTTCTTCTCCACTGAATCCGTTAGGGGAGAGGTGATTGGCAGGAGCATCGGTATGCCGGATAATGTTAATATCCAGGCTGAATAAATCTGAATGCCGCAGCACCGGTTCTGCTTCTTCCATATTCTCGCGGATACGTCCTAACCGGTAGCAGTCGAAGCGTAATTTATCCAGGGTTTCCAGCATCCGGGGATGTACAAAGTAACTTTGAAAACCCAGGTGGTTATAATGCCGGAGATAATTAGGCTGTTCTGTGAGTATATCCATCAGGAAACGTTCACTGCGAACGGAGGACTCTTCCTGGAGATCAATCAGTGCGTCTGCCACCGTAGCTTCAATGATAAGTTGCTGGGCAGCATAGGCTTTATATTGTGCGTAGGTAAGATCGTGGGAACCACCCAGTATAATAACGGTTTTATTGGCCTGCAATAATTCAGCGACCACTGTTTTCATAGCAGCATAGGCATCTGCCAGAAATGCGCCGGAACGCAGGTTACCCACATCGGCGAGTTTAATATCTCTATGCCAGTTATACAAACGGAAAAATTCGCGGCGGATAGCATCGGGGCCACCGGTAGCCGTTCTGCCACTGGTCGTACCTCTTTCTTCACCTACGCCCAGTAATACTACATCTGCCGCATCAATATCGGGTTGATGATGTTCATCATATACATCAATCACGCCGCCAATTTGAAACGGATCGTACTCCTGATCGTCGTTCAGCAATGCCTTTGAAACAGGGTGTAAAAAATCCTGCAGGTGCGAAAAATCTGCCATCTGTTATTTTGGGTTTGATCTGATGGCAAACGTACAACAAGAATTTAATAAATATAGCACACGGAGGCAGATAAAGCAGCGGGTTAAAGCCACAATAAGGCGAGTTTCCGGATGTGGTAACTACTTAGTTCCTGTGAATAATAAATTCAAACGGTTTATGTGTTTTGCGCGAAATCGCTTTTTCCAACACCGACCGTTTGCTGGTTATACGGTTTTTGTTACAATCTACTACCTCCATTACTGCACACAGATAATCCATGGTTTCAATCAGCGAAAGCATTTCACTGATCTGCCTAACGGCAGATTGAATCTGTTGTTCTGTGTACCTATCTTCATGTAGCAGGATTAGTAAATCTCTATCTACAGGTTTCATGAATAAAAAATTTGACTGTTCCCCGAAATATTGTTTGG
Source organism: Chitinophaga nivalis (assembly GCF_025989125.1). NCBI lineage: Bacteria > Pseudomonadati > Bacteroidota > Chitinophagia > Chitinophagales > Chitinophagaceae > Chitinophaga > Chitinophaga nivalis. Next base: position 769,257 of record NZ_JAPDNR010000001.1, on the reverse strand, counting down.
CTAGGTAATCATGGGATCTTCAAAAGATAAGGTAAAAATTGTTATGTTGATCTTGTCAGTTTATTGTTGTCGTTAGTTATTGTCGTTGTCTCGTACAGATGGCAGCGTTATTAGTGCATGCGTTTTTTATTCATAGTGGGACATCCGCAATTGTTTTTCTTAAACACCTGGCATCCACTCATTGCTAAACTTCCACAAAGAAAAAAAATCACCATCCATTTTAATCGTTTCATACTGCAGTTTAATATACATCCTTGTTTTATAAAAATCCTGTCTCAGAGTTTACCTTTTCTTAACAATGTCCATTTGTAATTTAAGCTAAATTCGCAAAAAAAATCAAATTATTTGTCCACAACTCCTACCGCCCGTAAAATTCTTGTGGTACCCCTGGATTGGGGCCTTGGACATGCCACCCGGGATATTCCGTTAATCCATGAAATGCTTAACGCAGGATGCGAAGTTTTTATTGCAGCAGAGGGCAAACACGCTGCTTTATTACGACAGGAATTCCCACAGCTGACCATTCTTCCGCTTCCCGGCTATCGCATACTGTATGCGCAGAAAGGAAAGTTCTTCGGCTGGAAAATTATCCAGCAGATACCTAAAATATTCCGGACAATCAGGTATGAACAACGCTGGTTGAAGAAGATAGTCGCTGAGTATCAGATCGATGCAGTTATTTCCGACAACCGTTTCGGCCTGTATCACAAAGATATTCCCACTGTTTTCATCACCCACCAGCTGTTGATAAAAACACCTTTCGGCGGCGCCATAGAGCGTTTCCTGCAGAAAGCCAACTACCACTTTATCCGCAAATACAGCGCATGCTGGGTACCTGACTTTCCCGGAGATAATAACCTTTCCGGAGAACTGGCCCACCCGGCACACTTACCGCCGCAGCTAACCTACATTGGTTGCTTAAGCCGTTTTGAGCCCCGTACAGACGTACCCAAAAAGTATGATCTGCTGGTGCTGATTTCCGGACCGGAGCCACAGCGCACCAACCTGGAACAGATGATCCTGGAACAAATCCGGTCATTGCCCATCACCGCCCTGATTGTCAGTGGAAAACCAGATATGCCGCAGCAAAGTGGGGTAACCCCGAACGTTACACAGGTAAACCACCTCAATGCTACGCAGCTCAATGAAGCCATGCTCGCCTCAGATATCATCCTGAGCCGATCCGGCTACACCACCCTGATGGACCTGGCCAAACTGAATAAAAAGGCAATCCTGATCCCCACACCGGGGCAGTCAGAACAGGTATATCTGGGAGAATACCTGATGGAGAAAGGATACTTTTATTCCCTTCCCCAGGAAAAATTTGACCTGAAAACAGCACTGGATGCCGCCGCCAAATTTCCGTTCCGTTCATTTCACCATGAACAGGATATGAACCAGTACAAACAGGTGGTACACCAGTTCCTGGAACAACTCAAGAAAAAATAAGGACCTTACAACGGTGTTGTTTAGCTGGTAACCAGCTAAACAACACTTATACTGCACTAGGCGTTTTTCACCTCAGCGCCGATATAAATTCTGTTGCCCAGCACAGCTACCGGACGTTTCAGAAAAGAATATTCCTGTAAAATCAAATCCCGGTAATCTTTTTCACTCAGCTCTTTTTCATGCAGCCCCATAGGCCGGTATTGCTGCGACCGACGGCTGAATAAAGCTTCGTAACTTCCTGCCAGCGCATGCATTTCCTCCAGCTGCTCCGGCGTAATCTTCTCTTTCTTGATGTCCTGTAAAATAAATCCGCGATCCTTCGCTTTTATTTCCTCCAGTATTTTCTTGCAGGTACCGCAGGTAGACAGATGATAAATTTTATTCATGATGCAGTATTTACGATCCCAAAGTTACACCCTCACCGTATATGGTGGTACTATCTTAATTTTGTGCATTCAAATTAATTCTTGTAGGTTTATCAAATGCAAAAGAAATTATTTTTACTGGACGCTATGGCACTGATATACAGAGCTTATTATGCTCTTATCAGAAATCCCCGTATTACCAGTACCGGGCGTAATACCAATGCGCAGTTTGGCTTTACCACTACTTTACTCGATCTCATCAATAAAGAAAAACCCACACATATCGCTGTGGCGTTTGATACACACGCGCCTACTGAACGGCACACCACTTTCACCGACTATAAAGCGAACCGCGAAGATGCTCCGGAAGATCTCCTGGATGCCCTCCCTGATATTAAACGAATCATTGAAGGTTTTAATATCCCGGTAGTGGAATTAGATGGTTACGAAGCGGATGATGTGATCGGTACCCTCGCCTGGCAGGCCGCTGATGCCGGTTATACCGTATACATGGTGACTCCCGATAAAGACTACGGACAACTGGTGCGCCACAACGTTTTCATCTACAAGCCTCCTTACATGGGCAACAAGGAAGAAATCATGGGGCCTAAGGAAGTATGTGAAAAATGGCAGATTAAAGACGTACACCAGGTAATCGATATCCTGGGCCTGATGGGAGATGCTGTGGATAACATTCCTGGTATTGCAGGCATCGGAGAAAAAACAGCCATGAAACTGCTGGCCCAATATGACTCACTGGAAAATGTGCTGGCCAATGCAGATAAAATCGGTGGCAAAATGGGCGAAAAAATCAAAGCCGGCCACGACAATGCCATCCTCTCCAAAGAGCTGGCTACCATCATTACCGATGTACCCGTAAGCTTCCACGAAGAAAATTTCTGCATCAAGGAAAGCGACAAGGATAAACTGACAGAAATATTCACAGAACTGGAATTCAAAACACTGGGTAAAAGAATTCTGGGAGATGGATTTGCCAATAATGCAGGCGCAGATATTAAACCAAAAGTAGTCCAGACAGACCTCTTTGGTACGCCGATAGAAGCAGAAACACCCGCGCCGGTTGAAACCGCAGAAGCCATCAACATTTTACTGGCAGACAAAAACATCAACAATACTCCGCACGACTATCAGCTGACCGATACACCGGAAAAAAGAGCCGCACTGCTGCAGTTACTGCTGCAACACGCAGAGGTTTCTTTTGATACCGAAACAACCGGTACGGATGCCAATGCCGCAGATATTGTGGGCATGAGCTTTTCTGTACAAAAAGGAACCGGTTACTACATTCCTTTACCCGCAGATCATAACGCCGCCAAAGCCATTATACATGAATTCGAACCTTTGTTCCACAGCGATAAAATCATGCTGATAGGACAGAACATCAAGTATGATATGCTGGTGCTGAAATGGTATGGTATGGAAATTACCACACCGGTATTTGACACCATGCTGGCCCACTACCTCATTGAGCCGGAAGGACGCCGCAACATGGATGTACTGAGTGCCCAATATCTCCAGTACGAGCCCGTTTCCATTGAAACGCTGATCGGTAAAAAAGGAAAAGGCCAGGGCACCATGCGGGATGTGGAAGTGGAAAAGGTAAAAGAGTATGCCGCTGAAGATGCGGATATTACCTTACAGCTGAAAGAAAAATTTGCGCCCGTACTGCCGGAAAGAAAAGTGGATAACGTATTTTATGAAGTGGAAAACCCACTGGTAAAAGTACTGGCCGACATGGAGTTTGAAGGGATTGCCATCGATACACAGGCACTCGCTGATTATTCCCGCGAACTGGAAACGGAAATCAAGCGTGCAGAAGAAAGTGTGTATGAACAAGCCGGCGTCAGATTCAAACTGGCTTCTCCGAAACAACTGGGAGAGGTGTTGTTCGAAAAACTACAGCTGGATCCCAAAGCGAAAAAAACACGTACCGGACAATATGCTACCGGTGAAGACGTACTGCAGAAGCTCTCCAACAAACATAAAATCGTAGAAGATATTCTCATTTTCAGAGAGCTGAGTAAATTGAAATCTACCTACGTAGATGCGTTACCGTTATTGCTGAATAAACGTACCAACCGTATACATACTTCCTATAATCAGGCAGTAGCGGTTACCGGTCGTTTAAGCTCCAATAATCCGAACCTGCAAAACATTCCGATCCGCACAGACAGAGGCCGGGAAGTACGTAAAGCCTTTGTGCCGCGTAATGAAGAATTCGTGTTGCTGTCTGCAGATTATTCCCAGATAGAATTACGGATCATCGCTGCTATCAGTGAAGATACGCAGATGATGGAAGCGTTCCGGCAAGGCATCGATATCCATGCTGCTACTGCCGCTAAAGTGTACAACGTGGCATTGGAAGACGTAACATCTGATATGCGTCGTAATGCCAAAAGCGTAAACTTTGGTATCATCTATGGCGTGAGTGCATTCGGGTTATCAGAAAACCTGGGCATTCCACGTAGTGAAGCTAAAATGCTGATCGATAACTACTTCGCACAATACCCCGCTATTAAAAAATATATGGATGACCAGATCGCCTTTGCACAGCGTAACGGTTACGTACAAACGATATTAGGCAGAAAAAGATGGCTGAAAGACATCAACTCTTCCAACGCAGTTGTACGTGGCTTTGCCGAAAGGAATGCGATCAACATGCCTATACAAGGTACTGCCGCTGATATGATCAAACTGGCCATGATCAGCATCCATAAAGCCTTCAAAGAACATGGCTTTAAATCCCGCATGATCCTGCAGGTACATGACGAATTGGTTTTTGATGCACATCGGGATGAAGTGGAGATGATTAAACCCCTGATTATAGATTGTATGCGCAATGCTTTGCCATTAGCCGTACCTGTCGAAGCAGAAATGGGTGTCGGTAATAACTGGCTCCAGGCGCATTAATATTTCTCAGTGCTAACTTATTGCTGTTTAATTATTTACCGGCAGTCTTCCTATGGAGGACGGCCGGTAAGTAATTAAATATTTTTTAAAAGATTAAATGCACTTATCTATTGTATTTCCCAAAACAGTTTACTAGTTTCAAATATGATCCAAACACCTCGACTACAATTATTGCCATGCACCCTGGAGCATTTCGAATCACTATTACATGGTAATGATACACTGGCCGACCTGCTTGGTATAAATATTCAGGAAGGTTGGACCGAGTATCCGGAAATGGTACTGGTGGCATATGATAAATTACGCAATGACCCTTCCATGCTGGGATGGTTCTTTTACCTGGTGATACACCGGGAAGATAAACAACTGATCGGCGCAGGAGGCTTCAAAGGAAAACCCAATGCAGCAGGCCTGGTGGAAATGGGATATGAAATTGCCCCCGGGTACCGGGAAAAGGGCCTCGGCACCGAGATGGCCAAAGGACTGATTCGCTTTGCCTTTGGACATTCCTATGTACAACGGGTCATCGCCCATACCGAAGAAGAATATAATGCCTCCGTTAAGATATTACAAAAAGCAGGAATGCGTTTTGTCGGCACATTCAAAAACAAAGAAAACGAAGACCTGTGGGAGTGGGAAATTACCCGGGATCAATACCATGAAGAATAAAGCCTATCCTTCATCCGTATACCAGCAACGATTCCGTTCATCCATCTTTTCATCGGCTGAATAACAGCTTTCCCTTATTTTCGCCCTTTGTTCAGAAAATACAATTATCATACACGCATGAAGAAATGGATTATGTGCGCAGCCGTGCTTTACAGCACTGCAACGTTTGCACAAAACAGCACGAATGTGGAAGGTAGCAGCTACCAGTTTACCGTTTTAAAGAACCTGGAAGCAGGGGATATCCAAAACCAGGGCCGCACCGGCACTTGCTGGTCTTTCTCCGGTCTGTCTTTTTTTGAGTCTGAGTTATTGCGCAATGGCAAATACAAAGGCCTGAATCTGAGTGAAATGTTCGTGGTTCGTAAAATGTACCCACGGAAAGCAGCTAATTACGTACGTATGCATGGTAACGCCAACTTCGGTGAAGGGGGTGGTTTCCAGGATGATCTGTTGTGTCTCCGCGAATATGGCCTGGTTCCGCAGAGTGAATACGATGGTAATAAAGTAAAATCATACAACCACGCAGAAATGGAAAGCCTGCTGGGCGGTATGATCAAAAAACTGAGTGCTACCGAAGGCACCATCAATCCAAACTGGACCAAAGCTTTCGACGGCGTACTGAATGCCTACATGGGCGAAGCGCCGGAGAAATTCCAATATAACGGCAAATCCTATACGCCGCAGTCTTTTGCTAAAGAACTGGGACTCAATGCAGATGATTATGTACTGATCTCTTCTTTCACCCACCATCCTTACAATAGCCAGTTTGTACTGGAAGTACCGGATAACTGGAACTGGGAAAAAGTATACAACGTAAACCTGAACGACTTCACAGCGATCGCAGAAAACGCCGTAATGAACGGTTATTCCCTCGCATGGGCAGCTGATGTAAGCGAAAAAGGTTTCAACTTCAAAGAAGGCTTAGCGGTTGTTCCGGAAAAAGACTGGGCTGATATGTCTCCTGAAGAAAGAAAAAACCTGTTCCTGAAACCAGGTAAAGAAAAAGCGATCACTCCGGAACTCCGTCAGGAAGCTTTCGATAACTTCGAAACCCAGGACGATCACGGTATGCACATCATAGGACTGGTAAAAGACCAGAACGGCAACAAATACTTCCGGGTTAAAAATTCCTGGGGTACCGATAATCCGGGTCAGGGTTACTTCTACGCCTCCGTACCTTATTTCGCTTATAAAACCACCTGCTACATGGTGAATAAAAAAGCGTTACCAGCAGAAGTAGCAAAGAAATTAGGTATCAAATAAATCTTCGCCTATCGGCATAAAAATACGCCTGATGCAACAGCCTATTACATCGCTGTTACATCAGGCGTACTTATTTTATGGCGTTATTTTTTTCCTTCCAGTTGCTGCGTATAGGCATAGTTGCCTAACCGTAGCTTTACCGGTATCCCCGTCTGTTTCTGCCAGTTCCATTCCTGTTTGCAGAAAAATCCGAAATGCTGTTGATAGTAAAAGTTGGGCGCGACCAGGTATACCGGATAAACCGGTGGCACTACCGGCATCACATAGGTCGCTTTCTTTTCCGGCAGCAGTGTTACGGGCTTCCGGAAAATCGCCTGGCCGGCAGCACCCTGAAAAGCGCCACCTAAGCATATAATCAGCCAACACCAACCACTCTTTTTCATATATCAGGTTATAGCGTCAAAACTTCCTAATCCTTCCCGGATCAATACCGGTTCCTCTCCCGTACAATCCACCACGGTAGAAAAGGCGATGCCACCCGGGCCGCCATCTACTACAATATCTACCTGTTTACCAAACTTCTCATAAATGATCTCCGGGTCCGTATATTCTTCCACGTAATGTTCCACTGGCAGGGTTGTACTCATCAATGGATTATCCAGCTCCTTTACAATCGTTCTGCAGATATTATTGTCCGGTACGCGGATACCTACCGTATCTTTTTTTGTTTTCAGCAACCGGGGTACCATACGGCTGGCCGGCAGAATAAACGTATAAGGGCCGGGCAATGCTTTTTTCAGCATTCTGAATACAGGCGTATCCACACTTTTGGCGTAATCCGATAAATGACTGAGATCATAGCAGATGAAGGAAAAATGTGCTTTCTTCAGATCTACCTGTTTGATCCGTGCAATCCGTTCAATAGCTTTGTGCTGTGTAATGTCGCAACCAAGGCCATATACCGTATCGGTTGGGTATATTATAACACCGCCATCCTTCAAACATTCTATAATCGTTTTAATGTGACGGGCATTCGGATTATCCGGGTGTATATTTAACAACATGCCTAAAGTTACGAATAAAGCAATAGCAGAAAAGCGCACAGAAGCAGGATATCAGGGATGCTGTTTTCTTACTGCCTGATTTTTTTCTGCAGTGATGGGCTTTCTGCTTTCCACTTTTTAAAGTACTTTCGGCCCGATTTTGCTAAACCTACGCGATGAATTTAAAAGGAATTGTTCCAAGAACGTGGAGGAGATTGAAGAGAGTTTTACTGGTATTATTTGTTGCACACTTTGTTTATATCGTCTTGCTGAGATGGGTAAATCCTCCTATTACGCTTACCATGATTTCCAGTTGGTTTAGTCTGTGGGGAACGGATAAACATTTCCAGAAAAAATGGGTGAGCTATGATGAAATTTCTCAACATGCCAAGCTGGCCGTAATAGCCAGCGAAGACCAGCTTTTCCCTGATCACAACGGTTTTGATTTTAAGTCCATCGAAAAGGCGATGAAACATAACCAGAAAAGCAAAAAAATAAAAGGCGCCAGTACCATCAGCCAGCAGGTAGCAAAGAATGTTTTTTTATGGCAGGGCAGAAGTTATATCCGTAAAGGCCTGGAGGCCTACTTTACGTTTATGATAGAAAAAATCTGGGGGAAACAACGTATCCTGGAAGTATACCTGAATGTGGCCGAAACCGGCGAAGGCATCTTTGGGGTAGAAGCGGCTGCACAGGCCTATTACAATAAAGACGCAGCCAGTCTGAATCGGGAAGAAGCTGCGATGATCGCTGCCTGCCTGCCTAATCCTGTGAAATATACCGTCAACCCGCCGGCACGTATCACGGCTTACCGCCAACGCAAAATCCTGATACAAATGCGGAACCTGTCACCCGATCCGGATATTATGGCGCTGGTAACCGGCAGGGGAGAATAATTCCTTACCGTGCCAGCAGCTGAGTTACAGCGGCAATCGCCTGGGCTTCCCGCTCCGCATAACCTCCCCGGATATCGACCCAGGGTACTCCGGACTGCAACACAATATCCTTGTATACATGATAGAAATAACTGCGCATAGCCGGGTCCGGATATTCGCGCTGGGGATCTTCTTCCCAGGGTAAATCAATATAGGTCAGGAGATACAGGTCACATTGCTGCTGCGCAATTTCGTTCAGGATGCGCACGTCACATTCGCCATACTTATGCTCACTCCATACTTTCACCACATACAGGTCTGTATCACAAATCAGCACCTCCCTCGCCCGGGCAGCCTGCTGTTGTTCCAAAGCCAGCTGGCCACGGGCAATCTGCCACAGGTCTTCCTGTTCGTAGGGGCGTGACAGTTGGTCGATATAGGTACGGGCATATTCTTCCGTCCACACGGTATGGAAGTGACTGGCCAGTTTTTCACTGAGCGTACTTTTTCCTGTAGATTCAGGCCCGATTACAACTACTTTTTTCATGAACGCGCTATTTCCCGCTGTTGTACTGTTTTTCTCCAGCTAAGATATCCGAAAATGGCAATGATAAATAAAAAGATGGTTAACAGTGCGGTCAGGTACAACTGTTTATAGAACAACAATGGTACAGCTACAAAGTTAGAGATGTTCAGCAGGATCCAGTTTTCCACTTTTCTTTTGGCCAGCAGCCACATTCCTGCGCAGGCACTGGCAGAAACAAAGGCGTCCATGACCGGCACATTGGAATCCGAAAAATTCCGCAGCAGGGTATAAAACAGAGCCCAGCCGGCTACTGTAATGACCACCGCCGTCACCAGTTCCCTGCGGGAGCTGCGGGTAATAGGGGTAACCGGTTGCTGCGGTCCTTTTTTACGGGCCCAGTATATCCAGCCATATACACTCATCACCAGGTAATAGGCATTGAGGGTGGCATCTGCATACAATTTAAAATGCTCGCGGGAAAGGAGATAGGTGTAAATACCGGTACTGACAATACCTGTAGGATATACGAGAATATTATTCTGCTTTTGGAAGATGACAGAGAGTACAGCAAAAATGACCGCAATGGCTTCCAGCGCCGTCATTTGATGCAGGCCTGCCAACAGGCCCTGATAGAGTTCATTCATGGTGCAAAAGTAGTAGAAGTTGGGAATTAAGCATACCCGCTGCAGTATCTTTAAGGTAACTGCTGCCGGTATGCTTAATTTGTTTTAATGCCTTACAGCACGCCGGTCAGTGTACCGGATACATTCCAGAAACTCTGGCTGGTACCTTCCGGTTTTCCCTGCGGAATAGCCACCCGAATGGTATGCAGCCCCGGCGTAATATCCGGTAGGGAAATGATCACAGGCGCTGTGAGCGTACCCGGGCACCAGTTGGAACGGCTTAGGTCAGAAGAAGACAATCCGTTACCGAAATTACCCGATGCCGGATTGGATAAGCGGTAAGTAGCACAGTCGGTACGCCATGGAATAAAATGGTATACCCGTTTGCCATCAACAAAAATTTCATTCTGTTTAGGATTAAATTCATCTCCGCCGCCCCAGCCGCCATGGCCGGTAGTGATATAACGTAACTGTACCTGTTTTAACCCCTGCGGAATGTTCACCGTTACAGTCAGTGAGTCTTTGTCGAATAAGGTGGCATATTCCTGTCCGGCCATTTCCATCAGATTGGTGGTATTAAATGCCGGTAAAACCCAGTTAGGGGCTGCCCGCTGCTCGTCTTCCTCATCTCCCGGATAATATTTAAAGCGCAGGCTTACTTTATGGCCGCCTTTATCATAGTTGCCGATATATACGCCCAACCATACTTCGCCCTGCAGGCTGTGTTGCAGTTCAGAAATGTCCTGTTTGTATACCACGGAGTCTGCCCATTGGTAGCCTTGTATTTTTACCTGGTTGTTAAAGTGGTGTACGCCAAACGGGGTAAAGAAGCGCATGATTTCCAAAGTAGGCAGGTAGTTATCGGTAGCCACCATACCCTGGTATTTTTTACCGTTAGCAGCGGTAAAAGAAGGCAATGCCGCCACGCCTTGTTTCAGGCCATCCAGGAAAGAGGTGGCTTTACTGGTAGGAATCATGAATACAGAACCGGTTCTGTCGTAGGCATCTCCATTGGAGTACTGTACCAGTTCGGCAAAGAGGGTTGCTCCTTTTTTGACGGCCGGCAGTTTTACTTTTTTCAGGATCACGGTGCCTCCAGCATAGTGAAAGGTTTGCTGCAGGCTATCGGTAGCCGGATTGGGGGTATTGTTGCCCCAGCTGATCTGCTCTCCCGAAAATACCGGGAAGGTAGTATAGCGGCTGTCTATTACCTGCCGCATATAAGCGGCATCATCTACGTACTGCCCCATCTGTGCAGGCCACGACAATTCTGCCGGTGTGATTTTGCGATAGGTGATTTTACGGGCAATGGTTTCGCTGTTGCCGTTACGCACTATTTTGAGTACCAGCCCCAGGCCAGGTGCAATAGAGAGGTTAGGAGTCCCCTTTAACGCCAGGTCGTTGGTGTACCACACTTCAATGGTGTTGGAACGGATGAACAGTTTTGCTTTTTTACATACATATCCCAGTATGGTAGCCGTATCGGGAAGTAGTTCCGGTGTAGTATAGTCTGAGAATGCCTTTTTCAGCGTATAGGTTTCTCCGTTAGGAGCGGAGAGTACCTGATAGGTATTTTTTTCATCCAGCTGCAGGTACTGTTGTTCTTTGGCACGGGGCCCGCCGGGAAGGAGATGAGCGCGTTGATGGTCGATGACCATTTGCAGGCTGCTGCCGGGAATTTCTTTTCCGTTGCTGCTGAAACCATAGGTAATTATGGCTGCGCTGCTGTCGGTACCTTTCTTCTTTTGTGCCAGCACAGGTTGGCCAATCAGCGCCAAACCGGTAAGGCATGCTAATAATCCTTTCATTGTTGTATGTCCTATTTATCAAATAAAAAAGCACAGCCGGTTAGACTGTGCTTTTGTTTAACACTATCATTCACTCAACTATGGCTTATTCTGCTTCTGCCACTACTTCCTTCACTTCCGGGATCATACGCTTCATCATGCCTTCAATACCGGCTTTCAGCGTAATCATGGAAGAAGGGCAGCCTGAACAGGAACCTTGTAACATCAGTTTCACCACGCCGTCGTTGTAATCTTTGAACTGAATGGCGCCGCCATCCATTTCTACCGCGGGTTTCACATAATTTTCCAATAATTCCTTAATACGTTTTACCACGTCGCTGTCGTCTGCGCTCACTTCGTTGCTGGCAGCATCTTTCGTAACTACTACCTCATCTTCGTTGATAACAGGACGGCTGTCTTCCAGGTATTCTTTCAGGAAGGCTTTCACGGTAGGGATGATATCATTCCAGTCCGTTTCGCTTGTTTTGGTAAGCGTAATGAAGTTCGCCATAATAAAAACGCCCCTGATGAAAGGGAAGCTAAATAACTCTATGGCTAATGGAGATGGTTTCGCGCTGGCTTCATCCGGGAAATCAATACTCTTGCCGGGATACAGTAGTTTGTTGGCTACAAACTTCATCGTTTCCGGGTTGGGAGTCATTTCTGTATATATACTGATGATCGGATTTCCTGTTTTAATCATTTTATCCTAATTTACTTAAGCAAAGGTAGCACTTTCCGCGCAGAATTTCAGACGGCCTTTCTCAAATTCCCCATTGAATTTGACAATATTGTTATAGGCGGAAATGATAGGTGCTGCAGGCAGCGATCTCCCCACGATTCTCTAACTCCAGTTAAATTAAAATCGGTTGTCATGTTACTGAAAGAACTTTCTCCAAAAATCGAAAAAGCATTGAATGACCAGGTAGAAATGGAAGCAGCGTCTTCCCAATATTATCTTGCCATGGCTTCCTGGTCTGAAGTACAGGGCTACAACGGCATTGCCCAGTTCCTTTACCGCCACTCAGACGAAGAAAGGGCACATATGCTGAAATTACTTAAGTTTATCAATGAACGTGGCGGACATGGCCTGGTACCGGCATTGAAAGAACCTACCGTCAAGTTTAAGAACATCAATGCTATTTTTGAACATGTGTTCAGCCATGAACTGCTGGTTTCCAAAGAAATCAACAGCCTGGTGGACATGTGTCTCAATGAAAAAGACTATGCCACGCACAATTTCCTGCAGTGGTATGTAACCGAACAAATCGAAGAAGAACGCCTGGCCCGGTACATCCTCGATAAACTTAAGCTGATCGGAGAGGATAAAGGCGGCCTGTATATCTTCGACCGCGACCTGGCCACACTCGATGGCAACGACAGGCGCTCCCATTAAACATAATTTGCATTTATTTTTTACGTGTGGCTGATTACTTTTGTAAGAGATATGCAAACGACAAAAGTTTTAAAAGCACGCAAACGGATCGCCCTGATCGCACATGACCATAAGAAGGCTGAACTGATAGAGTGGGCCATCTATAACAAAACTGTGCTGAGCCGGCACGAACTATACGCCACCGGTACTACCGGCAAGTTGATAGAAGAAGCCCTGGACGTATCTGTCAGAAAACTGCTGAGCGGCCCACTGGGCGGCGACCAGCAGATTGGCGCCCTGGTAGCGGAGGGTTTATTGGATGTGATCATCTTCTTTTGGGACCCCATGGAAGCATTACCGCATGATCCGGATATTAAAGCCCTCCTCCGCCTGGGTGTTGTATGGAATATACCGGTAGCCTGCAATCGCGCTTCCGCCGACTTCCTGCTCACCTCTCCGCTGATGCACCAGGATTATGAAGTCATATTACCTGATTACACCCAGTACACCAACCGGAAGGTATAACCGCATAGCAGCATAAATTTGCTGCTTTTTGCTGCTGCAGCCGGGATGCATCAGGAATTTTCCGTACTTTAAAAAAAAGCTTCGGGAATGAGATGCGTATTACCCCTTCTGCTCACCAACATATTGGTTGCCTTATCCTTATTATCTCCGGCGCAGACAGACAGTGCTAAAGCCAGCCGCGACTCCGTCACCAATGCCCAGCTGGAAAGCACCACCCGCTTATTACGCGAAAGTGATTCCCTGCTGAAAGCAGATGCCGCCGCCAAACAATCACTGGAACAACAAATCCTGCTGCTGAAAAACGACAATGACCGGCGCAAGCAGGAGCTGGTAAAAAAACTAACAGCCATTGAGCAGGCCGACTCCCTGAAAAAGGCCGCCAACCGGCTTAAAATAAATCAGCTGAAAGCCGTACACTCCGGCATTCCGGTAGCACCGTTCGGCGACACCCTGTTCTTCGTATACAATAAGCTGGGCCCACTGCACCCGGGAGAACGTGCCCGGAATATCCACACCAAACTGGAACGGCTGGAAAATGATCCCTTTTTCGCCGCCGACTCCATCCTCGTTCTCCCCAATGAAAATAATGTGGACGTGGTGTATCAGGATATTATTCTCTTAACGGTAACGGACGATGACGGCTTATGGCTCGACCAGGATAAAGCCGTAGTGGCCAACGAATATGCGGCAGTGATCCGGAAAGCTGTCATACAGGCCAAAGATCAGAACAGCCTGCAGCACATCCTCATACGCATTGCATGGCTGCTACTTATCCTCTTGGTTTTCGGTGTTATTGTATACCTGATCAACCGGCTATTCCGCAAACTGCGGTTTAAGTTCATAAAAGAAAAAGATCACTATTTCAAAGGGGTGAAGGTAAAAGACTACGCCCTGCTCAATCAGCAAAAACAAATAGGGCTGGTCTACAGTGCATTACGTATTGCCCGCATCGTCATCATCCTCCTGGTTTTCTATATTACCCTGCCCTTTATTTTCAGCATCTTCCCCTGGACAAAAGGCATCGCGGATAAACTGATCGACTGGACGCTGACACCCATCAAAAGTATCTTATCGGGGCTGCTGCATTATCTCCCTAAATTACTCACCATTCTGGTGATCTATTTTATCACCCGTTATCTGGTAAAACTGGTGAATTACCTGGCTGGAGAAATAGCCTGTGGCAATCTCCCGATCAAAGGGTTTTACGCCGATTGGGCCTGGCCTACCGCCAGCGGTGTTAAATTCCTGCTTTACGCATTTATGTTTGTGGTCATCTTCCCCTACCTGCCCGGGTCTGATTCAAAAGTGTTCCAGGGCGTGTCTGTCTTCCTGGGCATCCTGTTTTCGCTGGGATCATCTACTGCCATTTCCAATGTAGTAGCCGGTTTTGTAATTACGTATATGCGTCCTTTCAAAATAGGGGATCAGGTAAAGATCGGAGAGATTACCGGAGAGGTAATCGAGAAAAACCTGCTGGTCACCAGATTACGGACTACTAAAAACGAAGAAATTACGGTACCCAATGCCAGTATCCTGAGCGGTCATACAATTAACTTTACCACCTCCAGCAAAGATCCGGGCCTCATCCTGCATACCGGTGTTACCATCGGTTATGATGTACCCTGGAAGCAGGTGCACGAATTACTTATCAAAGCTGCGATGGCCACAGATGGGATTATGAAAGATAAAGCCCCTTTTGTACTGCAGACCAGTCTGGATGATTTTTATGTAGCCTATGAACTCAACGCCTATACGGACCAGTCTCACGAAATGGCGGGCATTTACTCTTTACTTCACCAACAGATACAGGACCAGTTTAATGCCGCGGGCGTAGAAATCATGTCGCCACATTACCGCGCCCATCGGGATGGCGGAGCTACCACCACCCCGGCAGATTACCTGCCGGATAACTATCAGGCCCCTCCACTCCGGGTGAAGATAGAAAAAGCCCCCTGACAACATATCCACATAAGAATCACATAATTGTGTCGCAACAGACTTGCTTTTTGCTATTTTCGCATCTTACGGTTTAAAGTAAGGCAGATGTTGAAGCAATTAATAGCAGGCGTAATATTATGCACAATACTGGCGCAGCAGGCATGGGCCCAGCTGCCGCCCAAACGGGAGCTAAGAGCAGTATGGATAGCCACTGTAGAAAATATTGACTGGCCATCCCGGAGAGGACTCTCCACGGATCAGCAAAAACAGGAATTCATTGCCCTGCTGGATCAGCATCAGCGCAATGGCATGAATGCCATTATAGCACAGATCCGGCCGGTGACAGATGCTTTTTATCCGTCGCCCTATGAACCCTGGTCTGAATACCTCACCGGTGTACAGGGGCAGGCGCCCAATCCCTATTATGATCCGTTACAGTTCATGATAGAAGAAACGCATAAACGCGGGATGGAGTTCCATGCCTGGTTTAATCCATACCGGGCTGTATTCAACGTCAGCCGCAGCAGTGTGGCAGCCAATCATATCACCCGGCTGAAACCACAATGGTTTCTGACCTATGACAATAAAAAATATTTCGATCCGGGCGTACCGGAAGCACAGGAATATGTGACCATGGTTATCCGCGATGTGGTAAAACGCTACGACATCGATGCCGTACATTTTGACGATTACTTTTATCCCTACCGCGCACCAGGCAAAGAATTTCCGGATAACAGCTCTTACCGGCTGTATGGCAACAATATGATGAAGGACGACTGGCGCCGCGCCAACGTAGACGCCATTATCCTGATGCTCAGCAAAGCCATTAAGGCCGAAAAGCCCTGGGTGAAATTTGGTATCAGCCCCTTCGGCGTATGGCGCAACCGCGATAAAGACCCCGAAGGATCCTATACCCGTGGCGGCCAGACCAACTACGATGATTTATATGCCGATGTTGTAAAATGGCTAAAAAATGGCTGGATAGATTACGTAGCGCCGCAACTGTACTGGGAACGCGGACACCGCCTGGTAGATTACGAAATACTGCTCAACTGGTGGAGTCAACATGGTTATGGAAAACATGTATATATAGGACATGGTGTATATCGCATTGGCAGCAATGCCGCCTGGAAAAATCCGAATGAACTGCCGGCCCAGATAGAAGAAGCCCGCACCCTGAATACCGTACAGGGAAGTATGTTCTACAGCTCCAAATCATTCAGTGGCAACCCGTTGGGGATAGAAGACACCATGCGGAATCACCTGTACAAATATCCGGCACTGCGCCCTACCATGTCCTGGTTGCCCAACCTGACACCGGAGGCGCCGTATTTTATAGATGCCTTCGAACGGCCCGGCGGCCTGGAACTGCACTGGGCCGACAACGATACCAGCGGTCATACCAGACAATATGTATTATACCGTTTTGAACAACACGAAGCCATTAACGTCAGCGACCCAACGAAAATCATCGCCATACTGCCGCAGTCATCTGATCCGGAATTCAAAGACCCCGGTTATGTAAAAGGCCGCATGTATACCTACATCGTTACCGCACTCGATCGGCTCCAGCATGAAAGCCTCCAAGGCGATCCTTTACGGATGCAGGTAAGAGGAGGTAAAACGGAGTTTATCTTTGAACCATAATCTTTCTACTATAATAGTATAAGCCGGGATACCAATAGGTATCCCGTTTTTTTTCTCCCTGTCAGTCCTTCCCATTACTTTTTACCGCTCATTGGCCGGTTCCTCCGACAAAATACCGGCAAATGATCTTGTGGGATCCCTATGCCCCGGAAGATTCCGCTTCTACCATCCAGATCTTTCGGGATTTAAGCCCGGCGTAGCAGTCATTTTTTTATAAATTTAAACAAAACGTGATTTTTTTTATTTTTTTCTAAACTTTACCCACTTTACAAAAGTTTATATAAAAAATCCAGCATTCCTTTAGTATCTTTAAACCATTCCCGAATTATATCGTACACCATTCACCTGCGGCGAAAGTCATAGGGGAAAGTGTGCGCCAAAGCAAAAAATCTAAACCACATGGATGAAGTGAAGCAAACGCAAGGTTTATACCGTCCGGAATTTGAACATGATGCCTGCGGAACAGGATTTACAGCCCATATCAAAGGCCGTAAGTCCCACCATATTATTCGTGATGCCTTAACCATGCTGGAAAACATGGAACACCGCGGTGCCTGCGGCTGTGAACAGAACACAGGTGATGGCGCGGGAATACTGTTTCAGATGCCACATGAATTTTTGTACGATGAATGCCTGAAACTCGGCATTCGTTTACCCGAATTTGGTAAGTATGGAGTAGGCATGGTCTTCTTTCCGAAAGAACCTCGCTGGCGCGAAGAATGCCGCGAAATACTGCAACGCAGCGCCGAAAAACTGGGTCTCGAAATCATTGGCTACCGGAAAGTACCGGTACGTCCGGATGGTATCGGCGAATCTGCCCTCTCAGTAGAACCGGAAATTGAACAGATATTTATTGCCTGTCCTCATCATATCAACGATCCGGAAATCTTTGAGCGGAAGTTGTATGTACTCCGTAATTACGTTTCCAAAACCGTACGTAATACAGTGCCCAAAGAAAAGTCACTGTTTTACATTGCGTCGCTTTCCTATAAAACAATTGTATATAAAGGACAGCTTACCACCTACCAGGTACGCCACTATTATACAGACCTCAGCGATGAGAAAATGGTTTCTGCCTTTGCGCTGATCCACTCCCGGTTTGCGACCAATACTTTCCCCAGCTGGAAACTGGCGCACCCGTATCGTTACATTGCCCACAACGGTGAAATCAATACCCTGAAAGGCAACCTGAACTGGCTGCGTGCCGGCGAAAGAGACTTTGTATCCCGGTTTTTCACGGCAGAAGAAATGGAAATGCTGCTGCCCATCGTGGAAGAAGGACAATCCGATTCCGCCAGCCTGGACAATGTGATAGAACTCCTCACCATGACCGGCCGCTCCTTACCACATGTGATGATGATGCTGGTGCCGGAAGCATGGGATGGTAATGAAGATATGGGAGAAGAAAAGAAAGCATTCTACGAATACCACGCTTCTCTCATGGAGCCGTGGGACGGACCTGCTTCTATTTCCTTCACCGACGGAAAAATCATCGGCGCCACCCTGGACCGTAATGGACTGCGTCCCAGCCGTTTTGTGGTGACCAAAGACGATCGCGTAATTATGGCGTCAGAAGCCGGTGTATTACCGGTAGATCCTAAAAACATCAAAGAAAAAGGCCGCCTGCAACCCGGTAAAATGTTTATCGTAGACATGGACCAGGGCCGTATTATAGGCGATGAAGAGCTGAAACAACAAATCTGCTCCCAACAACCCTATAGCGAGTGGCTGAATAAATATAAAATCCGGCTGGAAGAGTTGCCCGAACCACGGGTTACATTCACCCACCTGGAACACGACCAGATCTTTAAATACCAGCGCGCCTTCGGTTACAGCACCGAAGACCTGGATACCATCATTGCCCCTATGGCATTGGATGGCAAAGAACCGGTAGGCTCTATGGGCACCGATGTACCGCTGGCGGTACTCAGCAATCAACCGCAGCACCTGTGTAATTACTTCAAACAATTGTTTGCCCAGGTGACCAATCCGCCGATTGACCCCATCCGGGAAAAACTGGTGATGTCGCTGGCTGCATTTGTGGGAAACAACGGTAACCTGCTGGATGAAGATCCGCTGCACTGCCACACCGTAGCGCTGCGGCACCCGATTCTCAACAACCACGAACTCGAAAAAATACGGAGTATCGACACCGGTATCTTCCAGGCAAAAACCCTGCATACCTACTTCAAAGCCGACGGTAAACCCGGCTCCCTGGAGAAAGGCCTGGCGCGCTTATGCCGCTATGCGGTAGATGCCGTAGAAGATGGATTTGAAGTGATCATCCTGTCAGACCGCGCCATCGACTCCGAACATGCGGCTATTCCTTCTATCCTGGCAGCATCTGCTGTGCATCACCACCTGATCCGCAAGGGTTATCGTGGCCAGGTGGGCCTGATTGTGGAAGCCGGCGATGTATGGGAAGTACATCACTTTGCCTGCCTCCTCGCATTCGGGGTAACCGCCATCAATCCTTACCTGGCACTCAGCACCATCCGGGATATGAAGCTGAACAACAAGCTCGATACCTCTCTCGATGTGGATAAACTGAAAAAGAACTACATCAAGGCGGTATGTGATGGCTTGCTGAAAGTATTCTCCAAAATGGGTATCTCTACCCTGCAATCCTATCAGGGAGCGCAGATATTTGAGATACTGGGTATCAACCAGCAGGTGGTGGATAAATACTTCACCGGCGCGGTTTCCCGTATCCAGGGCCTCGATACGGATGATATTGCCCGCGAAACACTGGCTAAACACTGGATGGGCTACGGCCGCAAAGAAACGCCGGTACAACGCCTCACAGAAGGAGGGGTGTATCAGTGGAAACGCAAAGGGGAATTCCATCTCTTTAATCCAACCACGATTCACTTGCTGCAATATGCCACTCGTTTAGGCGATTACAGCATCTTTAAAAAATATTCCAAAGCCGTCAACGAACAAAGTGAAAAGGCTTGTACCCTGCGTAGCATGTTTTCGTTTAAGCGTAACCGTGCGGCCATCTCCATCGATGAAGTGGAGCCGGCAGCCACTATCCTGAAACGATTTGCTACAGGTGCCATGAGCTTTGGCTCTATTTCCCATGAGGCACACTCCACCCTGGCAGTAGCCATGAACCGCATCGGTGCGAAAAGCAACACCGGTGAGGGCGGAGAAGATGAGCTGCGCTATGAAGAACTCCCCAACGGCGATTCTATGCGTTCTGCCATCAAACAGGTAGCCAGCGCCCGTTTCGGGGTAACCAGCTACTACCTCACCAATGCCGATGAACTGCAGATTAAAATGGCGCAGGGGGCAAAACCCGGCGAAGGCGGACAACTGCCCGGACATAAAGTAGACGATTGGATTGCCAAGGTAAGACACGCTACACCAGGTGTAGGACTGATCTCTCCGCCACCGCACCACGATATTTACTCTATCGAGGACCTGGCGCAGCTGATCTATGACCTGAAAAATGCCAACCGGGCGGCCAGAATCAGTGTAAAACTGGTATCCAAGGCCGGTGTAGGCACCATTGCTGCCGGCGTAGCCAAAGCACATGCCGATGTGGTACTGGTTTCCGGACACGATGGTGGTACCGGCGCCTCTCCGCTCAGCTCTGTTAAACATGCCGGTCTCCCGTGGGAGCTGGGACTCGCAGAGTCACACCAGACCCTGGTAAAAAATAAACTGCGCAGCAGGGTAGTACTGCAAACAGACGGACAGCTGAAAACCGGCCGTGACATTGCGATCGCTACGTTGCTGGGAGCAGAAGAATGGGGTGTTGCTACCGCAGCACTGGTGGTAGAAGGCTGTATCATGATGCGTAAATGCCACGTGAATACCTGTCCGGTGGGTGTAGCTACCCAGGATCCGGACCTGCGTAAACGCTTCAATGGCGATCCGCAGCACGTGGTAAACCTCTTCACCTATCTCGTGGAAGAACTCCGCGAAATCATGGCAGAACTGGGCTTCCGCACCATCAATGAAATGGTGGGACAGGTAGAATGCCTGCAACTGCGCGAGAATATTACCAACTGGAAAACCAAAAAACTGGACCTGTCGCCCATCCTGTATAAAGAAGCGGCTGCTGCTGAAACCGGGTTGTACAAACAGGAAGAGCAGGATCATGGTATCAGTGAAGTGATAGACTGGCAACTGCTGAAAGCCGCACAACCGGCACTGGAAAAGAAATCCAGGGTATTCCGGCAGTTTGCGGTAAAAAATACCGACCGTACGATCGGTACCATTCTTTCCAACGAAATCTCTAAGCTTTATAAAAGTGAAGGATTACCGGAAGATACCCTGCACTTCAAATTCCTGGGTTCCGCCGGACAAAGCTTCGGTGCCTTCACCACTAAAGGCCTTACACTGGAACTGGAAGGAGAAGCCAATGACTATTTCGGTAAAGGATTATCCGGCTCCAAACTGATCTTATATCCTCCGGTAGAAGCCGGGTTTAAGGCAGAAGAAAATATCATCGCCGGAAATGTTTGTCTGTATGGCGCTACTTCCGGAGATGCCTATATCCGGGGCAAAGCCGGCGAACGCTTCGGTGTCCGGAATTCCGGCGCTACCGTGGTAGTGGAAGGAGTAGGCGATCATGGATGTGAATACATGACCGGCGGAAAAGTAGTGATACTGGGAGAAACCGGCCGCAACTTCGGTGCTGGTATGAGTGGAGGTATTGCCTATGTATATGATGTAAAAGGCGCCTTCGCGAATCACTGCAACCGGGATATGATTGACCTCGATCCACTCACACAGGAAGACGTAACCATTCTGCAGGATCTGATTACTAAACATCACGCCTATACGAATAGTACGGTGGCGAAGTTTATCCTGAAAGACTGGGAAAATCAGTTACGTCATTTTGTGAAAGTATTCCCGAAAGAATACAAGGCTGTGTTGAAATCCGGTAAAGTACAGGGACAACAGGTAAGCCGCTAGACAACAAACAATCTATATTCATCATCAAAATATCCCTTGCAGGTAAGGGACTTGTGGAGGAAAATTATGGGTAAACCTACAGGATTCCTGGAATTTACACGCGAGTTGCCCGGGAAAGCAGATCCCCGGGAAAGGATAAACCATTACAACGAATTTGTTGCGCGTTTTCCGGAAAATAAACTGAATGAGCAGTCTGCCCGTTGTATGAATTGCGGGGTACCTTTTTGCCACAGCGGATGTCCGCTGGGTAACGTCATCCCCGAATTCAATGATGCGGTATACCACCAGGACTGGCAGAATGCCTATGATATCCTCACTGCTACCAATAACTTTCCGGAGTTTACCGGCCGTATCTGTCCGGCGCCCTGTGAAAGCGCCTGTGTACTGGGTATTAACCAGCCGCCGGTAGCTATTGAAGAAATAGAGAAACATATTATTGAAATAGCCTTCGACAAAGGACTGGCACAGGCTAAAATACCACGTGTACGCACCGGCAAAAAAGTAGCCGTTATCGGCTCTGGTCCGGCCGGACTGGCCGCAGCAGCCCAACTCAATTATGCCGGACATCAGGTGACGGTATTTGAGCGGGATGATCTGCCTGGCGGACTTTTACGCTACGGCATCCCCGATTTCAAACTGGAAAAATGGGTGATAGACCGTCGTATAAAACTGATGGAAGAAGAAGGCATCGTATTTCAGTGTAATGCCAACGTAGGCGTTAACGTTAGTATCAACGACTTATTGAGAGAATACCATGCACTGGTACTGGCCGGCGGCTCCACCATTCCCCGCGACCTGGGTATTCCGGGCCGCGAACTGAAAGGAGTGCATTATGCCATGGATTTTCTCAAACAACAGAATAAACGGGTAAGCGACATTGCCGTTACGGAAGAAGAGTTATGGGCTACCGGCAAAAATGTGGTTGTAATTGGCGGCGGCGATACCGGCTCCGATTGCGTAGGTACCAGCAACCGGCACGGTGCTGTCAGCGTTACACAGCTGGAGCTGTTGCCCAAACCGCCGGGAGAGCGCAGTACCTATATGCCATGGCCTACTTTCCCTATGATTCTCAAAACATCTTCCTCCCATGAGGAAGGGGCAGACCGCCAGTGGGCTATTGCTACCAAAGCCTTTATCGGCGACGACAATGGCCAGCTGAAAGCTTTACGCCTGGTGAATCTGCAATGGTCGCTCAGTGCAGATGGCAGACCTGCTCAGTTCACGGAAATACCCGGTTCTGAAAGAGATGTCCCTTGCGAACTGGCTTTATTAGCCATGGGCTTTATTCACCCGCAACATACCGGCCTGCTTGATCAGTTGGAAGTAGATAAAGATGAAAGAGGTAATGTAAAAGCGTCAGAAAAAGATTATCTTACTTCTATACCGAAAGTTTTTGCCGCGGGCGATATGCGTCGCGGACAATCACTGGTCGTATGGGCTATCAGCGAAGGACGGGAGTGTGCCAGAAAAGTGGATGAATTCCTGATGGGCAGCTCACAACTGGAAAGCAAAGACCACTCGCTGCAAGCGATGGCTTTATAAAATATTTACTAATCAAAACTTTTCTCATAAGCAGGTTTAGATTTTGTTGTAACCTTCAGCCGGGCCGGGTTTTTACCCGGCCTTTTATTTTTCTCTCCCGGTATCATATACCGTAAAAAGAATATCTTTTTTAGCCCCTTTCACATTTAAAGACAGAAATCCGATATCAGGAGAA
Organism: Chitinophaga nivalis; assembly: GCF_025989125.1. NCBI lineage: Bacteria > Pseudomonadati > Bacteroidota > Chitinophagia > Chitinophagales > Chitinophagaceae > Chitinophaga > Chitinophaga nivalis. Next base: position 745,655 of record NZ_JAPDNR010000001.1, on the reverse strand, counting down.
ACAAAGCCGCCATTCAGCTATTTCCTCCACTGTTCCTGTATCAAACCGGATACATTTGTTTTCTATGAAACATCTATGGTACATCGGCAGTTTTCTCTTACTGTTCTTCCCCGCATTGGCGCAGGAGGAGAGCGGAGTTAACCTGATTATCCATGCACAGAAATTTAAAAAAGGATTGTATAAATCCTTCGCGGAGTTTCAAAACAACAGCCCGTCTGCAGATGGCGACCTGGTGATAAAAACCCGTAGTAATGCCGCACAGATCTACCTGCTGGCCAACAGAAACGAACTGGTCCTCCGGGATGCCTATGGGCAGGAACATAAGGTGAAGAATTACTGGGGATATTGTGACGGACAAAACATTTATGTCCGGGACAACGGACTGAATAAAATCCAGGAGCTGGGCTTCTATTGCATATATGAACAGCATGGCGTGCAGCCCTCCCGCAGTTATATCAATCAGGCCGATATGACTATCAACAGTATGAATACACCCTATCGGCTGAAAAAGCTGATTAATATTCTTACCGGAGAAATACTGGAATTATCTGCCTATAACCTGAAAAAATATATACTGCCACAGGATCCGGAATTATTAAAGGAATTCCGGGCAGACAGACAAAGAAAAGATCAGGAAGCGTATTACATATACCGGTTTAATCAACGTAATAAACCACTTATCACAACGTCCGGCGGGTAGCTTCCTCACAAACCAACCTGATTATTTTATTGTAGACATGATGCCCCTGATAGTGGGACCGGTACCCTCATAAAAACTATGCGACAGTTCCTGGCTGTCACGTTGCTACCCTCATTTTTTATCGTTTTCTTCTCCCAATTTTATCTTAAAAAAGTGTGTCCGTTACCGTATTTAATGTATTCTTGCAGTAATAATCAATAACATGTACCCCTGGGTATGGATTTTGTTCTATGCCACAAACAAGTGCGCTAGTTAAGCCGTCATTGCGGCAAAGTAAACCTTAAACGTGTTATTGCGTTTATATTTCAGTAAATTACTATAGTAATAAATCATAGTGACAGAACCAGCAGAAACCGGAGAAAAACAGGGCCGCCCCTGGTGGCGTTGGCTTATATGGATATTTATTGCGGTGCTCCTTTTGCCCGTAATGGCCGTGCTGTTATTGCAGCTGAACGGTGTCCAGAATTATTTGAGAGAACAGGGAGAACAATACCTGCAACGAAAATTACATACCAAAGTACAGATCGGCTATCTGCGCGCCAGGGGATGGCAGTATCTCGAATTACGCAATGTATTCGTAGCAGATACTGCTAATAGTGCATTGTTTTATACAGGCTCCCTTAAAGTACACTACAATCTGTTGTCATTAATCAACAATGAACTGCGGATAGATAAACTGGAGTGGGATTCCCTGCTGGTGAATATTTACCGGTATAAGGGCGATTCTGCCTTCAATTACCAGTTTGCAGTAGATGCTTTTGTCAGCAAAAAAACAACGCCCGATACCCTGGCACCAGCTACCGGCACAACCATGCAGTTCCGGTTGAAAGATATTTCTCTGAACAACGTGAAAGTGAATTATGCAGATGTTCCCGGTGGTATGCATGCCGTACTTACCTGGAAAACCCTGCATGTTGATCCGGATGATCTCATCATCAACGATGGCATCTATGCTTTCCGGGGTATTCAGCTCAATGGGCTGAAAGGTTTCTTCCGGCAACAGTATATCCCGGCTGCCACTACAGGAGCAGCTCCGCCCCCGCCGGCAGATACCAATGCCACCGCCTTTCACCTGCTGTTGAAAAAATTACTGATTACCAACAGTACCTTCCTCTATGCCAGCGAAGGTAGTGGTATCAATACCTCCTGGAAAATCGGAGAACTAAAACTGCTCAATAGTAACCTGGACCAGGACTCTACCCGCATTCAGGTAGGAGAGCTGTCTATCCGCAACACTGCCGGCGCCTTTGCCATGGTGCCCGGAAAAGATACCACCCCGGCGCCACCGGATACCAGTTCGCCCAACACCTGGCAGGTATTTGCCACCCAGGTAAACCTGGAACGCCTCGGGCTCCGCTACGACAACGGCGGACCGGCTCCCAAAGCCGCCGGCCCCGACCCGGATTATAATCACCTGTTACTCACAGACTTCTCCGGCAAGATCACCAATATAAAATACCGCCCGGATAGTACCAGCGCAGAACTGAAATCACTCACGGCCCGCGACTGGTCAGGGTTTACGCTCCGGAAAGCCAATATGGACGTGTTGTTCACACCTCACTCCCTGGTACTTCGGAACTTCCTGTTGCAAACCAATAAGAGCACCCTGCGGAAACATATAGCCGTTACCGTACCTTCCTGGTCAGGTATTGCCGATCACCTGGATCAGCTGGGGTTAGATGCAAACCTCGACTCCGTACATATTGCACTCGGTGAATGGCTGCCTTTTGTTCCGGACGCCCGGAAAAACAAATCGTTTGCCCCGCTCTGGAAAAAAGAACTCTCCCTCACAGCCATCCTGAAAGGCACCCTGGGAGAACTGAATATCAAACAGCTATACCTTACCGATCACGAAGGCAACCTGATTAAAACAGAAAATGGACAGGTTACCCACGCAGCCAATCCGGACCTGCTCAACGCCAATCTGCCCAATCTGTATATCCAGTCCGGCAATAAGGCCCTGCGTTCCTGGCTGCCTGCCGGTACTTTACCTGATACTCCCCGGTTACCGGAGCACCTGCTCATTACCGGTCTTTTCAACGGGGGCATGAAAAGTATGATCACCCAGCTGCAGCTGAAAAGTGATTACGCCAATGCCTCCGTCAATGCACGGCTGGCCAATATCACCGATAGTATCCGCAGCACTTATGAAGTGAACGTACCTTATTTCCGGGTCCACCCGGGCATCATGCTATATGATACCACCTTCGGATGGATAGCCGGAAAACTGAATGCAGCAGGGCAGGGGTATACCCTTAAACAAATGCTGGCAAAAGCAGCCATACAGCTGAATGAAGCTACCTATAACGGCTATACGTACCATAATGTACAGGCAACAGCCGGTATCAATAAAGGAACTTTCCAGGCACAGGGCGAAAGCGCCGACAGCAATATTATCACCACCTTTGATATCAGCGGGCAACTGGGTGATACGGCCCTCCGTACCCTTAATCTGCAGCTGGCACTGGATAAAGCAGACCTTTATAACACGCACTGGTATAAAACACCGCTGACGCTGAAAGGCAACCTGTCCGCTAATTTCAACAGCCTGGACCCCACCCGGATAGAAGGAGATGCCTTCCTGAGCGGCTGGCAGATTATCACCGACAAGGATATCCTGAAACTGGACAGTACCTCATTGGTAGCCCAATACACGGATCAACAATACATTACATTAAAAAGTCCGCTCGGATTCATTAACGCCAACGGGCAGATTGATTACAGAAAAATAGGCGCCGCATTTTCCGGTATTATCAGCAAACCTATTATGCCGGCAGATTCCGGGCAGATCGTACACATCCCGGCCGGCCAATGGCTGCAATGGAATGGCTCCCTGATACTACCGCAAAGTCTCCAGCCACTATTGCCGGCGCTCCACATGGAAACGCCACTTGTAATGAATGGCCGCCTGAACAGCGACAGCAGTCTCCTGATCGTAAATGCGGGTATTCCTAAAATAAAATACGACTCCCTGCAGGTAGATAGTCTCCGGTTTACCGCCAGTATCCTGGATACATCCCTGCAAACAGATATATCACTGGCCCGGATGTTACATCCTACCTTCCCGCTCTACAATACCTGGCTGACAGCACATGCCAATACCGGGGTGGTAGACTTCAACCTGCTGCTCGATGATGCACAGAAAAAGGCCAAATACAAACTGGGCGGCATATTCACTTTCCTGCCGGAAAATGCCATGCAGTTATCGCTGAAGCCCGATCTGATGTTGAACAAACAACAGTGGGAGGTAGCAGCAAACAATATCCTGCGTATCAAAAACGGCGCTCCGGATACGGCTAATATCAAGCTGTCGCAAGGTGTACAGTCTATACAGCTGGCTACCCAAAACGATACTTCCGGTACCCCGCTGTTACAGGCCAACATCGCCAACTTCCAGCTGTCTACCATTACGGGCTTGCTGGCAACAGATACTTTACTGGCCAATGGCGTATTACATGCCGCCGCAACGGTCAGCAACTGGCAACGTTCCCCGCTGATCAATGGCAACGTGAAACTGGATAGCCTGGTGGTAAAAAACAAACCAATGGGCAACCTGCAGGCGACCCTGGAAAACAAACAGCCCAACCAATACCAGCTCAACGCAGTCCTGAATGGTAGCGGTAATGATGTGACAATAAACGGGGCATATGATAGTACCATCAATGCACAGGTCAACATCAACCGGTTGAATATGTCCGCCCTGGAACCTTTCACAATGGGTACCATCTCCCAGCTGAGAGGAAGTGCCAGCGGAAAATTTGAGATCACCGGCACCCCGGCCACAGCGGAAATACAGGGAAACCTGCACTTTAATGAAGCGGGTGGTATGGTGAACTTTATTGGTAGTACCCTTTACCTGCCGGATGAAGACATCGTGATCGATGAAAAAGGGATACAGTTCACCAACTTCGTTATCACCGACAGTCTGCGTAATGAACTGGTAGTAAATGGCCGTATCAATACCCCAGACCTGTCCACCTTTAACTTCAACCTGGATGTCAATGCCGATAATTTCATGGCACTCGGCAAACAGCAAAATCAGGATCAATGGGTATATGGCCCCGCTTTCATCGACAGTAAGGTGAAAATACGCGGCAACCTGGATCTGCCCAGGGTAGACGCCAATCTGAAATTAAGGGATAAGTCCAGCGTAACGGTGATGCTCCCACAGGAAGAACCAGGCCTCGCCGACCGTTCCGGCGTGGTAGAATTTGTGGATAAGTCCAATCCTGTGGATACCGCTTTACAGGCGAAACTGGATAGCCTCAAATACCAGAACCCCAAACTGAAAGGACTGATCTTCTCCGGTAATGTGGAAATCACACCGGAGTCTGTGATCAAGATCATTATCGATAAACAAAATGGCGACTTTGTACAGGCGAAAGGAGCAGCAAATATAAATGCAACCCTGGACCCCAGCAGTAAAATGAGCCTGACCGGCCGTTACGAGATTTCGGAAGGTAAATATGAGATGTCGCTGAATCAGCTGATCAAACGTTCCTTTGATATCGAAAAGGGTAGCTTCATTTCCTTTAATGGAGATGCCATGAGCGCCGACCTCGACATCACAGCCAAATACACAGTGAATGCACCGGCCTATGAACTGGTACAGGATCAGCTAAGCGGGAAGTCTACCGAAGACCGTAACCGCTACCGGCAACGCCTCCCATTCCAGGTATACCTGATGATTAAAGGTAGCCTGCTGAAACCCGACATCAGCTTCCGGTTGGACATGCCGGAGAAAGACCGCAATATGCTGGGAGGTACTGTTTACAATCGCCTCAAACAAATCAACCAGGTACCATCCGAACTGAACAAACAGGTGATGGGATTACTGGTATTAAATGCTTTCATTCCGGAAGATCCGATGAACACCCTCGATGGCGGTGGCGGCGTAGCCCAGGCAGCCAAAAACAGTGTGAGTAAGATCCTTTCCCAGCAATTGAACAACCTGGCAGGTAGCCTCATTAAAGGAGTAGACCTCAATTTCGACCTGCAGAATAAAGAAGACTATTCTTCCGGTACCGGAAAAGAAACCACCAACCTGAATATCGGCGCCTCCAAAAATCTCTTCAATGATCGTTTAACCGTTTCCGTTGGTTCCAATATCATGCTGCAAGGCAATCAGCAAAACGCCAGCTCACTGATCGGGGATATTTCGGTAGAGTATAAACTCACCCGGGACGGACGCTATCGGGTACGGGTATACCAACGTAACGACAACCAGTCTGTAATCGAAGGACAGGTGGTAGAAACTGGGGTAGCCTTTATGCTGGTAATGGATTATGACGAATTCAGGGAAATCCTCAGACGCGCCGGAAAAGATAAGGTGGCAGAGAAACTGCGCGATAGCAAAAATAAAAAACAGGATAAAAAAGACGATAAAAACACGACTACTCAGGATGCGGACAAGAAATAGTCATATCATTGTTGCTCACGTAATTGTTTGCCTGGCCATGCTGGTGATCAGCGCCTGCAGCACTACCAGAACAGTGCCTGCCGGCGATCGCCTGTATACCGGCAGCTCCATTAAGTGGGAAAATGATAGTACTTCAAAAAAGAAAAGTAGCAAGCCCAAAGACTATAGCACCCTGAATGATGGGCTGAATAAAAAAATAAGGCCCAACACCAACAGGAAATTCCTGGGTATGCCCTTTAAATTATGGCTATATAATTTAGGCAAGGAACCTAAAGGAAAGGGCCTGAATTATTTACTCCGCAAAAAATGGGGCGAAGCCCCGGTACTGCTTAGTCAGGTTAAGTCCGATTATACTTCCAAAGTATTACAGGGCTACCTGGTAGATAACGGTTACTTCGAAGCAGCCGTGTCTTCTCAGGTTAAAAACATCGGCAAGAAAAAGGCGGAAATAAAATATACCGTCGCACCGCATCACCGGTATACCATCAAAAGCGTTACCTATCTGACGGATAGCAGCGCCATTGGCAGAACCGTCAATAAAAGCAGGCCCGGCAGCGTACTGATAGAAGGGAAACCTTATTCCCTGGATATGATCAAGGCTGAACGGGAACGTATACACGCTGATCTGAAAGAACAGGGCTATTATTATTTTACACCCGATTATCTGCTCGTACAGGTAGATAGTACCAATAACGGCACCGTAGACCTGTTTGTTAAAATAAAGGACAATACGCCCATGCTGGCGTTGCGGCCATACCGGATGCATGATATTACCCTGTACCCGGACTACTCCCTGGAAAATGATTCCGCTTCCACCATGGGTACCCCTTTATTCTATAAAGGCAATTATATTGTGGATTCTGCCAAACGGTTTAAGCCCATTGTATTTGAGCGATCTGTATTCCTTCGGCCAGATAGCTTATACCGGTTAAGTTCCCATAATATTACCCTCCAAAGGCTGATCAACCTGGGTACCTTCAAATTTGTAAAAGGACAGTTCCGGCCCATCCGCGATACCTCACAGCATAATATTGTAGGAGGTAGTCCCAATGTAACAGTCATCAGAGATACGGCTTCCCGTCCGCGAAAAGACTCCGCTGCCAGACGCGATGCCTTACAATCCGTTACATACCGGTCTATGGTCAATAACCGGGTGGCATTGGATAGTGGCTGGCTGGATGCAAAGTTTTACCTGACGCCCTATAAAAGACGTTCTCTCCAGGCTGAGTTGCGGGGTACCTCCAAGTCCAATGGATTTATAGGCTCCCAGGTAAAACTCACCGCCAAAAACAGAAACTGGCTGCACTCGGCAAACCTGTTGGAAATATCCTTGTCTGGCGGGATGGAATGGCAAACCGGCAACAGAAGCGCCGGTGGATCCAATTCCTATGCGGTAGGAGCAGAAGTAGCTGTTACGGTACCTCGTTTCCTGACACCTATAAAGGGGATTAATATCCGTACACCTTATGTGCCTCGTACACGTATCAGTGCCGGATACGAATTATATAGCCGCGCAAATCTGTATAACCTGAACGCATACACGCTGCAGCTGCAATATATGTGGCAGCGTACCGCATTCCTGAGTCATACTTTTGCCCCCATCGCGGTCACCTATGTATTGCCGACCAAAACAACGGCGGCGTACGACAGCATCCTGAAAAATGATCCCAGCCAGCGGGCTGCCATTGAGAAACAATTCATCATGGGAGGCAATTATACGATCACGTATAATAATCAATCCGCTAACCGTATTCATAGCTTCTATCTGAGTGGCAACCTGGATGTTTCCGGTAACCTTGCCGGATTACTCATCAAAAAAGGAGATTCTACCAAAAACATCCTGAAAAATCCTTTTGCCCAATATGAAAGACTGACACTGGAAGCACGCCACTACTGGGCGCTTGGGAAAGGAAAACAATGGATTAACCGCCTGATATTAGGATATGGTTTGCCTTATGGCAACTCTTCCACACTGCCTTTCGTGAAACAGTTCTTTACGGGTGGTAGCAGTAGTATCCGTTCCTTCCGGGCACGTACATTAGGGCCGGGTTCTTATCATAATCCGAGAGTAGATTCTTCTGCTTTGCTGGCCAACGAAGCAGGGGATATTAAATTGGAATTCAACTCTGAGGTACGTATACACGTAGCCAGCGTATTTAATGTAGCTGCCTTTGTGGATGCCGGTAATATCTGGTTGCAGAAACAAGTACCCGACAAACCCGGCAGCCAGTTTAAGTTTGATACCTTCTATAAGGAAATTGCTGTAGGCGCCGGTGTAGGTGTGCGTATAGATGCTTCTATAGTAGTTGTACGTTTTGATATGGCCATGCCTTTACGTATTCCTTATTTACCGGAGAATGAACGCTGGGTAATCAATAAAATAAATTTCGGTGACCCGGAATGGCGTAAAAAGAACCTGATACTCAATATCGCCATCGGCTATCCGTTCTAGCATCGGATATTAAAAATAGCAAGGGGAGATATGTACTGCACCAGCCGTATATATCTCCCCTTGTTGATGATAGCAGTTCTTACAACACCTCTTTCAAGTGTTTGTAGTTGGACTTCACCGCGTCAAATACATCTTCATATCTGCCGCTTAAAATCAGTTTGCCCATCCATAACGCAAACCCTTTCATTTGTGCAAATTCTATCTTGGGCGGCATCGCCAAAGCTTCCGGATTGGTGAAAACATTCACCAGTACCGGGCCGGCTGTTTTAATGGCTTCGCTTAAAACGTTCTCCACTTCCTCCGGCTGACGGATCGTAAAACTCTTGAATCCCATCGCTGCCGCCACTGCCGCAAAATCAGGATTTTCCATATCGGTTTGCCAGTCCGGAATTCCGGCCACTTCCATTTCCAGTTTTACCATACCCAGTGCACGGTTATTAAACACAATTATTTTAACCGGCAGCTGGTATTGTTTGATGGTCATCAGGTCTCCCAGCATCATGGTAAGTCCGCCATCGCCACAAAGGGCAAATATTTCCCGGCCGGGCTGCGCCAGCGCAGCACCTATTGCCTGTGGCATCGCATTCGCCATGGAGCCATGATTAAAAGATCCCAGCAGGGTGCGTCTGCCGGTAGCTTCCAGGTAGCGGGCAGTCCATACATTCGTCATGCCCGTATCCACAGTAAAAATTGCATCCTGGGCAGCCAGCCGGTTGAGCGTAGCAGCAACAAACTCAGGACTGATGGCATTTTCTTTTCCCTGGTCTGTTACGTAGGTCTGTAACCGTTGTTTCACTTCTCCGTAAAACGATAGCATCGCATCCAGGAAAGAACGGTCTGTTTTTTCTTGTAACAGGGGTAATAAAGCATTGAGGGTATCCGCAATATCGCCGCATAATCCCAGTTCAAGGGCCGCCCTGCGTCCCAGCCGCTCCGGCTGAATATCTACCTGTATAATTTTTGCCTTTTCCGGCATAAAAGGCGTGTAGGGAAAATCTGTTCCCAGCAGCAATACCACATCCGCTTCATGCATGCTTTTATAGGCCGATGCCAGGCCCAGTAATCCGGTCATGCCTACTTCATAGGGATTATTATGCTGAATCCCCATTTTTGCCCGGAAAGAATAGGCCACCGGCGCCTTTAACAGCAAAGCCAGGGCTACTACTTCATCATGTGCGTCCACGGCTCCTAGTCCGCAATAAATAGCAACTTTATCTGCTTCTTTCAACAGGCCGGCCAGTTGCTTCAACTCTGCCGGCGAAGGGCATATAACAGGGCGGGGATGATATACTTTGGTGGACGTCGTAATTTCCTTTGCATCTGCCGCCGCCACATCTCCCGGCAATCCCAATACTGCCACCCCATGTTTGTGTATTGCGTGCTGCAGGCCGGCCTGCAACATGCGGGGTACTTGTTCTGCAGTGGTAGCCAGCTGGTTATAACAGCTGCAATCATCAAACAATTTAATGGTATTCGTTTCCTGGAAATAACCACTGCCAAATTCGTTGGTGGCACAGGTAGAAGCAATCGCTATCACCGATGCACCAGAACGGTGTGCGTCATACAAACCGTTGATCAGGTGTACATGTCCGGGGCCACTGCTGCCTGCACAACAAGCCAGTCCGTTCAGCTGTGCCTCTGCACCGGCCGCATAGGCGCCGGTTTCTTCATGCCGTACATGTATCCATTGAATACGTCCATCCCGCCTGACAGCATCATTCACATGATTCAGACTATCGCCGGTAACGGCATAAATACGTTTAATGCCTGCTTCCGCCAGCATATTTACTAATTGATCTGCTACCAGTGTTCCCATAGAATTATTTTTTGAATGTTGAGCAACTTATAAAAACACCCCTGCACCTACATTGTTCAGGTACTTGACATCGCAACGCCGGTGTAAAAATTAATTAGCAATCGCTGCAGCATACCTGTAAATTTGTATCTCTGTTGATAAAATATGCGCGTATGAGAATTTCAAAAACCACACTGCCAGACAGCTCCCTCCTGAAACAAGCCGGCCAGAGAATAGATTATCAGGATGGTTTTTCTACTATCATTACTGCCACTCCTCCGGTAACCATCGAACAAACAGGTAACGCTTTTTTCTCTTATTCACCCCGGTGGGTAAATGGTATGATGACCGTACGGGACAAACTGGTGGGTTTATTCGGATTAAAAACAACCGGCAATGGCCCCCGGCAAATTACCATCACACCAGGAGCGCAGGCTGGTGTTTTTAAAATAATGGATAAAACCGAACAGGAACTGATCATCGGGCAGGATGATAAACACCTCGATTTCCGGGTGTCTTTATTGCTGCAGCAGCAAACACCAGCAGCGCAACAGCTAACCTGTACCACGGTTGTATATTATCACAACATATGGGGCCGGATTTATTTCATCTTTGTAAAACCATTTCATCGCCTGATTGTGCCAGCAATGTTGAAAAACATACAACAACATCTTCATGGCTGAAACGATCGGAAATTTGGCTTATTTTTATGCTATTGCCTAAACAATAGCAACATGAAAACTATCCCTGCAAACGTGCAACGCACTTCCCTGTTTATTTTTACAACCGCGCTGTTGTTTTGCACGACTGCCTGCAGTCGTAAAATCACACAAACGGGCAAGGCATCCTATTATGCCGATTCTTTTGATGGCCGGCGTACCGCCAGTGGCGAAGTATTCCGCCAGAATCATCTGACCGCCGCACATAAATCATTGCCTTTTGGTACCAAAGTTACTGTCATCAATGTTTCCAACGGAAAAAGTGTCAAGGTGCGGATAACAGACCGTGGCCCTTTTGCAGCCGGCAGAATCATTGATTTGTCCCGTAAGGCAGCTGCCAGAATTGGTATGATAAACACCGGAGTCGCCAATGTGGAAATAAAATATAAAAAGAAAAAATAAGTATAAGAGACGGCATGAAACCGTCTCTTATATAGTTTGTTTAGTTCGTTGCGTGTACACCTTCCGCTATTTCTTCCACTATCTTTTTACAGAATGCCGGCAGATCTCCGGGATTACGACTGGTTACCAAACCGTTGTCGGTAACTACCGCTTCATTTACCCAGGTCGCGCCTGCATTTTCCAGGTCTGTTTTCAGTGATGGATAGGAGGTTACTTTCCGTCCTTTCAATTCACCGGTTTCTATTAATGTCCATGGACCATGACAGATCGCTGCAATAGGCTTTCCCGTTTCAAAAAAATGATGAACAAAACGGACCACTATTTCATCCGTACGTAAATAATCCGGATTCATCACACCTCCCGGCAACACTAATGCATCATACTCCGCGGCGGCCGCATGATGAATATTTTTATCTATCTGATAATCTTTTCCCCAGTTTTTTTCTGCCCAGGCACGTACCGCATTTTTTTCCGGAGAGATGATCTCCACTGTTGCCCCGGCTTCTTTTAAAGCCTGCAAAGGAGCAGTAAGCTCTACTTCCTCAAAACCATTGGCCACTACTATGGCTACCTTCTTGTCTTTCAACTGATTTTTCATAAGATGATCATTTATATGGTTAAAAATATCCCGAAACAAACACAGCTGGTTTCGGTGGATGCTTGTTGATGGTAGTAGGTGCACAAAAACAATTCCCATAACATAAAAACAGCTAACAATAGCCATGGCAGATACTATCAGGAAATAAGGCCTGTAAATAAAATTGCCCACACCGGGGATGTTTGTTGAAAAATGATTTTCATTCCATTGTAATTTTTTGCGATCAGTATTGCATTTAGCGTGGCCGGCAGTTTTCTTTGTTGTTACTCAACTGATGAACAATGAACAGAAAAAAAATGATGGCAACATTACTCACTATTGCTGTGAGCGCCGGCTACACTTTTGCCCAGACAGCAGCAGCTGTATTACCCGGATTTACAGCTTACGCTGATCCTTTGGAAGAAAATGTCACGATAGACGAAGCAAAAGGTATTATCAACTGGACTGATAATACCAATGCAGTCAATTTCTATTTTCACGCTGTTAAAACAGGACCACTGAAAATAGCATTGATGGCAAAATCAACGGCTCCCAACAAAATCAAGGTAAGCATCAACGGAACTGAAAAAATAATCAGCATTCCTAACAATAGTGATTATGAAAAAATACCCGCATTGCAAACCAGCATCAAACAACCAGGTTTCTACTGCATCTCTTTAAAAGGAGTAGAGAAGACGGGTAATAGCTATGCGGAAATTCAGTCGGTTACATTGGAAGGAGCCGCAGCCCAACAGATACAATTTAACCCCAAACCCTGGCGTCGGGCCGCTTCCGTACATTTAAACTATCCGGTTCCGGAAGGAAAAAATGCCGAATGGTTTTATGGCGAAATAAAAGTACCGGCAGGAGAAGATAAAACAGGTACCTACTTTATGTCTTGCGGTTTTCATCGCGGATATTTTGGGATGCAGGTAAATTCTCCTACTGAAAGAAGAATTATTTTTTCTGTTTGGGATGCAGGCGGAGAACCCGAAGAGCGCAGCAAAGTAAAATATGAAGATCAGGTAGTGATGCTGGCAAAAGGGGATAGTGTAATCGCCAGCGGTTTTGGTGGAGAAGGTACCGGTGGCCACAGTCACTGGGTGTATAACTGGCAGGCCGGAGCTACCTATCGTTTTCTGATGCATAGTGTACCAACAGGCAACACCACTACCTATACCGCTTATTTCTATGTACCCGAACACCAGGAATGGAAACTGATCGCCAGTTTCCGCGCACCAAAAGATGGGAAATATATGGGACACCTGTATTCATTTCTCGAAAACTTCTCTTTTGAAAACGGGCATATCGGCAGAAAAGGATACTTTGGTAACCATTGGATTAAAACAGACACCGGCGAATGGATCGCACTTACAAAAGCAAAATTCACCAACGATGCTACCGCAAGGGCTAAAGATCGTATAGACTACGGTGGTGGTGTGGAAAACGGTTGGTTTTATCTGTGGAACAGCGGTTTTAAACCGGCCAATGCACAGTATGGCGATCTGTTTGAACGGCCGGCAGCCGGCACACATCCGGAAATAGTCTTGCCCCGGTTCTGATAATTACCTCCCTGCCTGGTGGCTGTACCAGGCGGGGAAATCATTGCTTCTCTACATAAGATAAATAGTAATATCAGTATTGGCTGACAGGTATTCCTGTTTATTAATATAGTTACCCCATGGGCTAAATGTGACAAATTTATTATCTATTCTCTCCTGCATTTTTTTGGTTAAGCCCCCGGTCAGAAAAAAGCATCGGATAATGGATAAAAAGAAGATAAATACAGTACTAACGGGATTGCATACACTAAAAATGGAAAAATTACACAGTAGCTGTCTCAAAATGAGCAAAGGCAGGGCATTACTGCCCTGCCTTTAATAGCTATTTCCGGAATACGGAAAGTATTCATCACTCTTGTGGGGTTTACAAACAACTACATATCATTTTCATAGGTGTAGGAATAGTTCCTGTCTTACATTGAATAACGAATGTAGGCTGCTGTTATTAAGTAATGATTAAGGGAATCTTATTTTAATTTAAATTCGGTTTTCAATCCAGCAAATACATAGGGCATATGGCTGCAAAAAAAAATATTTTACCGATTCCGGATGTGCTTAATCCTTTCAAGGTAAGGAAAGAGCGGATTATGAATTTTAATCCCGCTACCGGTACTACAACCCGTACACCTGCAGCCGAAACTAAGATCACCGTATTTGACTATAGCAGCGATAACTGCCAAACCACCACACTGCCTGATATAGCAGCTACTTTTCCCTATCTCTCTTCCTCCAAACTCAGCTGGATAAATATCGACGGACTGCGTAAAGAAGATGTGCACACCGTATGTGAAAAGTTTCAGATCCATCCGCTGATTGAAGAAGATATACTCAGTGTAGGGCAGCGGGCTAAAATGGATATGATTGGAGACCGGCTGTTTTGTTTGCTGCCGATGATATATTTTAATGCCGGCAGTGCTACGATAGATTTAGAGCAGGTGAGCATTGTACTGGGGAAAAATTTTGTGATCTCTTTTCAGGAAGATCCTGAGCGTGACGTATTTGACCCGGTGAGAGATAAACTGCAATTACACGGCTCCCGGATACGTAACGGAGGCGCAGATTATCTTTGTTATTCTCTCCTGGATGTAATTATCGATAATTATTTTGTTGTACTGGATAAGTTAGGGGAGCGGATAGAGCTGATGGAAGATGTAGTACAACACACACCGAATAAACGTAGTCTGGCCCGCATTAACTTTTTACGGCGCCAGGTGTTCCTGTTTAAACGGGCCATCGCACCGGTGCGGGAACTGGTAAATGGTTTTTTGAAAAGTGAAAGTGATTTACTGGACGATAAAGTTACCAAGTACTTCAAAGATGTATACGACCATATCATTCAATGTAATGACCTGGCAGATAACTACCGCGATATGGTACTCAATCTGCAGGAGATGTACCATACCCAGCTCAATCTGAAAATGAATGAGATCATGAAGGTATTGGCCGTGGTAACCACCCTGATGGCCCCCCTCACGCTGATAGCGGGTATCTATGGTATGAATTTCGAAAATATGCCCGAGCTCAAATCCCCGATGGGTTACTTCTATACATTGGGAGCCATGGGCATACTGTTGATACTGATGATTGTTTTATTCAGAAAGCGGGGCTGGTTTTAACCCTTCTTTTTATATACCGGTACTGAAGAACAAGGTTCACCATACATGATGCTTTTAGCTACCGGGCGTAATAACCGGGTTACTTCGGCATAGGCTACTTCTCCGACATGTTTATCCCCACATCCTTTAATTACAATACGCTTGTCGTTGAAGGCTTCCACATCCAGTTTGGCCAGGTTTTGCAGGAACAGGGTTTTATAGATAAACTCCGCGTCGCCAAAAGCAGCATAGGCAGCTACAGGTTGGAGGTTCGTCATCACCAGCATATAAGCCCATAAAGGAATCACGGTATCTTCACTGCAGATTAAACCCACATTTTTTCCACGGTATTGTTCCCAGTCCAGTGACTGCATCGCGGTTCTGAAATCTTTCTCTTTCAGGATCATGCCCATAAAGAGGTGTGCTTTCAGATCAAATACCACAATCTCTCCCTGAGGTAAATAATGTTCCAGGTCTATGGTTTCCAGGCCACTCTGCGCTACTTTATTTATGATTTCGTCCATTTTCTCCTTATTTATAACAACAAATTTACGAATATCAAACCAGGAATATTGCAAGGGGGGCAATGCACCACAATTACATTAAAATAATAAATATATAATGGTCATTAAAAAAGGGAAGCGGTAAAGCTTCCCTTTCTATGACTATGTCAGTAAAAATGTAACTATTAGAAAAATTTGCTGCGGTTATCTTTCACATCACTTTTCTTCTTCAGCACTTCAAACAGTTGTTGATCCAGCATGGATTTAATGCTTTGCTCGTAGGCAGCCTGCTGGGTAGCAATATCCTGTGCAGGAGCTGCAGTTGGTTGGAAAGCATCTACTTTAATAACATATACACCTGCATTACCTTCGATAGGTGCAGATACGCTGGCAGTACCCCATTTTTTGTTAAAGACAGCACCGGCAACACGTGGTTCAAAGCCCATAGAAGCAATGAAAGGAGTGGCGAAAGTAACACCTTCTGCTTTCAGCACCGGTTGGTTGGTAGCTTTGGCAGCAGCATCCAGGGAAGCTGGTGTTTGTAATTTAGCCAGGATCTGTTCTGCTTTCTTATGTTTTTTCACTTCTGCTTCTACCTGTGGTTTTACATCAGCCAGTGGTGCAGTACCTTCTTTACGGATGCTGGTCAAAACAGCTACTACATATTTATCATCGAAAGTAAATACGTTGCTGACATCACCTTTTTTAGACTCATAAGCCCAACGCACCAGTTCGCGGGATTGTCCGATACCTGGGATCACGAAATCCATCGGGCGTACGTTATCCGCAATTCTTTTATTCAATTTACCTTGCTGTACTTCTTTTTCGAAAGCAGCAGCACTACGGCTTTTACCGGCGAAGTCGCTGGCAGCGCCATAAGCGGCATTGTTGGTTTCTTTGCTGGCATCTACAGATTTACCGAGGTAAGCTACTTTAATAGCCGGACCAATATTTTTCTGATCCATCACCTGCATAACGTGGTAGCCAAACTGAGTTTTTACCACTTTAATCTGACCTTTAGCTCCTTCAAAGGCGAAGGCTTTAAATTCAGGTACAAATTGAGTAGAAGGGGTAATATCATATTCGCCACCGGTTTCTTTACTACCCGGATCATCAGAGTAGCGGGTTACCAGTTCTTTAAAGTCGGCGCCGCCTCTTACTGCTACCTCAATGCTGTCTGCACGTTTTTTAGCAATAGAATCCGGAGCACCACCCTGAGGACCAGAAGCAATCAGGATGTGACGTACTTTCACGCTGTCCGGCATGCTTTTACGATCAACCATTTTCGCAAACACGATCAGGTTATTATCATAATAAGGACCGTAGATAGCGCCTACCGGCAGATTTACGATAGAATCTTTCTGAGGAACTTTCGCTTCGTTTTTGGAAACGTATCCATCATAGAATTTAATATCAGAGTTACGGTTAATAAAACCGGCAACATCTTTAGTGGTATCCAGTTCAGCTTTCAGGGCCAGAATCTGCTGAATCGCAGCGTTGGAATCAATAGCAGAAGGAACAGCATCAAAAGATACATATTCTACTTTGCGGGATTCTTCTACTTTGAACAGTTGTTTGTGATCCTGGATAAAACGCTCCATTTCTGCATCGGTTGCTTTAATAGTAGAATCAGCAATAGAAGCATAAGGAACATTTACATAAGATACAGTAGCTGTCTGACTGTTATCTGCCAGCTGTTGTTTAGCCAGCCAGGAAGGATAATATACACCTTGTTTAACCAGGGTAAGATATTTCTGTTGCTCCTGTGATTTGGCGATATAGCTTTCCAGTTGTTCCAGTGCAGCACGGATCTGTGGATTGGTACCTGCCTGGGCAATGGTTTGCTCCATGGCAACGCGGTCAAATTTACCATCACGGGTAAATTGTTGTACCACAATCGGATTCGGGTTTTTACCTTTTATCTGATCCACCACTTCTGCTTCTGTCACTGCAATACCCAGTTTTTTATATTGGGCCTGCATAATCTGCTCATTCAGAAATTGGTTCCACACCTGCTCACGGATATACTGACGGGTTTGTTCATCAATATTACCGTTAGGCATTTGCTGACGGGCGCCGTTTTCGGCATCCTGAATACGACGCTGGTATTCTCCGAAATCCAGCTCTTCTCCATTGATTTTACCTACGCTCGTATCACGGCGGGCAAGAGAACTTTTGCCAAAAAAGGCATCCTGCAAGAGGAAACTAACAATAGCCAGGCAAATCACTACTACGATCACGACGGCATATTTGTCCCTGATTTTCTGAATTACTGACATATATTATATAGTCTACATTTTTAAGGATAGCAAAAATAGAATAAAATAACTGTAACTGCAAAAGAGTATTTTATGCCATGAAACCCTTTACAGTAAAGGGTTTCATGGCATTCTAACACTTTTGTGGGCTGTATATCATTCACAGGTTTTCCACATGTGAGTAAAATGAGGAGGTTTATTTTTTTACTTGTTTTGATGTTTTTAAAGGCCCGCTGTAGCTGATAATTACCCTAAAATGACGGTTGACCGTTCAGAATGGTTTATACACAATTGTTAAAAACAGCTTTTTCACAATCCACATGAAAATGTGAATAAAATACACCTATAATCCATTCAGTATCGTTTTGACCATTTTTCATTCCCGGCCATTTTTTTTCCACAATTGATGTGTAAAAACCCCTGTAAAAGCCAAAATAAGGTGGGAAAACATGCCTTTGTACACAGGCAAAAGTAATTTTGTTATTGTGCCAAAAGTTACGCTTAAAAATCCGGGCTCTGTTTTGTGGATAGTAAATGGCATCTTTTAACATTTTCCTAATACACACATCACAGAAAAGATTTTCACCAACAACGATATCCACGTATGTGGATGAAAACACGAAAATCCAGTATTGGCGCGGAAATGGTATGTTAATTAGATGTGGAAAGTGTAGAAAAAAGGAATAACAACTACATTTGTACACGGGCTGGAAAATTAATTTCCACATATTCACAGCCCTAATAGTAGTGGGCTTTTTCTTTTAAATATTTAAATAAGTATATAGCTATGATTATAGAAATCGCTGATGCGAAAAAAAATTTGCAACACAATGGATTTTTGGATATATCAGTTGACCCGGGTTTGGATTTATTTGCAGCGATCGAAAATTTAAAGAAGAAAAAAAATGCCATTGTATTGGCGCACTATTATCAGGAGCCGGATATCCAGGATGTGGCGGACTATATCGGAGACAGTTTGGGACTTAGTCAGCAAGCTGCGAAGACAGATGCAGACATCATTGTTTTTGCCGGCGTACATTTTATGGCGGAAACCGCAAAAATCCTGAGTCCACAGAAAAAAGTGCTGTTGCCGGATCTCAAGGCCGGCTGCTCCCTGGCCGACAGCGCGCCTCCGGAACTGTTTAAAAAGTTCCGGGATCGTTATCCTGATCACATCGTTATCTCGTATATTAACTGTTCGGCGGGTATCAAGGCACTCAGCGATATCATTTGTACGTCTTCTAATGCCGAAAAAATCATTGAAAGCGTCCCTCACAATCAGCCCATCATCTTTGCACCTGATCGCAATTTAGGGGCCTATCTGATCAAAAAAACGGGTAGAGACATGGTTTTGTGGAATGGAGCCTGTATGGTACACGAAATTTTCTCCCTGGAAAAGATCACCAAACTGAAGATTCGTCACCCAAAGGCAAAAATAATTGCCCATCCGGAATGTGAACCGGCGGTGTTGGCTATTGCAGATTTTGTTGGTTCCACCACGGCGTTGCTGAAGTTCAGTCAGAAAGATGATGCCCAGGAATTTATTGTTGTTACTGAAACGGGTATTCTTCACCAGATGCAAAAAGAAAATCCGGGTAAAACATTTATTCCTGCTCCACCAAATAATGCTTGTGCTTGTAATGATTGTCCACACATGAAATTGAATACACTGGAGAAGCTTTACCTGTGTATGGAATACGAACAGCCGGAAATTACTATGGAAGAAACACTGCGTATAGCGGCTAAAAAGCCGATTGAGCGGATGTTGGAAATTAGTGCACAAGCTGGACTTTAATATAACATGTTGATTTACAATTAAATTTGAATTTTATTTTTATATAATAGATTTAAATCTACTGACTGAAAGCCGTGAGAATTGTATATACTCACGGCTTTCGTATGTGTATACGAATCGGTTAATTCTCAGCGTGTTATGAAGCTGCTGAGCTTTCGATATTTTAGTTTGTTTCCCGACATCTCTCCTTTATTCACGTGCTGGTATGGCTTCAGAGCATTCTTGAAAGAATTTACCGTTGTTTTTTTGTTTTTTAGCGGCTTGAGAATCCAATTTTTTTTTATCTCCTTGGGTAAGTGCAGGTTTTTATTTTTTATTCTATTGTCAGCGCACTAGTTATTTCATGAGGATGCTGTATTTGTATTTTTTCCTGATATGGGGTGCGAAATTTTAACTGTCGCAGTGGGAGCCTACTCAAAAATGAAGGCGCTGAGAATTTCATAAATTTTTTTTCTGTGTGGTTACGCCGTAAGTAAATTTTCTATCGTATTCTCAGGCCTTATCTTTTTTTCTTCTTTACAGATTTTTGTGCATTAAATGCCGTTTACAGCCATACCTAACGACTTGATATTACCATTCATCTTTATATTTTTTATTGCGCTATTGGATGCTCAGGTAGCAAGGATGTTATTTTTTAGGAAGGCCATGAGAATTGAATTTTTTTTCAGATGCTGGGGTAACCACGGGATTTTGCATTTTGTATTATTCTCAGCACGCTCATAAGGTCATGAGAATAAGGGCAGTTCCAGGGTACCCCGGAGGTCGCGGCATCCATTAAAATCTCAGGGCTTTGCGAGGGCGCTGAGAATCCGATGAAATGAATAAATAAGCTTCAGTCTTGTTTTGGGTTAATCGGTGAAATTCTCAGCGCGTTATGAAGGCGCTGAGAATGAGATATTACCAGCTACTTTTTAGTCGCTGATCGGATGGGCTTTTTACAATAGATTCTCAGCGCGCTGACAAGGCGCTGAGAATTGTATGCCTGTACCAGCTTTAAATTTTTCCCGGAATTTTATTTTGGAACAATTCTCAGCGCACAAGGAGGGCGCTGAGAATCCAGAATTTTGTGATTGTGTAATCCTCCTTTTGCGGAATAAAATTTAGTAAGATTCTCAGCGGAAAGGGAAGGCGCTGAGAATTGTGTCTGCAATATTTTTCCGGGGTAAGGACATGTTTTTGAATTTTGTGCTGATGAGATGATGATGGGTGGCGACTGAGAATTGCATATTTTTTTGTATCCGGGAAGATGGACGAAGTTTAATGTTCGGCGTATTCTCAACGGGTGAGATAGGTCTTGAGAATTAAATATTTTTTATGCGGTTGAACTGATGATGGAAAAGAGAAAGGAGAGGGCATCAAAAAAATGAGGAAGTAAATTTTTTAGCGCAGAAATAATTCTTTGCTTAAGAAGATATTTTTTTAAGAAATCCCAATGAAAATGTGGAAAAGGTAAAAGAGATTTCGCAAATAATTATTTTCGGGGAGGAAAAACATGAATTTTAGGAAGAAATGTGGAAAAAGCGACGTTTTTTCACAAAAATTTCTGTGTTTTTCTATTTTAATTAAAAATTTCTGTAAAAAAGGAGTAGAAATGTGAGTAAATCACTGGAAAAAGGTGAGTGAAGTGGAAAAAAGAGGATTTTTTCGGAAAATTTTCTGTGTTATTGGGGATAAAATAAAAAAGTAGAGGAAATTATATTTCCTCTACCCAAATATGATCAGCTTCAGTTTTTCTTAAAGACAAATTGTACCCGGCTACCATTATTGAAATAGGATCACCCAGTGGTGCAATTTTTTCGATCTTTACTGTTTCACCAGGTACGCAACCCATTTCCATCAGTTTAATATGAAGATCATCTTTTTCGAATTCTACAATTACCGCGCTTCTACCTGCCGACAGGGTGGATAATTTAATAATGTCTTTTTTCATTATCTACTGATTAATCTGTTTAAACTTAGTCCCGGCACCATGGGAAGTTGTTAATAATGAATGAATGCCTCGCAAAGGTACCCTTGAAGATGCAATATGCAAAAAAGAATAGGGATCGAATCCAAAATTTCACTTTACTTTTACATGCATATAATTTTAGACATCGAGATGGCAATTCAATTTACAGTTCACGAGGTTAAAGTGAACCTGAAAGAAAAGAGAAAATTAAAATCATTCCTTGCAGCATTATTTGAAAGAGAAGGGCAGGGGTTAAAAAGTTTGCATTACGTGTTTTGTTCAGATGCATACCTGCTCGAAATCAATAAACAGTTTTTACAGCATGATACCTATACGGATATTGTGACTTTTGAGATGGGAGAAGATCCGGATGTAACGGAGGGGGAAATTTATATTAGTATTGATCGGGTAGTAGACAATGCGTTAAAGTTTGGGGTCTCAAATGAGCAGGAATTACACCGGGTTATTTTTCATGGTGCTTTACATTTGTGCGGGTATAAAGACAAAAGTAAAAAAGAAGCGGAGCTGATGAGAAGTAAAGAAGATGAGAATCTGGCACTTTACTTTGAAGCGTAAATCTTTCTTTAAAAATATTCCAGCATTAAAATGTTCCACGTGGAACATTTTTCATTTTAGGATCTTTTGAATCAGCGAAAAATTTCTGTGAAATTTACAGGAAGAGAAGGGAATGTTCCACGTGGAACATTTTAATTTTCGCTGTCATTTTCTGAAAAACAGATCCCTTTTTGTAGCTGCTAATGTTCCACGTGGAACATTCCACTTTCTATCTACAATCTCCCTTCTTCTACGTAATTTTGCACTTTCTAAAATTGATTATGTTTCCATCATACGATATAATTGTTGTAGGTGCAGGACATGCGGGCTGCGAAGCTGCTGCTGCTGCTGCCAATATGGGTTCCAAAGTACTATTGGTAACCATGAATATGCAAACCATCGCTCAGATGAGTTGTAACCCTGCCATGGGAGGTATTGCAAAAGGACAGATTGTTCGGGAAATAGATGCTTTGGGTGGTTACTCCGGTATCATTACGGATCAATCCATGATTCAATTCCGGATGCTGAACCGTTCCAAGGGGCCCGCTATGTGGAGCCCCCGCACACAAAATGACCGGATGCTTTTTGCCGCGAAGTGGAGAGAGGCTTTGGAAAAGACACCGAATGTGGACTTCTACCAGGATATGGTAAAAGGATTATTGGTAAAAGATGGTCGTTGTTATGGGGTAGTTACTGGCTTAGGACATGAAATCAAAGCTAAAGCGGTAGTACTTACCAATGGTACCTTCCTGAATGGTGTAATACATATCGGGGATAAACAGTTTGGCGGAGGACGTGTGGCAGAAAAAGCGGCCACCGGTATCACCGAACAACTGGTTTCCCTGGGCTTTGAAAGCGATCGTTTAAAAACAGGTACCCCGCCCCGGATTGATGGCCGGAGCTTGGACTATTCCAAAATGGAAGAACAGTTGGGGGATGAGGAAATAGTAGGATTCTCTTACCTCGACGTGGAAAAAATAAAACCGGCTCAACAAAGAAGTTGCTGGATTACCTATACAAGCGATGCTGTACATGAGATGTTACGGACTGGTTTTGACCGGTCGCCAATGTTCCAGGGACGTATTCAGGGAACAGGGCCTCGTTATTGCCCCAGCATTGAAGATAAAATAAACCGCTTTGCCGAAAGGGAGCGGCATCAGTTGTTTGTAGAACCGGAAGGTTGGGATACCGTAGAGATTTATGTAAACGGATTCTCTACCTCTTTACCGGAAGATGTGCAAATGAAAGCATTACGCCTGGTGCCCGGCTTTGAAAACTGCCGGATGTTCAGACCTGGATATGCGATTGAATATGATTTCTTCCCACCTACACAGCTCCAGTTCTCCCTTGAAACCAAACAAGTGCAGAACCTTTTCTTTGCCGGACAGATTAATGGAACCACCGGTTATGAAGAAGCTGCCTGTCAGGGATTAATGGCTGGTATCAATGCGCACCTGAAGGCAAAAGAAGAAGCACCTTTTGTACTGAAAAGAAGTGAAGCCTATATTGGTGTGTTGATCGATGACCTCATCAACAAGGGTACCGAAGAACCCTACCGGATGTTTACTTCCCGTGCGGAGTTCAGAACACTCCTGCGTCAGGACAATGCGGATCTCCGGTTAACGGAAAGAAGCTATAAAATGGGCCTGGCATCAGAAGAAAGAATGCAGAAAGTACAGCAAAAGAAAGATGGGGTGACACAGATAAAAAACATCCTGAAAGAACTGTCTATCGAACCGGAAGAAATCAGTGCATTGCTGACCGAAAAATCATCAGCCCCACTTACCCAAAAACAAAAGGCACATCAGATTCTGTTGCGTCCGGGACTGGATATCTTTGCTATGAAAGATCAGGTACCAAAGATTGGACAGGCCCTGGCCGGATTCAATAAAGAAACTTTGGAACAGGCAGAGATCCAAATCAAGTATGATGTGTATATTGAGAAGGAAAATGAATTGGTGAAAAAGATGAGCCAATTGGAAGATCTGGTGATTCCGGAGAACTTTGATTATGCAAAATTGGTATCGCTGTCTAATGAAGCCCGACAGAAATTTAACAAGATACGGCCACATACTTTGGGGCAGGCTAGCAGGATCAGTGGAGTGAACCCTAGTGATGTGCAGATCCTGATGGTATACATGGGACGATAATTATAAAACAACGACAATATTTAAAAGGCATGCTGAATTCATCAGTGTGCCTTTTTGATTTTTTAAAGTCCATTTTTGCAAAAAAATGGAGAAATCGGCCAAAAATCGACTTTCAGAAAGGGGGTAAAATTCGAAGATCTTGAAATGCCCGGATATAAGTGTTGAAAATAGGGGTGAAGTGAAAATAACGCCTAAAAATGCGATTTTTTACGTCTAAATAATTTTTCGCGCCCCAGGCAACCCTTTTTTTGATCTACACGTATAAAAAGGTGAAGCATCATTTTTACTGTGATAATTATACCGGGATGCTTTTGAGAAGAACCAAAAACTGTTCTTCATAAAACCAGGCAAGAATTGTTTGTGCATGACCAACACCATATTAACGACCTGATAGCAGGTTGCTGTAAGAAAGACCGCAACAGCCAGGAATTACTGTACCGGAATTTTTTCGGGTACGGAATGAGTATTTGTTTGAGGTACGCACAAAATAAGGAGGAAGCCGTAGAAATTATGAACGATGGTTTTTTGAAAATATTCCAGCACATTCATTCTTTTGATACATCCAGACCATTTAAAACCTGGCTTGGAAAAATCATGGTCAATACTTCCATCGATTTTCTGAGAAACAAAAAGAAGCTGGTTTTCGTAGAGGACATTTCCCAGGTAGAAGATCCCGGAACAGATGATCGGATTGTCGAGAAGTTATCCTATGAAGAATTGCTGAGAGAAGTACAGACATTACCGCCGGCCTACCGGACTGTATTTAATTTGTATGTAATGGAAGGTTTCCAGCATCAGGAAATCGCCAGTATGTTGCGCATCTCAGAAGGCACTTCCAAATCCAACTTATTTAAAGCCAAAAAAATACTGAAAGAAAAAATAATAAAAGCCACCATACATCATTCATCAACAGATGGAATAGGGATAAATATGTCGTTGTATAAAAATGAGTGAAGCATTTGAAAATAGTGTCCGCGAAAAGCTGAATGAAGCTGATATTCCTTTTGACCAGGATGCCTGGAGAAAAATGGAATTACTCCTGGATGCAGAAGAGGGACGAAAACCCGCTGCATACTGGTGGTGGTTATTGTTGCTACTACCGGTAATAGCCGGGTGGTGGTGGCTCCCTGTTTCAACCACTATCAGCCGGAAAAATCGGTTCCAGGTTCCGGCTATTACAGACACCATTTCCTATCCCGCTATTACAAATGGGCAGGCAGTCCAGCTGCTACAGGCGGCGGCTGTTCCGGCTCCCCTAAAAGTTAATCATCTCCCGAAAACAGCATTGGCGGCAACTGCGGAGAATTATAAAGAAAAGAAATCTGGGGCTGTTACACCCACTATTATCAGACCGCTCCCTTTTAAGGTGCTTGTCCCGGAAAAAGAAGTTGCTGATGCCTATTTACCTGCCGCCGGTAATATTTCGTTGATAGCATCCGGCTATGATGAGGATGATGATTTACTGCCGTTAAAAATTGTTAATAACTGTAACGACTATACGAAAAAAAAAGACACGATTGAAATACCTGTCAATACTGAGATACAGCCAATAGCTAATCAACGTGTAGTACATAATAACCAAAGGAGAAAGGGTTTGTATTTTGGTATTACCCTCGGCTCAGATATTAATGTGACGCCTTCGTTCAAATATGGTAATATGGGGGTGAATGCCGGCGTTGTCTTGCACTATTACTTTGGCCGGAAATGGTTTGCCACTTCCGGCGCCATCTACAATAAAAAAGTATATGCGGCCCCTCCCGGTGATTATAAAGCCTGGGCCTGGGCACAGGACCCGGCCATGTATTACAAACTGGATAATGTAAAAGCTTATTGTGATGTATTGGATATACCGATCAACGTCAATTATGCTTTCCTGGAAAGAAAGAACAGCCTGTTTAGTGCTACAGCCGGGATATCCAATTATTTTATGGTACTGGAGAAATACCGGTATAACTACAAATATGGCCAGGTAAAGGAACGCTCCCTGAAAAATGAGAATCAACATTATTTCGGTGTATTGAACGTGGGGCTTCTGTACCAACATCGGGTGGGGAAAAAGCTATTCATGGGGATACAACCTTACGCCAAAATTCCACTAAGTGGGATCGGGGATGGGCAGATCCGGCTATATTCAGCTGGGGTATCACTACAGTTGAGTATGCCTGGGAAAAACGCGGAATAAGCAGCTATTACCTGTTATTCCCTATTCCTATTATGCTTCCACATGGTTTATATACATGGCTAACGGCTGTGGCACGACATTTTCAGGCATTTTTAGTGTTAAATGTTTATCACTATGGCAAACAAAAACAACAAAAATGCTAAACCGGCGCCCCAAAACAGCGAAAAACCGGTAAAAGAAACGGAACAATTTCCCGGGTATCCTACCTATCCTGCCAGCGAAGACATCATGAACCCCAACAACCGCGATAAATCCGTAGATCTGGATATGGACCAGGTTACCGGATCTTTCCGGCATAACAGTGAGCTGCCCGAAAGTAAACATACCCGCGGTGAACAACGGGAAGAAGGCGTGCCTGACTGGAGACAGGATAAAGTAGGAGATGACCTGGATATTCCCGGCGCAGAATTGGACGATGACGCGGAAGCTATCGGGGAAGAAGATGAGGAAAACAATCTTTATAGCCTGGGAGGCGACAGGCACGAAGATCTGGAAGAAGATAGGGGTGAGTTCCCTGACCTTGAAGAAGACCGGAATTAGGCCCCTATAAGAGGGGCGTAAGTAAACGGCATACCGCATCGAGGAACCGGTTCATCACATTTCGTTTGTTCCACCGCGTTTCCTGGACAGGAACAGCATGCAACAGATCTTCTTCAAATACCCGGTTTAATTTGGCCGCCACTTCTTCATCATACAATAAAGCGGCAATCTCACAGTTGAGGTAAAAGCTGCGGTTATCGAAATTTACAGAGCTCACCCAGGCCAGATTATCATCTATTACCATGGTTTTGGCGTGAATAAAACCACGGGTGTAAAAGAATACTTTTACGCCTGCTGCCAGTAATGGCTTTATATACGAAAGTGCTGCATGCTGTACTATAAAAGAGTCTCCTTTCCACGGTAATAACAATTGTACTTCTTTACCTGCTAAGGCAGCCATTTGCAAGGCGGTCAGCAGTTCTTCCGTAGGAATAAAGTAAGGGTTGGTAATCCTGATTCTTCTTTTAGCGACGTTGATAGCCATTAATATACATTCCATCGCCATCGGCCATTCAGAATCCGGTCCGCTGGCTACAATATCCGTAAAACAGGTGCCGGTGAGGGCAGACGGTCCAAAGTAGGGCGTTTCAAAGGGAAATACTTCCTTACTGCAATAGCGATAACTCATCAGGAACTGCAGCTGTAATATGTTTACGGCATCTCCTTCTATTTTCAGGTGTGTATCCCGCCAGTAGATGTTGTGCTTGCCGTTATTGATGTATCGTTCATCGAGGTTAATGCCGCCAACAAATCCAACGGTGCCGTCTACAACAATGATTTTTCTGTGATTGCGGTAGTTGGCATTCAGGTAGAAATCTACCAACACTGGTGAAAAAGGATATACACTGGCGCCATGTGCTTTGAGACGTTTGGGAATTTTACCGATACGATCGCTGCCCATATCATCGTAGAGGAAACGTACCTGTACTCCCTGTTGCAGTTTCTCTATTAATATCTCCGCTATGGTGTTACCGACATCATCGTCGGCAATCATGTAATATTCAATATGGATATGGTGTCTGGCTGCACGGAGGGCAGCATAGACGACCGGAAATTTTTCTTCTCCATTGATCAGCAATTGTACCTGGTTATTTTTCGTTAAAACAGATTGCCGGGTATTCAGGAGCATGGCAGAAAGCTCCTGTTTATTACCTGTTTTTTTTCGGAGTTCTACCTGCATTTGTTCTATATGGGGCCGCTGTGATTGCCAGTATTTGGCAAACAGCACTTCATCTTTGCTGCCTTTCAGGGTAAAGCGTCGTTTTTTACGGAGGTCCCGGCCTAAATAATAATAGACAATGAGGCCTACCACCGGCACAAATACCAACAGCAGAATATAGGCCATCGCTTTCACCGGATTGCGGTTTTCCAGCAGAATGGTACCGGCAACTCCCAGAAATGTAAGTGCGATGAGTAGGTAGCTGCCTATCTTGATATAGATGTGCCAGTTTGATTCTGACAGATAAGTAATAAGGGTATGCAAGGTTTCTCCTGATTTAAACACATGAAAGATAACTAATTAACAGATACTGTTATTAGCCCGCTCCGGGTGATATACCTGGAGCTATTGATGATAAATAATGTAATTATTATGCCGTGAAGATAATCAATCAAAGTGGGTATAGAACGACTGTATTACTGTGATGAAAGCGGGAAAAAACGAACCGGTTTTCAGTAAGCTGAAAACCGGTTCGTAGGAAGGGTGATAATATCATTTTATTATTACGTATATACGTTAACGTTATATACAAAATAATCGTCTCCGGAAGTATAAAAAATACAAGGGATGCTTGGTGAGAAAACACTCCGGTATTTTTCTTGTCAACTATTCTGCCGTGAGCTCAAATATATTGCTGGTGAGCGCCTGCGGGCGTACACCAGATAAGTTAATACCCACATTCATCAGGAAATCGCCCCGATATACCCGCTGAAAATTAAAGGAAGAAACAGTGCCGGGAAACAGGTTTATTTCTTTGATTCTGTAATGCCGATGTGGATCGAGTCCCTGTAGTTTTACCAGTGGAAAAATATCCTGTTTTTGTACCTGCATCATGTAGTTAAAGATGATGGCCCGTTGCCGGTTTTCGCTGCTGTATAAAAAGACAGCCCTGTGTTGCTCATAGGGAGATACCAACCGGTAAATATTACCACTCCATACAATATCACTGATACGGCTATACGTTTTTACTGCATGCTGGCTAAACTGTAGCTCCTGAGGCGTAAAATCACTCACTTTGATATCGTAACCCAGTTTGCCCATCATGGCTACATCGGTACGGAATTTCAGCGACTGCCGGCCCCAATTTGTTACATGAGCTGCCATTGTTTTCGCCGGGAAGAAATGAGAATAACCATATTGGATATAAATTCTTTCCAACCCATCTGTATTATCACTGGGCCAGAATTCCGTAAAATATTTTAAAGCGCCATAGTCGGTGCGGCCCCCGCCACCGGAGCATAGCATGATAGGCAGGTGTGGATATTTGGCCCTTACTCTTTCCAATACCTGGTAGAGACTACGGGTATAGGCAATAAATAGGTGTGATTGTTTATCCTGCAGGAAAGGAGCGTAGGTATTGGT
Source organism: Chitinophaga nivalis (assembly GCF_025989125.1). NCBI lineage: Bacteria > Pseudomonadati > Bacteroidota > Chitinophagia > Chitinophagales > Chitinophagaceae > Chitinophaga > Chitinophaga nivalis. The sequence continues at coordinate 715,922 of NZ_JAPDNR010000001.1, read as the reverse complement.
TAGCATGCGGTTGCAGTCCCATTTGATATAGGCTATCCCCGGCGCCTGCGACAAGGTTTTATCGACTACCCCCACCACAAAATCCTGTACAGCGGGATTAGTCAGGTCCAGCACCAGCTGATTCCTGAAATAATGTTCTGCCCGATTGGGAAGCCGGAGTATCCAGTCCGGATGTTGGGAATAAAGTTCACTTTTGGGGTTTACCATTTCCGGTTCCAGCCAGATACCGAATTTCACTCCTTGTTTATCTGCCTCTTTCACCAGGTAACCCAGTCCATGCGGGAGTTTGGTGGTATCCGGGTCCCAGTCTCCCAGACCAGCATGATCGTTGTTGCGGGGAAACTTGTTGCCAAACCAGCCATCATCCAGTAAAAAGAGGTCTACGCCCAGGCGCGCGGCATCGCCGAATAAATGAGTTAGCTTTTGTTCATTAAAATCCATGCCGGTAGCTTCCCAGTTGTTGAGCAGGGTAAACCGGGGGCCATGACCATCCAGTACACCATAGTTGAGTGCCCAGTGATGGAGGTTTCGGCTGGCTAAACCTGTTCCTTTGGAAGACCAGGTGAAGATCAGGGCCGGTGTGGTGAATACCTCGTTAGGCGGCAGCGTGTACTCGCTGGCGTAAGGATTGATACCGGAACTGATATGGAGGGACTGGTTTTCATCGATCTCAAATCCGAATCTGAAATTGCCGGTCCACGCGAGGGTCCCAGCCAGCACGTCACCGGTATTTTCTTCAGCCGGTTTATCCACACCCAGTAAAAACATCGGTGACTGAAACATATTGGCCCGTACCCCCAGTTTGCTGTCCAGTACTTTCATGCCTGGTGTCAGGTATTGGGTGGTCATATTGGCTTCTTTTGCCCAGTTGCCGTGGAACTGGGTCAGCCAGTATTTGCCGGGGTTAAAATGCAACATGGAAGAAGCATAGGCTGTCAGCCGTACCGGTTGAGATTCCGTATGGCTGATGGCAGACCAGGCTTTGATCACATCTTCCTGTTCATAGGCCTCGAAGTACAGGGTAACGTTTACCGGATACACGGGATCTTTAAGGGTAATGGTGGTGAGGGTTACCAGGTTGTTTTTCCGGGTAGTGGCGTGGGTAACATATTGGAGATCCAGGGATGGGTTGCCATCTGGATGTATCATCCGTATTGCCGGGTCCAGCAAGCTTTCCATACCGGCAGGTACATAGGCTTCCTGTACTAATCTGACCAGGGAATCCGGTAGTACCGGTTGTTGCCGGTCGCCCAGAAAACGTTGTATAAGTTTACCTTCTCTACTGATCCCGTATACCAGTTTGGTATGCTGTGTGGCTATCTGAATCAGCTGATTTTGTGCAAATGCCAGACATGGGAGCAGGAATAAACAAAATAGCATTAATCTTTTCATGTGGATGGATTTACTAACGTAGGAATAAGCGTACAAAATACAAATAAAAAGAAAGGATGATCCCTTACCGGCAGGTTAATTTTTAGATATAAATCGTATCATGGTCCCGTTCAGCAGGCATAACCGCTGAATAATTATTACTTTTAAAAATCGCAGAAAAACCATATCAGAAATGACAACCCAGATTATCATTGTACTTGCGCTTACCCTATTGATCAACCTTATTGGCACGTTAGCCTATGCGGTAAGGATTGTAGGAGTACAGACAGGCCGTATTGCCATTACTTTCTCTCTTTTTAATATCCTAATATTAATATCCAGGACTGCCAATGGATTTCAGGCACCTCTACTGGCCAAAACAGTGGAACAAAATATAAAAGACCATATTTTCGAAAACACCTTTGTTTTCCAGTTGATTATTTTTTCCTGCACCCTGGGAACGGTACTGGGTGCTTTCCTGATACCCACTTTCCGGCGCCTGTTTTCCCGGGCGGTAGTGCATTTCAGTGTGCATAAATCATTACCGGCGTTATTCTATTTGGGATTTTCCGGCGCCGGGATACAGTTTGTAAAAGAGAGTATTAAAATGCCCTCCGCAGCACATGTAAAAAACCTGGACTTTAAGAGCGCTTTTCCGTGGAAAATATTTTCCTACAATGTGCTGGCGGTAGCGATTACAACAATAGGCGTGTTGTCCTGTGTATATGCTGCTTATCTGAACCCCGAATATCGGACTACCGCCAGTAATTTATCGGCCGTCATCAATGGTTTTGCCACTATTCTGATGTCGTTGTTTATAGATCCGCACATCTCTGTACTGACGGATGATGTTGTATTGGGAAAACTGAGTCAATCCGCTTTCCGGCGATTTATTATATACATGGTGCTGGCGCGGGTAGTGGGTACTTTGCTGGCGCAGGTACTCTTTTTACCCTGTGCAAAAGTGATTGCTGTATTGGCCGCTTCGCTGTAAAATATTATTTCCTTTTGCGTTAAGATCGGATTAACATTTTTCTCGGAAATTTCGTGCTTTTTTGGGGATGGACTCTAAACCTAGAAAATTATTTGTGCTGGTAGGTTATCCGCTTGCAGGTACCAAAAGAACGTTACAACATGTTTTTGACCGGAAACATTTTTTCCCATTTAAACGACCCTTTACGGCTCCTCATTTGAATGGACAAAGCTTTGTCGTCATCAATGCGTCTAACAGTACGATTACCTCTGCCGCCTATCTGGCACATGTAAGGGATGTATTGGAACATCATATACATGCACATATTTCGTTTGCCATCGGTATCAGTCTGGTATTTGATAACAGTGAGCACGATGTGCGGCCTATTCTGCAGTATCTCCATCATAGCAGATTCGACGTCCACTACCTGCTGCTATACAGCTGTATGGATGAAAAAAGGGTGATCAATGAAGAAGACCTGACCTTATTCCGGAAATGTGTACAACGGGGAAAGATAGACTTGTTTGATTTGTTGGTGAGCCATAGTACGGCTCGTTTAGACCGCCGCTCCACCAATATTAGCCGGCATATCCAGGCGCTTTTAAAATGTGATGATAATTTGCCGGTAGAAAGTCCGTAATTGTGATAAGTTGTTAACTTATTACTATGAGGTATATACGGCACCTTTTACTGTTTCTGCTATTGACGATGGTTATTAAAGCCGGTGCCCAGACAGATAAATGGCCGGGTACCTGGAAAATGACCTATAAGCGGGGAACTGCTGCGCCCATACACCTGGAACTGCAGATTGGAGCAGGCAAGCAGCAAACCTTGTATCCCGCGTTACTGAAACTGGAATACCAATCTTTTTCCGGTACCTACGAATTGCTACTGGCCAAAAAAAATGACTGGCAACTGGGTATAGGCAGAAATAAATTTCCAGTCAGTGAAACCCCTTTCCGGTTAGGCCCCTGGATGATTTATCTGAACGGTACATTTGACTATGAAGCCGGAACCCCACCAGTCATGCATATAAAAAGAATGTGGATAAATTCCTTCGGGTTATTTATGCATAATTTATATGCAGAAGATGAAATTTATGTGCACAGTAAAGTGGCATTGCGCAACTTTTTATACAATGAAGATATCCGGTTAAAACAAACAGCTGTTGCTCCCTGGAAAAGTACGCAGACAAAACGGATACTGGAGGGGGATGCGGATTCCATTTACTTTGGTATCTATGATCTGATAAAGGTGAAAGACAGTGTAGCAGAAATGATGATCATTGATAAAGATGAACTGGATAAAGATACCGTTACACTACTCCATAACGGGGTATTACTGAAAGACCGGATGGAAGTCAATGAACATACCCGGCAGCAGCGGCTTCAGCTGGATACCGGTTTGAACATCCTCACTTTTTTTGCTGATAACTATGGCGGTATTCCACCGAATACCGGAGATCTGCGCCTGCACGCTGATGGGCATCCCTATAGTTTTGATTTCAGTAACCGTTCCAATAAATATGCAACGTTTCTGGTGGCACAGCTTTATCGGGAACCAACTGTCCCGAGGCGTATTATAGCACCATTGTTACCCCGTACAAACACGCAGCAGGCTACTTCCCGGAAAGATCAGTTTATTACTTCTCTGACGGTGCAACAACGCAATATTGTGCTGGAATTATGGGATGCACAACAGGAAGATGGCGACAGTATTTCGCTACGGTTAAATGACACCTGGATTGCCAGCGGATTTCCGGTGAAAAAACAAGTGCAGCAGCTTCTGGTTGTTTTACAACCAGGAGAGAATAAATTACTTTTTGTGGCCGATAATCTGGGGAGTATATCACCTAATACTGCAGTGTTGCGTATCCGGTTTGGATCATCCTCGAAAACATTGGAACTGAAAACGGATTTTCAACGGAATAATCTGGTCCGGATTTTCTGTGAAGAGGGGGCGGGGGAGTGAGAAAGGAAAATATTATTTCCCGTAAATGAATCGGTAGATTTTTTTCCATTATAACTCAGTTAGGTTATAATAATAGATAATTTTTTCCATTATAACGATGTGGATGTATAATTTTTTCCAATATGATATTTAATGAATTGTAGAAAAATGGGAACAGATCTCCATCTGTTGATTGTTCTATTTTATTTATTGCTTTCTAAGCATACCATATTAAAATATGGATATCTGCAGTTCATGAGGGATGATGAACTGTTTCAAGGAAGCAATTATTCGGAAACATAGGATGGGCTATCGGGATGTAATAAAGCCACGATATCTCAGGAAGGGAACAAGTATCAATAACAGTAACGTACAAACGAAAAATTATGTGTGTAACAATCGACTTACTGGACTTTAAACAAACAATTAAGATCTTCATGAAAAATATTTTTTGTATTTCTGCTTTCAGTTGATCTTATGAGGGTACGAAGACAGCGGGATCTCATATAGTGCTAAAAGGAACGCCAGCTTATAGATAGAAGGGGGAATAACAAAATAAATCTTAATAGCTAGTGAAGTGTTATCCGGAACTTTCTCAATAACCGGACAACCAGTAGGAAGAAGAAGTCTTTCTTTGCATAATACAGACTGATATACATTAAAACTGTCTCCTTGTTTATACAAACACAGGAGACGGTTTACTTTCGTTACAGTCTGTATTGACGGAGCTTTTATTTTACTACCGGGAAATTTCCTCCATCAATAATGAGGTTCGCGCCTGTGATATAAGAGGCTGCCGGAGAAACCAGGAAGTAGATCAGTTCTGCTGTTTCTTCCGGCTCAGCCATTCTTCCTAATGGTACACCGCCAACCCTTTCAAAAAGTTTACGGGTCATTTCTTCCACTGTGCAATTGGCTTGTTGGGCATAATTCTCCAAAAAGGCTGTCATAGCGGCTGTTTTATTTAAACCTGGAGACACGGTTACGACTCTTACCCCGTTACCGGCTACTTCTGTAGCCAATGCTTTACTATAGGTATTTAATGCTGATTTTGCGACACTGTAAGCCATCGTAGACTCCCAGATGGGGAACTGGCCGCTGGTAGAAGATATATGAATGATCACCCCACTTTTTTGCTCCAGCATTTTAGGCAATAAAGCTCTATCCAAACGAACAGAAGAAAGCAGGTTAACTTGCAGGGCCAGGTCCCAGTGTTCATCCGTTAGGGTGCTGAATCCTCCACCTGGGTACGTGTTGGCCCCCATGTTATTAATTAGTATATCTATTCGCCCGAATTGCTCATTGATCATATTGGCTACTTTGCTGACCTCCTCAGCCCGGGATAGGTCTGCAGCAATAAATGAATAGGTAACATCCGGTTCATTCGGTGGGTTTCGGGCGGTGACGATAACCGTTGCACCTGCTTGCTCCAGTCTTCTGACAATAGCCTTACCAATTCCCTTTGTTCCTCCGGTTACAAGGGCAATTTTCCCCTGTAATACCGCCTCAGTTGCTTGTTTATTTTTCATGCGACTTGTTTTTTAGTGATACGATGTTCATTTACTGAAAAATCGATTTACATTAGTTTCATAAAGTAACTAAAACCGTTGCATTCATTTATTCGCACACCACGAATTGGCGGTAACGTTCAGGTAACTAAAAGCCGAAAAGTGGTAACATTCATGTAACCAATGAAGAAATTTAAAGCGCATACATCTTCCTGCCCAATCGTGCATACGATGACTTATATCGGCGGGAAGTGGAAACCAATTATCCTGGGCCGGCTGGTAAATGGAGCTGTTCGATTTGGAAAGCTGGCGGTACAAATACCGGATATCTCGCGCAAGATATTGACTGAACAGTTGAAAGAATTAGAGGATGACGGATTGATTATCCGGCACAGTTATAACGAAAAACCACCGCGTGTCGAGTATGAACTAAGCGAGATCGGTAAAATGGTTATCCCCATCCTGACGGCTATGACAGCATTTGGAGCGCAAATGCACGACGCTATAACCAAACATAAACAGAGTATTGTAAGGCCCCAATAGCTGCTTATAATGAAGTATGGAATGGGAGTTAGGATATTGATCTCTCTCCTGGGTACATGAGTGGCAATAAGCGTATCTGTGAATTGAGGGGTATAGTCGTGTACTTAATACAAACATCATTTAAGTGATGTTTCGACTTGGGAGCCCAAAGAAGGCTAAACGCTATGCTTAAAATTTATGATTAGCCCAGCTTTTCAACTTGATCCTGATTAGCATCAGATGGTGCGGAATTGTTATCATAATAGTGAGGGAGTAGAAAAGTATGGGCATAAAAAAAGCCTCACATTTCTGTGAAGCTTTCTTCGTGGTGTGAGCCGGGATCGAACCGGCGACACAAGGATTTTCAGTCCTTTGCTCTACCTACTGAGCTACCGCACCATCTGTTTTGTTGTCCTTCTCTCGTGAAGGGATTGCAAAAGTAATACAATCTTTTGAATTGCAAAATTTTTTCAAATATTTTTTATAAAAAAACTTTCTCAGCGAGAATACCACTCCACAGTTGATTCCTCCAATACAGCGACTGCCGGGCATATTCAGCTGCTTCTGTCCACTTTTGCTGATCGTCGCCACATAGTTCCTGTACCATTTGCATAGCCAGTTGACTGTGGTGATCGCCGTCTACTTCGATGTGTCTTTCCAGGTAGTAGATGAAGGTATCCAGCTTGCCGGGAAACTTCTCTGCAAGATCTTTTACCAGGGCATAAAACATATCCGGGATCAGGTCTTCGCGGCCAAAAGTAAAGACCGCAGCCATGATATGTGCCTGGCCGCTGGCAATCACGTCAAAAGTAAACCCTAAAAAGCCCTTTACAGCCTCAGGAAGCGCCGATTCAGCCAGGATAGCTCCAATAGACTTGCCGGCATTTGCAGCGGCTATAATCGCTTTTATTTGTTGCGTATCTGCACCTGCCTGTTGCATGGCGCGTTCGTACAATTCAAAATGGCTGCAGCGGTCACCGTTCATATCCACATCGCTCTCTTCACCGGTTACAATTTCGTTGATCAGGTAACGGGTAGCGGCGCTGCCTTTAGGTATCCAGGGTACTTCCACACAGGTGAGTTGCTGCTGCAATCCTTTTAGCAGCGACATAAAATCCCATACTGCATATACATGGTATTGCATGAACATGCGTACATCCTGTAAGGTTTCTAAAGTAGCGTATAACGGGTGGTGTACCACTTCTTCGCGGGTGGCAGCGATGGTTTCCTGTATATTCTTGATACTCATTGCATTCTCTCTTACGTACCGAAATAAAAATTAGTTGCCGTAAACGACCAGGAACTTGATGCGCATCAGCTTCAGCTGTTCCAGTGAATAATCGTTTTCGATCAGCTCTTCCCGGGCCAGTGCCAGGCTGGATGTTTCACATCCTTTAAAATACTCCATGATTTCATCCTGGGCGTAATCGTCCAGTTCTTCATCCAGGCAGTAATCAATATTCAGTTTGGTACCACTGGCTACAATGGTTTCCATTTCATCCAGCAGTTGGGAAAGGGTGATTTCCTTGTTTTTGGCGATGGTTTCCAGCGGTATTTTTTTATCGATATTCTGGATGATGAATACTTTCATGCCGCTTTTATTCACGACACTTTTCAGTACGAAATCATCCGGTTTAACGATATCATTTTCTTCCACGAATTTGGAAATGACATCCACGAACTGTTTACCGTAACGGATAGCTTTACCCTTACTCACGCCCTGGATCTTTTCCAGTTCCTGAACCGTGGTAGGATATTGCGTTGCCATATCTTCCAGGGATGTTTCCAGGAAAATCACGAAAGGAGGAAGGTTCTTTTCCTTCGACACTTTTTTGCGCAGTTCCTTCAGCATTTCGAAGAGGGCAGGGTCTGCAGAGGCCTGTGCTTCGGCAGTTGCTTCTTCTTCCTCATCGGCGCCGTCTTCATCGAACTGATGGTTCAGGGCCACCATGATAGAGTAAGGCTTCTTCAGGAATTTGTTGCCTTTATCGGTTACTTTCAGCAGGCCGTATTCTTCGATATCTTTTTCAATCAGGCCTTCCAGCATCATCTGCCGCATCAGGGAATTCCAGAAGTGTTCATCGAATTCTTTGCCTTCGCCGAAAACCTCCAGCTGATCGTGGCGGAAGGTGCTGATCTGCGGACTTGTTTTACCGGTAATGATGTTGATCACATAAGTGCTGCCAAACCGTTCTTCGAGGGCACGGATGGCTTTCAACATGATAACAACGCGGTTTTTAACTTCTATTTTTTCTTTAGGATTGCGGCAGTTATCACATTGTCCGCAGTTTTCCAGATCGAATTGTTCTCCGAAGTAGTGCAGGATAACTTTACGGCGGCACACAGCACTTTCGGCGTAGGCAACAGTTTCGTTAATCAGCTGGGCGCCCATTTCACGTTCACTGAGTGATTTATCGCGCATGAGGTGTTCCAGCTTTTGCACATCCTTGTGAGAGTAGTAGCAAACGCAATGACCTTCCAGTCCGTCGCGGCCGGCACGACCGGTTTCCTGGTAGTAGTTTTCCAGGCTTTTAGGAATGTTGTAGTGAATTACAAACCGTACATCCGGCTTATCGATACCCATTCCAAAAGCAATAGTGGCCACAATTACCTCCGTATCTTCATGCAGGAACATATCCTGTCGCTGGGCACGGGTGGTCGGATCAAGACCGGCATGATAAGCAACGGCCTTGATGTTGTTGGCCACCAGCATATCTGCCAGTTCTTCTGTGGTTTTACGGTTCAGCGTGTAGATGATACCGCTTTTGCCTTTATGCTGGTGAATAAACTTTACAATATCTCTGATCGTCTGGTCTTTCTTGCGTTTTGGCCTGATTTCGTAGTACAGGTTAGAACGGTTGAAGGAAGAAATAAAGATATTCGCGTTATTTAAAGCCAGGTTTTTTACAATATCGCTCTGTACTTTAGGGGTAGCAGTAGCGGTTAATGCAATAATGGGCAGATTTCCGTTGATCTGGTCGATCATTTCTTTCAAACGACGGTATTCCGGTCTGAAATCATGTCCCCATTCAGAAATACAATGCGCCTCATCCACGGCAATAAATGAAATGTTCAGTTCCTTGAAAAAGTCCAGATTTTCCTGTTTGGTGAGCGTTTCCGGTGCTACATACAACAACTTGGTTTTACCCGATAGCAGATCTGTACGCACTTTTTTGATTTGCGCTTTGGAAAGAGTGGAATTCAGGAAGTGTGCTACGTTATCCTTACTGCTGTAACCGCGTACCAGATCAACCTGGTTTTTCATTAAAGCAATAAGGGGTGAAACAATTAGTGCACAACCAGGGCTCATGAGAGCAGGTAATTGGTAGCATAGTGACTTACCTCCACCAGTTGGCATTATGACAAAAGTATCTTTACCGGCCAGGATGCTTTTTATAATTACTTCCTGGTTTCCTTTAAAGGAATCGAACCCGAAATGTTCGCGTAATGCATCCATCAAACTTTCCTTTACAACAGCCATTGCATTCAAATTTAAACTCTAAAGAACTAACAAATGACGAATTATGTTTATATGTTTTTTAGGGGACACGAAGTTACTGAAAAAACGCGGAGTATCAATATTAATTACGTGATAGCACCAGTGCTGACTAAAAAATGATAAATTTGTAAATCGTCATGAAAAGGAATCAAAGCATTAACATAGGACAGACAGCCAGGCGCACAATTGCGATGGAGGCCTCAGCAATTAATGATTTGCAGCAATTTATAGATGCCGACTTTGAGAAAGTGGTGGAGCTTGTTGCCCAATGTGAAGGGCGACTGGTGGTAACAGGTATCGGTAAAAGTGCCATTATTGCGCAGAAAATTGTAGCCACCCTGAACTCTACCGGTACCGCGGCGCTTTTCATGCACGCGGCGGATGCTATCCATGGTGACCTGGGTATGATCCGGCAGGAAGATATCGTAATGTGTATTTCCAAAAGCGGTACCTCCGCGGAAATAAAAGTACTGGTTCCCCTGGTAAAAAATTTTGGCAACACCCTGGTGGCCATGGTGGGAAATACAGCCTCTTTTCTGGCAACAGAAGCGGACTATGTATTGAACACGACGGTGAGTCAGGAAGCTTGTCCCAATAACCTGGCGCCTACTACCAGCACCACCGCCCAGCTGGCGATGGGGGATGCTTTAGCCGTTTGCCTGATCGAATGGCATGGCTTCACAGCGGCGGATTTTGCCAAATTTCACCCCGGCGGCGCATTGGGTAAGAAGTTGTATCTTAAGGTAGGAGACCTGAGCAAACAACATCAGGCGCCCCAGGTTTTAGACAACGCTTCTTTAAGAGAAGTGATTGTGGAAATATCGTCTAAAATGCTGGGTGTTACCGCTGTATTGGATGAACAAGGATTACTCCGGGGTATCATTACAGACGGAGACCTGCGCAGAATGCTGGAGAAAAATGTGCCGGCCGCTGCCGTAACTGCAAAAGATATTATGTCACTGCACCCTAAAATGATTCAACAGGATGAATTGGCGATCAACGCATTGGAAATGATGCGTCACCACGACATCACACAACTGCTGGTCATGGAAGGAGAGCAGTATAGAGGTATTATTCACTTACATGATTTAATCAGAGAAGGAATTATTTAGAAATGACACAGCTGAACAGCCATTTTTATGTGGCCATTATGGCGGGGGGAATAGGCAGTCGCTTCTGGCCCCATAGCCGCACCGACAATCCCAAGCAATTCCTGGATATCCTGAATACCGGGAAAACCCTCCTCCAGTGGACGTATGAACGTTTTATACAGTTCATACCAAAGGAGAATATCTTTGTGGTAACGCATCAGCAATATACTTCCAAGGTGAGTGAACAGCTACCGGATCTGGCAGAGGAAAATATTGTGAGTGAGCCTTCCCGTAAAAATACAGCTCCCTGCGTCGCCTACATTTCCCACAAAATCCACAAACAGGACCCGCTGGCCAACATTATATGCGCGCCCGCTGATCACCTGATTATGGACGGTCCGGCTTTTACCAATGCCTGTCTGAATGCCTTGCTGTTTGTTCAAAAACACAGCGCACTCCTGACCCTGGGTATTAAGCCTACCCGCCCGGATACCGGTTACGGCTATATTCAGTTTGAGCCGCAGCAAGTGGCAGATAATGTATACCAGGTGAAGACATTTACAGAAAAGCCTAACCTGGAACTGGCGAAAACATTCCTGCAAAGCGGCGATTTCCTATGGAATGCCGGCATCTTTGTCTGGAATGTGAAAACCATCCTGGCAGCATTCAAACAGTATTTACCGGAAATCGATGAACTGTTTGAACAAAGCACTTTTGCACTTAATACGCCGCAGGAAAAAGAAGTGATTGACCGGGTATATCCACAATGTACCAACATCTCCATCGATTATGGTATTATGGAAAAAGCCGGCAACGTATATGTGATTCCTTCCAACTTCGGTTGGAGCGATCTCGGTACCTGGGCATCGGCCTACGAAAACCTGGAAAAAGATTACCTGGGCAATGCTGTACAAGGTAAGAATGTGGTGGTGATAGATGCTACCCGTTGTATGGTAAAAGCACCCAACGATAAATTGGTACTCTTACAGGGACTGGATGAATTTATCGTGATTGATACCCACGATGTATTAATGATCTGCAAAAAGGAAAATGAACAGCAGATCAAAGAATATGTAGGAGAAATAAAACGTAACAAAGGCGAGAAGTTTTTATAGGATAAAGATCCGACCCGTTATTGAAATAAAGGTATTTGATCGAGACAGCAGGATGATATTACTGTCAACATTAAATACCTTTATTTCAAAATAAAAAACGGTCAAATCTTTATTTATGTCAAAACTGCCAAACACCGGCACTACTATATTTTCTGTGATGTCAGCCCTGGCTGCAGAAAATAAAGCCATTAACCTCTCTCAGGGATTTCCGGATTACGACTGCAGTGATGAGCTGAAAGCCATGGTAAATGAAGCCATGCAGCAAGGCCACAACCAGTATGCCCCCATGCCGGGATTAATGCCGCTCCGCACCACCATCGCGGCCAAGATCAATGCCCTTTATCAGCAGGAAGTAAACCCGGATACCGAAATTACCATTACCCCCGGCGGTACTTATGCCATCTTTACTGCGATAGCTACGTGTATACATCCCGGTGATGAAGTCATCATTTTTGAACCGGCCTATGACAGCTATATCCCCAATGTGTTGGTCAACGGCGGTAAACCGGTATTGATTCCGCTGTCTTTTCCGGATTACCGGATCGACTGGGCAACCGTGCGCAGTAAAATAACGCCGCGTACCCGCATGATTATGCTGAATACGCCTCATAATCCCACAGGTAGTATTCTGCAGGAAAATGATATCCAGGAACTGGAAAAGCTGGTAGCAGAATTTGATTTGCTGGTGCTGTCTGACGAGGTATATGAACACCTTATTTTTGATGGCGCGCTGCATCACAGTATTTTACGTTATCCGGCTATTTATCGTAACAGCTTTGTGACGTTTTCCTTTGGCAAGGTATTTCACAATACCGGCTGGAAGATGGGATATTGCGTGGCGCCGGAACGCCTTATGCAGGAATACCGGAAAGTACACCAATACCTGTGTTTTTCGGTAAATACACCGATGCAGTATGGACTGGCCAGGTTCCTGGAAACACCATCCCATTATCTGGAGCTGCCGGCCTTTTATCAGGAGAAAAGAGATTACTTCCTGTCGTTGCTGAAAGATACCCGTTTCACCCCTTTATCCAGCAAGGGAAGCTATTTTCAGCTGGTGAAATACGACCGGATTTCGGATGAGGGAGATAAAGCTTTTGCCACCCGTATTACCAAAGAGTTTGGCGTTGCAACGATTCCGATTTCGGCATTTTATCAGGATGGGAAGGATGACCGGGTAATCCGGCTGTGTTTTGCCAAAAAGAAAACAACCCTGGAGGAAGCCGCCGCCAGGCTGGCCCGGATATAAATAAAAGAAGGAGGTCGTTAACCACTGGCTTGTCAATCACCCCTAAAGATTGTATAACCAGTATATTAACGCCTCCTTTTGTGATACCCTATCAGAAAGCAAACATCTTATTCTCAGTCTTTGCCGGTATTAAACGGCAGCAGCGGTTTCATTGGCTTCGCTGTTCTGCAGGATGAGCGTGTGGTCCATAAAGCTCACTACGCCGGTTTCCACATCATAAACAGCCCCGATAATACCTACTTCTCCTTTCAGGATCATATCACGCAGGATATGGCTTTGTTCCATAATCGCCTGCACAGAACGTTCCACATGCAGATTGGTTACCGCATCCACAAATGCGTGGTTGTGAGAGTTCCGGTTTTCGGTAATCGTTTTTTCCGCAAAGATGGCCGGCCGGATTTTGCTGAGCAGCCCTGTGAGGTTACCCATTTCCACGCCATCGCAGGCGCCTTTGATGGCTCCGCATTTGGTATGTCCCAGTACCACAATAAATTTGGAACCGGCTGCTTTACAAGCATACTCCAGGCTACCGAGTACGTTATCGGAAATCACGTTGCCGGCTAAACGAATGCTGAAAATATCGCCCAGTCCCTGATCAAAAATCAATTCTGCAGAAGTACGGGAATCCATACAGCTAACGATAGCTGCCATGGGCCATTGGCCGTCGGAAGTTTCATTCACCATCTGTAAAAGATTGCGGTTCAGCCGCAGGTTATAAACGAAACGTTTATTGCCGTCTTTTAACAGTTCAAGTGTTTTATTTGGAGTGAGATCGCCTTGAGATTTTTTATTGAGTGTTTTCATTTTTTTCATTTTTTGATGGTTTTAAAAATGAACGACAGATAAGCATGGTTTCCCTATTAATCCTTACCCTGCGTTCGAGATGAGCGCTTCTTTAGTTCAATTGCAATTCCTTTAGCAGCTCTTTGTGATTACCACTGGAAATAGTATGCACTTGTCCGGAGTTTAACTTCGACTGTTCTTCCGGCGACAGGTCCGGTGTATTCTGAATGTTATACACTGGTTTAAAGCCTGTCAGGATAACTTTGATGTTATGCTGCGGCGCTTTGATTTCTTTAAATTCCCGGATGGTTTGCAGCACGTCAAAATCGATATAAGCGGTTTTATGTGCGTCAATAATCAGGGTTACATTAGGTGGCATATGATCTAATGTCAGGAGGATGCTGGCTTTATTGAGGAAAGAAACTTCCTGTGCCAGTTCCAGCCGGATATTATCACCGGAATGATATTTTTCTTTACGGAAGAAATAAGAGCTTTTCATATTACCCCGTAAAATAGCCAGTACACTTACGGCCATACCCAAAGCAATACCAATCAGCAGATCTGTAAATACGATTGCCAATACAGTAACTACGAAAGGTATCCATTGGTATTTACCGTTTTTAAACATCTCTTTGAAGATGGATATTTTACACAGTTTATAACCGGTTACCAGCAATACGGCAGCCAGTGTAGCCAGCGGAATCATATTTAACACGGTAGGAATGATCGCTGCACATACCAGTAATAAGGTACCATGTACCATGGTAGCCAGTTTGGTTTTACCGCCGGCATTGATATTGGCGCTGGAGCGCACAATAACGGAGGTAATAGGCAAACCACCAATCATACCACTTATGATGTTACCAATACCCTGTGCCTTTAATTCTCTGTTGGGAGAGGTGTGGCGTTTCATCGGGTCCAGTTTGTCTGTTGCTTCCACATTCAGTAATGTTTCAACAGAAGCTACGATCGCAATCGTAACGGCAGTTATCCACACTTCTTTATTACTGATAGCTGCGAAATTGGGCAGGGTAAACTGACCAATAAAATCCTGGAAGCTTTTCGGAACGGGTAAGCTTACCAGGTGATTTGATCCCAATGCCAGCACGTCATTGCCAGCAAAAGCGACATTGAGTCCAATGCCTGCAATTACTGCCACGAGCGGTGCCGGCACAACATTCAGTTTCGGGATCTTGCTCCAGTACAGAATAATAAAAATGGAGATGATGGTAATTAGTGTCGCACCAAAGTTGATATGGTTAATGATGGAAAAAAGTGCACTGAAAGTATTTTCGCCGTCTGCCTGTAAAAAGGTGAAATCACCGTTTGCATCTGCATCATACCCGAAGGCGTGTGGCAATTGCTTTAAAATGATGATAATACCAATGGCGGTCAACATACCAGTGATGACATTGGACGGGAAATAATTGGCGACGGTACCGGCTTTGATTAAACCGAACAGGAGTTGTATGGCGCCGGCAATAACAACACTCAGCAGGAATATATCAAACATGCCCAGTTTGGTAATGGCGGTGAGTACTACTGCTGTCAATCCTGCTGCTGGTCCGCTCACGCTCAGCTGGGAACCACTCAGGAAACCAATCACAATGCCACCCACTATGCCGGAGATCATACCGGCAAATAAAGGGGCACCGGAAGCCAGGGCGATGCCTAAACACAGGGGCACGGCGATGAGAAAAACGACGAGACCTGATGAGAAGTCGCCTTTGATATTTG
This sequence comes from Chitinophaga nivalis, assembly GCF_025989125.1. Classification (NCBI taxonomy): domain Bacteria; kingdom Pseudomonadati; phylum Bacteroidota; class Chitinophagia; order Chitinophagales; family Chitinophagaceae; genus Chitinophaga; species Chitinophaga nivalis. Next base: position 700,124 of record NZ_JAPDNR010000001.1, on the reverse strand, counting down.
AGAATAAGGATGTTTGCTTGTTCATAACAATAAGCTTTTCCGTTGCGGGATCGAACTACCGGATAGCAGTATCGACTGCAACCGTATAGGATACACTAAGTGATAAATACTACTGTTGCGAACTGTATACACGTATCTCAGATGCGGGTACAGGGAGTCCGGCAGTAATGGAAATAAAATAAATAAGTAACTGGAATGTAAGAAGGCCGCCCATAGACAGGACCGCCAGTGTGATTTACGCTATAAAGACGTTGGGAGGGGGGGCATGTATTTCCTGAGCAGGGTTGCTGGGAATATCTTCCATTAAATGATTGTGCAATACGCCGAGGAAGAGTAATGGATTAAACTGCAGTTCCCCGTCGAATTGCTTGCAGAACTTCAGCTCTTTTGCCAGCTTCAGATGATCCGCGTTACAATCCACCGGATGTTCTTCTACAATCTGATTATTAAAAAGCAATTTCCCTACTTCCTTGATGGGAAGCAGTTGGGAGACCATTAGGCTCAACAGAAATATGCCGATAATTTTCTTCATGTACACCGTCATACCTATTAGTTAATGAAGTATGCTTGTTACAAAAGTAAATTAGTGAAAGCATATTTGGTAAGTTATAGGAATTAAAATAATGTTAAAGCATTTTAACAAAGCCCAGTGACCTCTCCCATTAGGCATATGTAAGTTATATAATATATAAGGGCATCATTCATAATAACTGGGAAAGATTTTCAGCAAATAGTCGTTCATCCCTCTTAATAACCGTTCATCACAAATAGATATTTGGGTTTCCGGGTATACTTATCTGGTAAGATGTTTATCTGGACTGGCTTTTCCTCATTTATGCCGGTAATATTTAAAACAAGTTATTTTGCTTTCTATGGTATTGTGTATTGCATAGTAGTAAATAATTCCTATTTTTGTGTCGTAGTAGTGAAAGAACAACAATAAAATTTCATTCATAACCGGCCAAAAGCCAATCGGAGTAAACAACATTTTAAAGCTCACTTGCCATGAATATAGATAACACACAATCGCAGATGAGGAAGGGCGTGCTTGAGTTTTGCATCTTGTCCATCATTAAGCAAGGTGAAGCCTACCCTTCGGATATCATCGAAAAGATGAAAGAAGCGAAGCTGGATATCCTGGAGGGCACACTTTATCCTTTATTAACCAGGCTCAAAAATGCAGAATTGCTCACATACCGGTGGGTAGAAAGCAGCTCAGGACCTCCCCGGAAATATTTTTCCATGACCGATAAAGGGGAAGCTTTTTACCGCGAACTGGAAAGCACCTGGAACGAGTTGGCCAATGCCGTACATCAACTAACACAAAACAACGCATCCCTTTAAGCGAATACTTACCTAAAACCTAAACGCAACAATCAAAATGAAAAAGATCATCAACATAAATCTGTCGAGTCGGCTTATCCCTATTGAGGATAGTGCATACGAGATACTCCGTCAGTATCTTGACAGCCTGAAAAAATATTTTTCGAAAGAGGAAGGTGGGGATGAAATCGTAAGTGATATTGAAAGCCGCATTGCTGAAGTGTTCCAGGATAAAATGAAAAAAGGAGCACATTGTATTACCGACGATGATGTGGTAGCCGTAAAAGCTTCCATGGGCACACCGGAACAATTCGACGATGTTCCTAAAGAAAATGCACAGGCCGAAGAAGAAGCCTATAATTATATACCGCGTCCCCGGAAACGTTTATACCGCGATCCGGACAACAAAGTACTGAGCGGTGTATGTAGTGGTTTGGGCGCCTACTTTAATATAGACCCGGTGATTTTCCGGATCATCTTTGCCCTGCTGGCCATTGGTGGCTTTGGTACAGGCATCCTGGTATACTTTATTCTGTGGGTGGCTACGCCATCCGCAGATACCGCAGCCGAAAAACTGGAAATGCGGGGGGAACGGGTAGACCTGAATAATATCAAAGCTACCATTCAGGACGAGTTGCACCACATGAAAAACCAGATGAAAAATGTAGGGGAGGACTTCCGAAATTTTTCTCAGGGCCGCGGCAGGCAGGTAGGTAATGACCTGGAACGCTTTTTTGTAAACCTTGCACATGGTTTGGGAAAAGTACTGGTATTTGTTACCAAAGGCTTCTTCTATTTCTTTGCTGCCGTTATGCTGATCTGTCTGGTCGCTGTAGGCATCGCCATTGCAGTTTCTTCCGCGGCCCTCTTCCCGTTAAAAAATCTGTTACTGACAACTACTACCCAGAGTTACTTATTCTGGCCGGCACTGGGACTGCTGATTGGTATTCCTATCGTAGCCCTGCTGATATTTATTATCCGTAAGCTGACGGGTGTAAAGCAAACCAACCGGTATGCCAGCTATACCCTTACCTTCCTCTGGTTGATAGGACTGGTATTTGCTGCCATCGTTACTTCTTCACTGGTAAAGGATTTCAGAAGACCAGGTACCGAAACTACCGCCTTTGCCCTGCAACAACCTTCTCAGGGTAAACTGATCCTGAAAAGAACCACCGGCCTGTTGACAGAAGAAGATGATTTCAGCATGTTTGATGGTAATTTACTGGTGGCAGATGATACTGTGATCATTAATAATATCCGGATACGTATCGAGAAAAGCATGAACGATAGTTTTGCGGTAGATGTAGCACAGTATTCCAGAGGACGGAATGTTCAGGATGCCAGACAACTGGCACGGGAAATCGGCTTCCAGCTGAATCAGCGGGATTCCATCCTGTACCTGCCGGAAGGCTTCTCTATCCCTTCCCATTCTCCTTTCCGCGGTCAGCGCGTGACGGTAGTCATCAAGGTGCCGGTAGGTAAGAATATTGAAATAGACAAGGAAGTATATCGTAAATATTCCTTTACCCGCCATAACAGAGATGATGAGTGGGATTTTAATAACGACGATGATGACGCGCAACCACTGAACCTGAAAATGACGCCAAACGGCACCGATGATGCAAAACCTGCAAAACCGGCCATAACGCCGGAGTCTAAAGACTCTACAGAAGGTGGTTACCGCTATAAAGGAAATGTCAGCCTCAATGCTGCTGCTACCGGTCTTCAGCAGGCCTCCGCCACAGTAAAAGCCGAAATTCCCATAGATAAAGCTTTCTCATTCCTGGCCTTCAGTATGTATTACATCTTTAAGGATAAAATTTAACAATCAGGAATTTAACATAACGTATTGCAGCATAGCGGTAAGATGATCCGCAGTGCTGCAATACGTGTTTTCAGGGGGGAGCAACCATTCTTTTCCCTTCCGCTTTTTTCCCGATTTGATCATTACCCCGGCCGATTAATGTTTAACTTAGCGCATTCAGGTCACAACATTAATCAACAGGATAAGATAAGGAATGCAGGCACCCATAAACATTGCGTTGGTAGGAAATCCGAATAGTGGTAAAAGTTCTCTTTTTAATGCGCTTACTGGTCTGAACCAGAAGGTGAGTAACTTTCCCGGAGTAACGGTAGATAAGAAAACGGGCACCGCTCAGATTGTACCCGGTCTCACGGCTAACATCATTGATTTGCCGGGAACCTACAGTCTGTATCCCAAAAGTGCAGATGAGTATGTCACCTATGATGTTCTCATTAATCCGAACAGCGATGATTTACCGGATATGGTGATCATTGTGGCGGATGCGTCCAACCTGAAACGTAACCTCCTCTTTTGCTCCCAGATCATTGACCTGAAAATACCGGTGATCATTGCGCTCACCATGATGGACCTCGCCCGTAAAAAAGGCGTGGAAATAGATCTAGATGGGCTGGAAAGAGAACTCGGCGTACCGGTGGTGGCCATCAATCCCAGAAAAAATAAAGGCGTAGCAGAACTGAAAAAGATCATAGATCTGTCTGCCCGCACCCAATACAGTAATCCTCCCCGCGATTTTATCAACAACGGCGACCTGGCCAGACCGGTTATTGAAACCGTAAAACAGGTACTGTCCTGCAAAAGTGATTACGGTGCGCTCCACATTGCCGTGAATGTAGACGACCTGGCTTTTGTGACGCCCGCTGCGAAAAAGAGCATTGAGGAATCACTCCGGTCATCACAGTTCAACAAAACGAAGGTACAGGCGGAAGAAATTATGCAACGGTATGCCCGCATCAAGCATATCATGAAAAATACCGTTGTAGAAACAGACCCGCTGCAGAAACAGCTGCGTTCTGAAAAAATAGACGACCTGTTACTGCATCGTTTCTGGGGATATGTGATCCTGTTGGTGGTGATGTTCCTGCTGTTCCAGAGTATTTTCTGGCTGGCATCCTATCCGATGGACTGGATCGAAGGCAGCTTCGGCGCCCTGAGTGGCTGGTTGAGCAGTGTGTTGCCCGACAATAAAATAACAGACGTATTTATAAATGGTATCCTGGCTGGTATCAGTGGGTTTGCGGTATTCATACCACAGATCATGATCCTGTTCGGATTGATCACTGTATTGGAAGATACCGGCTATATGGCCCGTATCAGTTTTCTTACCGACCGCCTGATGCGCCAGGTAGGCCTGAACGGGAAATCTGTCATGCCCCTCATCAGCGGGGTAGCCTGCGCGGTACCGGCTATTATGGCTACCCGTACCATCGAGAACAAAAAAGAGCGGTTAATTACCATCATGGTAACGCCCCTGATGAGTTGCTCCGCCAGGTTACCGATTTACACTATGATGATTGCACTGGTAATACCAGACAACCGGGTACTGGGTATCCTGGGGCTGCGTGGCCTCGCGATGATGGGACTTTATTTGTTGGGTTTCTTCATGGCGATCTTTATTGCTGCTGTCATGAAGTTGTTTGTGAAGATTAAAGAGAAGAGCTACTTTATCATGGAACTGCCGGTATACCGGGCGCCCCGCTGGAAAAACGTGGGTACAACCATGGTGGAAAAAGCGAAAATATTTGTGAAAGATGCCGGTAAAGTGATTGTGGTGATTTCCGTGATATTATGGTTCCTGGCTTCTTATGGGCCTGCCAGCAGAATGGAGCCGGTACATGCCAAATACGAAAAACTATTGTCGGAGGTAAAGGAGGATTCTCCGGAAGCGGCCGAACTGAATAAACAATTCCAGTCTGAAAAGCTGGCCCATTCCTATGCAGGTATCCTGGGACATGTGATAGAGCCGGTGATTCGTCCGCTGGGTTTTGACTGGAAAATAGGTATTGCCCTGATTACTTCTTTTGCCGCCCGTGAAGTATTTGTGGGTACCATGGCCACCCTTTACAGTGTGGGAGAAGATCCGGATAATAACAATGCCACCCTGCGGGAGAAAATGGAAGCGGCGACGTGGCCCGACGGTGCGCCGGTATATACCCTGGCTTCCGGGTTATCGCTCATGATATTCTATGCATTTGCCATGCAGTGTATGAGTACCCTGGCGATTGTAAGACGTGAAACCAAGTCCTGGAAGTATCCTGTGATCCAGCTCGTGTATATGACAGCACTGGCCTATGTTTGCAGTTTTATCATCTTCCAGATCTTCAAATAATATCCTGTACATTGCGTTTATGGTTAACCATAAACGCAATGTACCATGAAGCTCCTCTTTTACACATTTTCTTTACTCCTCGGGCTACCTGCCCTTTCGCAGAACATTGATTCTGCGCTACTCATCAAAGATCTACGCACCCTGTCTGCCGATAATTATGAAGGCCGTAAAACAGGGACCCGCGGTAACCGCCTGGCGCAACTTTACATCCTGGATCAATTCAAACAGATTGGATTAACTGCCTATAACAACACTTACGAGTATCCCTTTTATTACCAGCGTGGCAGCACCCGCATTATGGGCACTAACCTGTATGGCTATATTCCGGGTACCCTGAGCCAGGTAATTGTGATTACCGCGCATTACGATCATCTGGGCACTTTCAAAAGTGCTTCTCCCCGCGACACCATCTACAACGGTGCTGATGATAATGCCTCCGGAACGGCAGGCCTGCTGGCGATGGCACGGTATTTCAAGCAGCATCCTCCCCGTTACACCCTGGTTTTTGCCGCCCTGGATGCAGAGGAGCAAGGATTACAGGGTGCCAAAGCCTTCCTGCTGCAGCCTCCTGTACCCATTGCACAGATGCGGCAGAATCTCAACATGGATATGATTGCCCGCGGCGACAGAAACGAGCTGTATGTATGCGGGACCTATCATTATCCGGCCTTGAAAAAATATGTGGATACAGTGGCTGCCCAGGCCCCGATACGACTGCTGACGGGGCATGATCGTCCTTCCGATGGTAGCGGAGACTGGACCGGGCAAAGCGATCACTATGAGTTTTTTGTGAAAAGGGTACCGTTTCTGTATTTCGGCGTGGAGGATCATGCGGATTATCACCAGGTAACCGATGAGTTTTCGCGGATAAATCCGGTTTTTTATGTCCGTTCTGTCAGAACAATTCTGCAGGTGGTAGAAAAAATAGACCGGAATCTGTAGTTATCTGAACCGGAGATCTTCGATGAAGTCGAAGCCCAGTTCTTCCGGCAATACGCCGTTATTTTTCATGCCTACATTTATTTTGTCCCGCCAGCGGGTTTGCGCGGCCGGGTCGAGGCCATGTCTGGTCTCCTGATCAAACTGGTATTGCAGCCGGTTCATTTCCCGGAATGACTGGAGGTACTGATATTGTATAATACTGTCATAGTCGTCGCGGTTGAGGGCTGTTTGCTGCAGCTTTTGCCGGAATCTTTCCACTACCAGGCGGGTGATATCGAAGTGCAGCTGTTCATGGGCCAGCGCATAGTTGCTCTGTGCGTCTGTGCGTACCCAGGAGGCGCTTTTAATAAAAAATACCTGGAGCTGCAGGGTAATGCGAAGGGTATCGTGTACCAGCCGGCTGCTGCCTTCATAGGCAAAGCTGGTATAGGCTACCGCGGCGCTGGGGCCTGCAGGGGAAGGTGTGCCCCGGAAATCATTCCATTGCAGTTTCCTGTCCGGCGCATAAAAAATGGTATCGGTATCCGGATTGCCGGCAGTTTCCCGGTAGGTAAAGCTGAGTTGTATCACCGGATGCTGTTGAATGGTTGCCGGTGCATTATACCGGTCTTTCACCCCCCAGGGCAAAAAAAGGAAGCACAGTATGGAAGACGACGATAACATAAAAGAAAGCAGCTGCGGTTAAAATTACTGTAATGCCGCTTATCCCTGCGTGGTCTGTCAATTTTTGGCGATTATATAACATTTGAAAGCGGGGGATAGCACCGTTTTAACAATCATTTTCCGCCGAAAACGGGCTTTTTTCCGTAATTTACTTTCGACCAAAACAATCGCATTATGTACGGCGGTGGATATATTTTTGATGAACCCAACGGAAAGCAATTGCGGGATGAGCAATTGCACGATGAGCCGGAAAAACTCGCGGCTTTCGAAGAACGTATTGCCAAAGGCGAGAAAATTGAACCCGGCGACTGGATGCCGACGGAGTATCGCCGGCAACTGATCCGGCTGATAGAACAGCATGCCCATTCTGAAATCATCGGCGCATTACCGGAAGGTACCTGGATTACCCGGGCGCCCGGCTTTAAGCGTAAACTGGCACTGATTGCCAAGGTGCAGGATGAAATAGGCCATGGACAGTTGCTGTATAATGCCGCTGAAACCCTGGGTAAATCCAGGGAAGCGATGATCAATGATCTGCTGAGTGGCAAATCCAAGTATTCCAATGTATTTAATTATCCGGCCGAAACCTGGGCGGATGTAACCGTAATAGGCTTCCTGATAGATGCTGCTGCGATTGTAAACCAGGCCGCCAATGCAAAAGGGTCTTATGGTCCTTATTGCAGGGCACTGGACCGGATCTGTTATGAAGAAAGCTTCCACCTGAAACAGGGGCACGATGCATTTATTGAACTGGCTACCGGTACGCCGGCACAGCGGGAAATGCTGCAGGATGCACTGAATCGCTGGTGGCAGCCGATTATGCATTTCTTTGGCCCTCCGGATAAAAACTCGCAGCATAGTCAGAAGCTGATGGAATGGCGGGTGAAAATGGCCAGCAATGACGATATGCGTAATCAGTTCCTGAATGCGTATGTACCTAAAATATGGGAGCTAGGCTTAACACTGCCCGACGCTGCATTAAAAAAGAATCCGGAAACAGACCGTTGGGATTATACAGATCCTGACTGGGACGAATTCTTCCGGGTTATCAACGGTGGCGGCCCTTGTAATGAAGAACGATTACAGGTACGTAAATGGGCAGAAGAACAAGGCCGCTGGGTACGTAAGGCTTTAATGAATCCGGCAGAGAAACGGGCATTGCCGGTTGCCTGATTCGTATATATTTTAACGTTAGTTTTCCGGATCAATGGCATATTCGGGTATTTCCACAGTATGATCATCTCCCCGAAACTAGTATAGCTATTAAACCACTCAATTATTCATGTCTAACGATTCATTAGATCCGCGTGTCAACCGATTGAAGCTGGGAGATGCCACAGCGGTTATAAAAGTAGAAGAAGGAGAAAACTGGAATATTTACGAAGTGTTTCACCAGGAAAAAAGAGGAGCGCACCATGAACACGTAGGCTGTGTCCACGCTCCTGATCCGCAGCTGGCACTGGTATTTGCGAAAGAACAGTTTGCCCGGCGCAAAAAATGTGTCAACCTGTGGGTAGTAAGAAGTGCCGATATTCTGGCTTTTGATGTGGAAGATGAAGATATGTTTGCCAACAACCTGGAAAAAAACTATCGGGATGCATCCGGTTTTAAAGTGATGGAGAAGATCAATAAATTCAAACAATCCAAATGACGAATCACGCAGCACTTACTGACCTCATTATAAAAATGGCCGATGATGAACTGATTCTGGGACATCGGAATTCGGAATGGACCGGCTTAGGCCCTGTGATGGAAGAAGATATTGCCTTTTCTTCCATGGCGCAGGATAAAATCGGCCATGCCTGGGCATTATACCGTACGTTACACGAAGACCTGGGTGGAGAAGATCCGGACCGGTTTGCCTTCATGCGCCCGGAGAAAGCATTTAAATGCGCTCACCTGACAGAGATGCCAAACGGGGAATATGATTTCAGCCTGATGCGGCACTTTCTGTTCGATCATGCAGAAACGGTACGCTATGAAAGCTTGCAGGAAAGCAGTTTTGAACCTTTCCGGCTGCTGAGTAAAAAAGTAAAAGGGGAGCTGAAATATCATACCCTGCATGCCAATGCCTGGATTATGCAGCTGAGTACAGCCGGAGAAGAAAGTTATATCCGGATGCAGGCGGCGCTGAATCACTCCATTGCGCTGGCAGCGGGTGTTTTTGAACCATCTGCGGAACATGAAGCGACCCTGATCGCAGATAAGGTATATCCGGGTGAAGCCGTGTTATACCAGCGTTGGCTGGACCGGATTTATCCGGTATTGGTAAAGGCTTCCCTGAACATGCCGGATATATCCGCTATTACGCCGGTATATGGTGGCCGGCAGGGATTTCATACCGAATACCTGCAGCCGTTGCTGACAGAGATGGGAGAAGTGTTTAACCTGGATACGGAGGCCAGATGGTAAGTAATATGGGACAGACAATTTCAATAGCAGCCGTGTATCAGGCCCTGGAAAGCGTGATGGACCCGGAAATTCCGGTACTGAGCGTCCTGGATCTGGGCATGATTACGGATGTAAGCATCGATCAGACGGCAGATGTAGTGCATATCAGGATGATACCTACATTTGCCGCCTGCCCGGCGGTGAGTTATATCCAAAACAATATTAAAACGACAGTAGAAAAAGAACTCGGTATAGCCGTTACCGTAGAAATAGACAAGCAGGTACATTGGGAAAGTAACCGGATAACACCTGCGGCGAAAGAGAAATTAAAAAACTTTGGTATTGCCCCTCCGCAGGTAGTAGAAGGGGAGATGAAGGCGGAAATAATGTTACACACCCCTTGTCCGCATTGTAGCAGTGAGTACACCTATCTGCGCTCTCCTTTCGGGTCCACGCTTTGCCGGGCCATTCATTTCTGTAAATCATGCGGACAGGTGTTTGAACAGTTTAAACCGTTGGAATAGACCTTCTTACCATGTTCCCAATGGAAATACCTACTTTTACAAGCATTATTGATATAGCCATTGGCAATTTATACGACGAAACATGAGAATAGGTTTGTATTTTGGGTCCTTTAATCCTATACACACGGGGCATCTGATCATTGCCAATTATGTAGCTTACAATACTGACCTGGATAAAGTATGGTTGGTGGTTTCGCCGCAGAATCCACTGAAGCCATCGTCTACATTACTGAATGAGCATGATCGTTTTCATCTGGTGGAACTGGCCATCAAAGATGAACCCCGGTTGCGCGCCAGTAATATAGAGTTTTCATTACCCCGTCCTTCATTTACTGTAGATACCCTGGCTTATATGGGCGAGAAATTTCCTACACAGGAATTTGCCATCATTATGGGAAGCGATAGTTTTCAAAACCTGCCCCGGTGGAAAAACTATGAGCATATTGTAAAGAACTACCCCATTTATGTATACCGCCGGCCAGGGCACGAGATCACCGATACTTTCGGTGCCCAGCTGGAAGTGCTGGATGCGCCCATGCTCGATATTTCTGCTACCGATGTCCGCAAATGGATCAAAGCCGGTAAGTCGGTACGTTTCATGGTACCGGATGGCGTGATCAGTTATATCGCGGAGAATAATTACTACCGTTAATATCTACTCCACGGGCTTATGCTTAGGAAGCTCTCTTTTCTTTACCACAAACTCATTACTATATATTTCCAATAGCAGGATGAACATGGAAATGAGTAACGGTCCGAAAATAAGACCGATGAAGCCAAACAGGTTAACGCCAATCAATACACCGAATATTGTTATCAGCGGATGTACATCTGCAATTCTTTTGGCCAGCAGAAAGCGGGCAATATTATCGGAAGTACCTACCACGCCAAATCCATACACCAATACGGCAATACCTTGCCAGGAGCTACCGGTAGCCAGCAGATAAATTCCCATGGGTACATATACCGCTGCTGCACCCACTACCGGCAACATCGCCGTAAAGCAGGTGACTACAAACCAGAAAATAGGTTGCGGTACGCCAAATACGAGGTAACCAATCAGGGAAATAATACCTTGTACAATCGCAATCAGGGGAATTCCGACAGCATTGGCAATTACCAATGTGTTGAACTCCCTACCCAATCTTTCCACATTCTCATCTTTCAGGGGAATATATTCATAGAGCTTTTCTTCCATCCTGCGGCCGTTGACCAGCATAAAAAACAGGATGAAATACATGATAGCGATAGCGGTAAGGGTATTAAAAGTAGCGCCCAGGATACCGGGAAGGCCTGCTGTAATTAATTCCTGCAGTTTCTGTAAACGTTGATTGGTCATCACTTCAATACCGAGGGTATCCTGCAGGCGGTTATTTACCTGTTTCAACCCTTCGATCAGCTCTGCGGAATGGCTGGCAGCATAGGAAACCTTGGCTGTCAGCATGTTTACCAGCATGCCGATGGGCAACAGGATAATGAGGAAGGATAGCACCATTATTATGGTGGCTGCCAGGCTTTTTCGCCAGTTTCGTTTTTCCACCAGGGCAAACATCCACTTGCGGCTGATAACATACAGCGTTACTGCACCCAGGAATCCCGGAAAGAAGAGGAATAACTTCATAAACAGAATTACTCCCAGGAATAGAATGAGGATTAAAAATCCTATTTGCTTAAGGCGGTCATTATCAAGATAGCTCATAGATAGAATATCGTATAATTTATTGGTATAGACAAAAAACAGACCGACCGGACAAGGCATAGCCATAGATTAAACAAAACCTTACCAGACGTGTTGTTTAGGGGGAAATAGCCTTAAAAACCGCTTTAACATTTCATTTATGGAATAATGTTTGTTGAACGCTATGTACAAAACGAAAACCTTAATTCTCTCACTTTAAAAACCTTAGTTATGAGTAATAGTTCAAAAGCCGTGGTATCATTTATTGTTGGAGCTGCTGTAGGTGTGGCTGTAGGTTATTTCCTGAATTCAGATAAAAAGGATGAATTGGTAGAAAAATTCAGAGACCAGACAGACAAGCTGAAAGAAAAACTGAGAAAAAAGAAGGATCAGTTTCAGGATGAATTAGAGAATGAGTTGGCATAACATCCTACTTTGATTAAATTACTTTGCATGGAAGATAATTTCGGCAACTACTTTAACCAAACGGGAAAAGTAGCCAGGGAATACCTGGAAACCAGACTGGACCTGATTAAGCTCCAGGCAGCAGGAAAGCTATCGAAAGCATTGGGATTGTTTTTCTCGATAACGATGGCTTTCCTGCTGTTCTTTTTTGTGATCGTATTTCTCGGTATGGTAGTCGGTTTCTGGATCGGTGAAATGACCGGCAGCTTTACGATTGGCTTTAGTTGTGCAGCGGGATTGTTTGTGCTGTTATTTATTATCATTCTGGTGTTCCGGAAGCAGCTGATTCAAAGGCCGCTTGCACGGTTGCTGATAACGGAGCTGGTAGAGGAGATTGCGGAAAATGATGAACAGTCCGGCCACTTGCATAACCAGCCTGCCCGGAAAAATACGGCAGGATATGTACCTAATGAGGAAGCTACAGAAAACACCACCCAGGCATAGACAACTATGAAAAATGTTTACACATGCGTAAGGTAAAAGTCACCAACTTCGAGACCCTGGAGATGGAAATTGCCCGTTTGAAAATGCGCTCCAGGCAACTGGAAGATGAACTGGGCAACCGGGTAGATTATTTTAAGGATAACTATAAAAAAATGGCCCTGAATGCTGTGATCCCCGGCAGTGGAAAACACAGCAGTACCCTGAATATTGTGACCAATGTGGCTAAAATGGCCTGGGGTAGTGGTAAGTTCAAAAACTTTGCTACCGGCGCCTTAATGACGGCCCTGGAGTTTGTGGGCGTACAATTGGGTATTAATATCTTTAACAGGGTCACCAACCGGAGAAAAAAGAAGAAAGCAGCGGCAGCGGAATAATGAAAAATGCGTCTGTAGCCATACAGGCTCCCGCCGGAAAAAAATTACCCATAACAAATACAGATCTGTCTGCAGCGATGAAAGTGCTGCGGATGGATTTTTGTTATTTATCCACAGCACTTTCATCGCTGTTGCGGGTTATCCCCACACTTTGGTGCCTTCGCTACAGTTGGCACAGATATCAATATTCTTACGGGTTTCGAGGATCTGACTACGGAAACGGATATACTCTTTATTATGCCATAGCGCTTTAAAGGATTCTTTTTTCAGATCACCCAGGCGATGCTGTGCGTCTTTATCGAAACAGCAGGGTACTACCAGACCATCCCAGGTCACTACCGGAGAATGCCACAGGCGCCAGCAATGGTTACCCAGTTTATTTTTGATCGCATAGGTACCATCTTCCTTACGTTTGTAACGGGAGTATTTATCGATAGTCGGAATTAAGCGGTTGCCTTCTTCATAATCATATACCTGGGCGGTTTTAAACCGTACCTGGTCTACCCCGATTTCCTTTGCCAGCTGTTTGATATCTTCTATCTGATGTTCGTTGGGTTTCACCACCAGGAACTGGAAGAATACAAAAGGCTTGGTGGAGTTGAGTTCTTTTTTCCACTTCACAATATTTTTGGCGCCCTGAATCACCTTATCGAGATGGCCACCTACCCGGTATTGCGTGTATACGTCCTGGGTAGTACCGTCAATAGAGATGATCAGCCTGTCCAGCCCACTTTCTACCGTTTTTTTAGCATTGGCGTCTGTGAGATAATGTGCATTGGTGGAAGTTGCTGTATAGATGCCTTTGTCTGACGCGTATTTTACCATGTCCAGGAAACCGGTATTCAGGTAAGGTTCTCCCTGGAAATAAAAAATCAGGTAGAACAGCTCTTTTGAAATCTCATCGATCGTCTTCCTGAAAAAATCCTGTTCCAGCATACCGGTCGGGCGGGTAAATGCCCTAAGTCCGCTGGGACATTCCGGACAACGCAGGTTGCAGGAAGTGGTAGGTTCAAAGGAAATGGAAATAGGATATCCCCATTGAACAGGTTTGTTGGTCCACTTGCTCATGAAGAAGCTTCCCAGCACCTTCCCGGCATTTAAAGCCCGGCGTACGGTGAGTTTCGACAACAAATTCAGGGTATCATTCAAATTAAAATCCGGCATAAAAAATCGCTTGACCTATGTAAAAGTAGCTCCTTTAAACAAATTATAGCCTATACTTGCTGTAAAAAAGGGTTGGAAGTACTTATCAAGCAATAGGATGCCTGCCCGATTACCCTGCAACTAACTAAAACAACGTGAAAAGGATCTGGATCGGAGCTGTCATCATTTTACTGGCCGTAGCGGCTTTTGTCTGGTGGCGTTATCGGGAAAAACATATTGTGTTTGTTCGTTATGAAGAATTCGGGATTGATATGCCTGTGAATTATAAAATTCACGGCATTGACGTGTCTAAGTTTCAGAAAGATATCAACTGGCCTGCTGTAAAACAGATGCAGGTGGATAAAATTCGTATATCCTTTGCTTTTATAAAGGCGACGGAAGGTATTACGCGGCAGGATATTGCCTTTAAGCATAACTGGGAGCGGGCCGGTAAAGCAGGATTGGTAAGAGGGGCCTATCACTTTTTTTATGCCACCCGGGATCCGATTAAACAGGCGATCAACTTTCAGAATGTGGTAGACCTGCAATCGGGTGATCTGCCACCGGTACTGGATATCGAAACACACAATAACCAGCCGGCTGCTGTCATCCGCAGCACTGCCAGGATCTGGCTGGAAGAAATGGAAAAGGCCTATAAAGTAAAACCGATCATCTACACCAACATACATTTCTATGAAACCTATCTTGGCGATGAATTTGATGAGTATCCGCTGTGGCTGGCGCATTACTACCAGAAAGAACGGCCGCGCTCCGGCAGGGCGTGGCTCTTTTGGCAGCATAGCGATATTGGCCGGGTAAACGGGATCCGCACCACGGTAGATTTTAATGTTTTTAAAGGCGATAGCACTGACCTGGCGAGACTGTGTATTCCTTAATTTTGCAGATATAAAAGCAATGATGACTGAACCCGAAGAACAAGAACAACCACCAGAAGATCCCAATAAGATGGATTATGAGTTGTTTTCCTTTCTCATAAAGATTATGCGTACCATCTTTATCGGGATGTTCTGGATGCTGATCAATATTTTCCTGGGTTTGTACCTGGGCTTTGGTGTGCCGGCGGAATCCACTCCCGGCAGGCTGTTCTTTTTTTATACCTGGATGACGCTCACCCTCATCGCCTATATTTATTTTATCTGGCGTTTATGGCGTAAAAAGATGAGCGCCCCCTGATTATTTGCCGGAACTTCTGCTGCCCAGTTCCAGGGTCCACATCTTGTCGTGACGCCCTGCGCCCAGTTCATTGAAGCGGGCATCCATCATATTTTTACAATGCAGGGGACTGGTGAGCCAGCCCAATACCACTGCCTGTTCATCCATATTGCCAGTCGCAATATTTTCTCCGTATACCATCCATTTGTAGCCGGCGACATCCAAACGGGATCCGGGCGTACTGCCGTTGCGGCCATTGTGGTCGAAATACTGCAGGAGCGACATGTCTTTACTGTGGTCGTAGGCTGCCCTTTCGAGCTGTCCGTTCCAGGTGAGGGGAGACACGGCGGGCATTGATTCCCCTCCGCATTTACAGCCCCTGCTGCGTAATCCATTGACCAGTTGTAACAGGGCGTTGCGATCTACTTTGTTTTCGGGTACAGTAACAGTATCAGCTGTAGTGGTAACAGGGGTAAGGGGTAGCACAGCTGCTTCTTTTTTGCAGCTGGTAACAATTAAAAAAGCCGGTATAACGGCGATAGACATAATTTTCCCGGGCATAACCAGTTGAAAGTTATTAATGAATAAAAACCGGGTTCTAAACAGGATCTGGAATAAAATGTAAACGGTTTCGGGAGGATCAGGATTAAAACTATACGATGGTTGATCGCAGGGGATGGATTAAAATTATTAACGGGGCCGAAGATAGTATGTTGTATTGAAAAATGCTGCTGTGATTTTGTGAATTGCTTGTTAACGTGATCTGCCGTTTAGTTGCAGTTGTTTGTAGTATTCCTTTCCCAGTTTGCCTGTCATGTACGGGGAACAGATGCCCCGTATAGGAGAAGTGAGGGGGCTGTAAGCCACTGGTTATCGGTTGGAACAGCATTTGTTGCCGGTAGGTAGCGGTCTTGTAATGGCCGCATGATTCCAGAGCAATTTTTCCGGTGACCCCGGATTTACATATTTAACTAAAAGGAGAACCTTTCTTCTTTAATGTTGTGGTGTATAGCGGCCATCCTACTCTTAGGATGGTTTTTTATTGATGCCTTACGCCCCGCGCGAGTTAGCTCGCGCGGGGCGTAAGGTACCCTGATAAAGGAATCAGGAGCTATGATCTGCAATGATTTTCCAGACGCCGTTTATTTTTTTCAGTACCAGGCTGAAATGTCCCTGGAGGTCGCCGATGCTACGTTCCAGATGCCAGCGGCCTATTACGAGGCAAACGTCTTTTGACAGCGGCTTGCATTCCAGCAGTTTGAAATCCAGTTTACCCATGGCCGTGGTATCCGGATAGCTTTTTTTGTAGCGGTCAAGTGTGGCCTGCCAGCCATAGGTGATGCCGTTTTTGCCAATGAACAGTAAGGAGTCGGATTGCCAGTAGGTGCCCATGAATGTCTGCAGGTCGCCTTTATTCCAGGCGCCGGATTGTACAGAGAGGAGGGTAGCTATTTGCTGTCTGGTATCCTGTTGTGCCTGCAGCTTTTGCAGTGGCCATCCGGCGAAAGTGCCCAACAGGATAAGGTACAAGATAAAACGCATGTTAAATTTTTAGCAAAAGATAAACAGTTTTTAGGATGTAACGCAACACTGTTTATAGTAACTTTGCAACACTATTTTTAAGGGATTCATTAATTATATTTTAAAATCAACAGTTTATGCCCGGATATGAACTATTTGGCCCCGAAGAAAGGAAAGAAGTAAACGATGTACTGGAGACCGGTATTATGATGCGTTACGGATTTGATGGACCACGTAAAGGTGTTTGGAAAGCGAAAGAGCTGGAAAAAGCCATTTGCGAAAAGCTGAACGTATCGTATACGCAGCTTGCCTCCAGTGGAACCGCAGCTTTAGTAGCCGCTATGGCAGCCCTCGGAGTAGGTGCCGGCGACGAAATCATCATGCCTACCTTTACCTTTGTGGCCAGCTTTGAATCAGTTCTGGCTGTAGGCGCCACTCCGGTGCTGGTAGATATCGATGATACCCTTACCCTGGATCCTAAAGCTGTGGAAGCGGCGATCACACCTCGTACCAAAGTGGTGATGCCGGTACATATGTGTGGTTCCATGGCGGATCTGGATGCATTACAGGCGATCTGTAAAAAACATAACCTGTTCCTGCTGGAAGATGCCTGTCAGGCTTTTGGCGGTACGTATAAAGGCAAAGCGCTGGGTGCTATCGGTGATGCCGGTACTTTCTCCTTCGACTTTGTAAAAACCATTACCTGCGCAGAAGGTGGTGCGGTGATTACCAACAATAAAGACATCTACCTGAAATGTGATGGTTTTACCGATCACGGACATGATCACCTGGGTGTAGACCGTGGTGCTGATGAACATCCGTTTATTGGTTATAACTACCGTATTTCTGAACTGCACGCTGCAGTAGGCCTGGCACAGGTTCGTAAACTGGATCGTTTCCTGGAAATTCAGCGCAGCACCAAAAAGATTTTCAAGGATGCCCTGGCTGCCATCCCTGGCGTAACGTTCCGTCGTATTCCGGATGAAGCCGGCGATAGCGCTACCTACCTGTCTTTCTTCCTGCCGGAAGCAGCACAGGCCAAACAGGCTGCTGCCAATATGAAAGCGGCTGGGTTACCGGTATTCTACTACTACGATAATAACTGGCACTACATCCGTCAGTGGAAACACTTCAAGGAAGGTTCCGTATTAACACCCTTCGCGCCCGGATTGAAACAGGCGATGGAGATCTATAAAACAAAAGAATTCCCGGCATCAGATGCTGTTATCAGCAGAAATATCTGCACACCAATTAACCTGGCCTGGTCTGCTGAAGAAATTCAGGAAAGGGCAAAGAAACTGGTAGATGCTGTAAAAAGCGCATTATAAGGATTATTGAAAAGGCGTGGATATCTTATCTGCGCCTTTGTCCTTTTTCGCTTTCATGGGAAATGAAAACTGCACGATGATGAAAAAAATAGCGTTGATACCTGCCCGTTATGGAGCTTCCCGGTTTCCTGGCAAAATGATGGCCAATCTGGGAGGCAAAACCGTGATTCTGCGTACGTATGAATCTACCGTAAATACAGGCGTATTTGATGAGGTCATGGTTGTAACAGACAGTGATCTTATCTATAATGAAATTGTGCAAAACGGCGGGAAGGCAGTCATGAGCAAAAAAGAACATGAATGCGGCACCGATCGTATTGCAGAAGCTGTGATGGACATGGAGGTGGACATTGTGGTGAATGTACAGGGGGATGAACCTTTTACCCGGAAAGAGCCGCTGGAAAAACTCCTGCAGGTGTTTGAAGGGGAAGCCGGTAAAAAAGTACAGGTAGCTTCGCTGATGCAGGAGCTGAAGGATATCAATCTGATAGAAGACCCCAACTATGTAAAGGTGGCGGTAGACAAACAGTCCAACGCACTTTTCTTCTCCCGTTCCGTTATTCCTTATCCGCGCAACACCGACATCAAATCTGTGTATTATGAGCATATCGGTATTTATGCTTTCCGCAAGCAAACCTTGCTGGACTTTACACAGATGCCGATGACGCCACTGGAATCAGCGGAGAAAATAGAATGCCTGCGTTACCTGGAAAACGGTATCCCGCTTAAGATGGTACTGACCAACTATATGGGCGTGGAAATTGATACACCGGAAGACCTGGAAAAGGCAGCAAAACTTTTGTAATAGTTAACTAATACGGTTATATGAAATTCAGGAACTTTAAAATGGTGGACTACGTAGTTTACGGCAGCGGATGTTTTGATCAGCTGGGCGAAATACTGGCCCCCAGACGTAAAGGAGATGCACCCATGATATTTTTCGTGGATGAATATTTCCGCGACCAGCAGGA
This sequence comes from Chitinophaga nivalis, assembly GCF_025989125.1. Taxonomy (NCBI): domain Bacteria; kingdom Pseudomonadati; phylum Bacteroidota; class Chitinophagia; order Chitinophagales; family Chitinophagaceae; genus Chitinophaga; species Chitinophaga nivalis. The sequence goes on along the minus strand of NZ_JAPDNR010000001.1, from coordinate 681,033 downwards.
GTTTTTATCCCGTATACCTTTACAGGGTAAGGATAAAATTGTGGTAATAGATGTGACCTATGAGCCCAAAACCATTACAGTAGATCAGATACGGGATGAGCTCAAGGCAGAATTCGGAGAAGTATCCGGTATCATTGGTATTGGTGGTGGTTCCGTAATGGATATGGCCAAAGCAGTGGCGCTGATGATGACCAACCCGGGATCTTCTGCAGACTATCAGGGCTGGGATCTGGTAAAAGTACCTGGTGTGTATAAAGTAGGTATTCCTACCATCTCCGGTACCGGTGCAGAAGTAAGCCGTACCTGTGTATTAACCGGACCTACCCGCAAGCTGGGTATGAACTCTGACTATACGCCTTTTGACCAGATTGTACTGGATCCGGCATTAACCCGCTCTGTAGAGGTAAACCAACGCTTTTATACAGCGATGGATTGCTTCATTCACTGTGTGGAGTCGCTGCAGGGTACTTACCTGAATGCATTCAGTAAATCATATGGGGAAAAAGCACAGGAAATGTGTGAAGAAATTTTCCTGCAGAAAGACCAATGGGATGATGATGCCGATGAGAAACTGATGATGGCATCCTATGCCGGTGGTATGAGCATCGCTTATTCCCAGGTAGGGGTGGCACATGCGGTTAGCTACGGACTGGCTTACCTGCTGGGTACCAAACATGGTATTGGTAACTGTATCGTGTTTGATAAACTGGAAGAGTTTTATCCCGACGGTGTGAAACTGTTTAAGGAAATGGTGAAGAAACACAACATTCACATTCCGCAGGGCATCACCAAAGGCCTGACGGATGAACAGTTTGATACCATGATCAATGTATCGCTGGGCATGGCGCCTTTGTGGGAAAATGCACTGGGTAAAGACTGGCAACAGATTATGACCCGCGAACGTTTACGCGCGCTGTACGAGCGTTTGTAATCAGGCGGATTTAAAATAGGCGGAAGCGAAACAGGCTGTGGACATGATTTTCACAGATTGTTTCGCTTCTGTTGTTTTAATGAGAGAGAAACCTATACGCAAATTCAATGCGTAGTAAAACCTTATCATTGTTATTGGGGAAATTATCATGTTGATATTATTGATTGTTACGGGAATAGGCATTTTGGTGCTAGGGTATCTGTTGTATGCTGCAAAGCAGGAACAACAAGCCTTGCAAACAAAGCATATGCAGGAACAGCAAATGCAGCAGGCAGCAGCTGTGCAGCAACAGGAAAAATATAACCTGCTGGAAGCCCGGCAGGAATACCTGCAAAATATGCTGGACGACAAAGCACTCCTCGTAAAAGAAAAGCAGCAGCAACTGGAACGTATCAACGACGAATTTGCTTCCATGATGGCGGAACAAAGCCGCCTGATGGAACAAAAGAAATACCTGCAGGAACAGTTGAACGGAGAAAAGGAACGACTGCAGCAACTACAGCAGGATTTTAAGGTACAATTCGAAAATATTGCCCAGCAACTACTGCAACGTATATCCGGCACCTTTATGGAGCAAAACCAGCTGAAAATGGACGACCTCCTGAAACCGCTGGCAGAGAAAATAGATAATTTCCGGAGCAGTGTACAGCAATCCCTCGTAGCGGAAACCTCGCAACGTGCTGAATTGAAAAATGAATTACAGCGCCTCCTGCAGCTGAATCAAACCCTGTCTAAAGAAGCCAATAACCTCACCAATGCGCTGAAAGCCGATACCAAGAAACAAGGCAACTGGGGCGAAATGATTCTGGAACGTGTGCTGGAGGCTTCCGGCCTGGAAAAAGGCGTGCACTACTTTACCCAGGATGCCCAATGGGACGAAGCGGGTCAGTTAAGAAGACCGGATCTGGTGTTACATCTGCCGGAAAACCGGCAGGTAGTTATCGACTCCAAAGTATCCCTGAAAGCCTATGAGCAGTATTGCAGCGGCACCAGCGACGAGGAGCGGAAACAGGCCCTGAAGCTGCATCTGCAGTCTGTCAAGAACCACGTGAATGAACTAAGCCGCAAAGCATACCACACCCTGTATAATAACACCACCGATTTTGTGGTGCTGTTTATTCCTATCGAACCGGCCTATGCTTTGGCCGTGATGCAGGAAGAAGACCTGTATGATTATGCTTTCCGCCGTAAAATCATCCTGGTGAGTGTACCGTCGTTACTGGCTACACTGCGCATTATTGACGCCATGTGGCGGTTGGATAAACAAAATAAAAATGCAGAAGAAATCGTAAGACAGGGGAGTGCGCTCTATGATAAATTCGTCGGATTTTCAGAAGATATGGGACTGATCGGCGATCACCTGCGACGCAGCCAGCAGGTATATGACAGCGCCCTGAATAAGCTGACTACCGGAAACGGTAACCTGGTAGGCCGCGCTGAAAAAATGCGGCGCCTGGGACTGGACAATAAAAAAACATTACCTAAAGACCTGACGGCGAATGCCGCAACAGATAGAGAAGAAACAAACACGCCGGCAGCATTGCCTGCAACAGCCAGCACGACAGATTATACCTGGCCGCCGGTTGATCCCGATGACGCGGATCCCATATCACCGGCCACCGATTTCAGGGAACCGTAATATTATCGGGCAGTGAACCAGCCAGCCAGGTTCACTGCCCATGCACTTAACACTGCTGTCTCACTGGTTTCCTCCGGTAAAAGAAGCTCAGATAGAGTGTAGCCATAAACGTGATAGCGGCAAACAGGTAAAAGGTAACCGGGAAATTCTCTGCATGGTTATTATACACAAAGGCAGAGAAGTAAGCGCCCAGGCCAATACCGGCTTCCATGGCAATATACATACTGGCCAATGCCCGGCCCCGGTGCTCCGGCCGCCCCAGGTCTACTGTCCAGGCAGTAACAGCCGGAGAGTTTAACCCCACTGAAATACCATATACCACAGCGGAAGCCATTAACAACAAATAATTGTGTGCCATCCCCATCATCACCATGGAACCCGCCATCAGTATAGCAGATACCTTCAACACCGGCACCCGGCCAAATTTATCAGACACTTTGCCGGCAAGCAACCGGATACCAATGGAACTGGCCGTGAAATAAGTAAAGAATACACCTTTATTGTTGACACCGAGGAACGAACCAAAATCAGGTATAATCGTCAATACCGCACCATAGCTGAAATACGTCAGAAAGCAGATAATGACCGGCGACCATACGAGCGGTTCAAAGATTTCATCACCGGATATTTTCAGTAAGGATAAACGGAATTTCTGTTTGTTGTCCAGGGTTTCTTTCATACCGGCCAGAATCACGACAGATAACAATGCAAATACGGCAGACAGCTGGAACATTACATTGATATTCCAACGCACGGCTACAAAGCCTCCAATCGCCGGGCCCATGGCCAGTCCGATGGTGCTGAACAACCCTACCATTCCCATGGCTTCCCCGCGGCGGGTCACCGGTACAATGTCTGACACATAGGCAGAAGTGCCGGTGGGTTTAAAGCCCGTGGAAAACCCGTGGAAAAAACGCAACAACATAAATGCCCCGACAGTACTCACCAGCGGATACATGAGACTACATACCACACATACCAGCGAGCCAAATATCATCACCGGTACACGGCCAATAGTGTCAGTAAGTTTGCCGCTGAAAGGGCGGGAAAGCCCTGCCATCAAGGTAAATAAGCCAATGATATACCCTTTGTAATCAGCTCCTCCCAGTTTGGTCAGATAGGCAGGTAACTCTGGTATCATCATATTAAAACTGGCCGAAAAGAGTGCATTGCTCAGACATAGCAATATAAAATGCAGGTTGTAGATCTTTTCTACGGAGGCTGGCGCGGGTTTTTCCTTAGACTGATACATGCAGGCAAAATTAGGAAGTATGGTACAATTTTAGCGAAGTAATTGTGCACACAAAGGAGAAGCCCGAACAAAACAACACTTCCCCCTGTTTATATTAACCGGTTGTTAAATCTTGATAAAGATCATAGTACCCTGTCTTCCGGTATCGTAAATTTATAGTAACCAAAAAATACAATGATATGAAAGTAAATATTGGTGTTTCCGCAGAGCATACAAAACAAATAGCATTAGAATTAAACAAAGTACTGGCAGATGAACTGATCGTATATGCAAAAACGCGCAATGCCCACTGGAATATTGAAGGCTCCAACTTCATGGAAATGCATAAATTCTATGAAGAACAATATGAAGAACTGGAAGAGTATGGTGATGAAGTAGCAGAATATATTCGTTCGCTGGGACACTATGCAGAAGGCCGTTTGGCAGATGTACTGAAACTCACGAACCTGCTGGAATCAGAATACTCCAACGACCAGAAAAAACAATTACAGGGATTACTGGATGATCATGAAACCATCATACGCAACCTCCGTCGTTTAATAGATGAGTTTGATGAAAAATATAAAGATAAAGGCGCCAGCGATTTCGTAACAGGTATGCTGCAGAAGCACCTGAAACTGGCCTGGATGATCCGCTCGTATCTGAAATAGATGTATGTTGAAATAAACGGGAAACGTGTTGGTTGCTATAACTGACACGTTTTTCGTTTTCATTAATTAGCTACATTTGTTTGTACCCCAGATTCTACCTAAAATAAAGCCCAATGGACAATACGAATACAGATCTCCGGTTGGCCGTATTAATTGATGCAGATAATATTCCTTATCATAATATCAAAGGCATGCTGGAAGAGGTAGCCAAATATGGTAATCCCACTTTCAAAAGAATTTATGGCGACTGGACCAAACCTACAGTAGTAGGCTGGAAAGGCGTTTTACTGGACTATGCCATTACGCCGATCCAGCAATACAGCTATACCTCCGGTAAAAATGCCACCGACTCCGCCATGATCATTGATGCCATGGATATCCTCTATACGGGTCGTGTAGATGGATTTTGCCTGGTATCCAGCGACAGCGACTTTACCCGCCTGGCCACCCGCCTGCGGGAAGCCGGCATGCGCGTAATAGGAATGGGAGAGCGGAAAACGCCCAGTGCTTTCCGGGCAGCCTGTGATAAATTCATCTACCTGGAAATCCTGCAGGTACGGGAAAAGAAAACAGATCCTGATAAGCCCCGTTCTACCAAAGAAAAGGCACAGAAGGGGATCAGCAAGGCAGATAAAGAGCTGATTCAGTTATTATCTACCAGCATTAACGATATCGCCGATGAAGACGGATGGGCATACCTGGGAGAACTAGGTAACCTGATCCTCAAAAAGCAACCTGACTTTGACGCCCGTAACTATGGCTTCAACAAACTACTACAGTTATTGAAAAGCTTCCCCGATTTTGAAATTGATATCCGGGAAAGCGGTAAGAAAACCGGTAAGCTGGTATATGTAAGAACAAAATAAACGATGACTACAGCGGTGATAAAGGTGATACAGGGAGATATTACCAAAATGAGTACGGATGCCATTGTGAATGCGGCCAATAGCTCCCTGATGGGCGGTGGTGGTGTGGATGGCGCGATTCATCGTGCCGGCGGACCGGCTATTCTGGAAGATTGCCGGGCAATTGTAGCCCGCCAGGGTGGCTGTAAAACAGGACAAGCTGTTATTACAACAGCGGGTCGTTTGCCGGCGAAATATGTGATTCATACCGTAGGCCCGGTATGGAATGGCGGGCAACACGAGGAGGCACAGCTGCTGGCAGCCTGTTACCGGCATTCCCTGGAACTGGCGGTGCGGCATCATTTAAGCAGCGTTGCTTTCCCAAATATCAGTACGGGTATTTATCGGTTTCCGAAAGACCTGGCGGCCAGTATCGCCATGGATACCATTGTGCAGGTACTGGAGCAGGAAGCGGCGCTCCGCGAAGTAGTGCTGGTTTGTTTTGATGAAGAGAACCTCCATTATACCCAACAATATTACAATCAATATATCCGGCCGGCGTAAAAAGCAAAAGGCCTCCTGTAAAGGAAGCCTTTCGTTTTCTTATGCGATGTAAAAGAATGTTATGTGACTAGGCTTTTGCGTATTTAACCCAGGCATACAGGAACATCAGCCCAAAAACAACGATTGCAACAGGTGCCAGAAAACCACCAATGCTGTCGCCTATTTTGTAAAAGCTGGTAGTTTGTACTACTGTTAAAAGATTCATCAACATAGTATAATGATTTAAATGATTTCCGGCCGCAAATTAGAACTTTCAGGGCAAATTCCCAATGAACGGTCCGGTTACCAGTGCATTAATTGTTGTACATACTTGTCCAGCCTCGATTTGGCCAGGAAATTTTTTTCCAGCACGGGCGCAAAAGGTACCGGTGTATCCAGGCTGGCGCACCGTAATACGGGAGCATCCAGCAAGGAAAAACAGTGTTCGGCTATCCAGGCACTGATTTCTGCCCCAAAGCCGCCAATAAGGGTATCTTCATGCAGGACCAGTACTTTGCCCGTAGCAGCTACAATTTCCTGTATAGCGGTGTAGTCGAGGGGCAGGAGGGTCCGGAGATCCAGGATACCTATGGAAATTTCCGGATGTTGGGCAGCATATTCCATGGCCCAGTGTACGCCGCTGCCATAGGTGATGATACTGATATCATCGCCCGCCTGTACCAGTCGTGCTTTCCCGATTTCCACCGTATAGTAGGCATCCGGTACCGGGCTGCTGATGCTACGGTAAAGTGCTTTGTGCTCGAAATACATCACCGGATTGGGATCCGCCAGCGCCGCTGTCAGCAAGCCTTTGGCGTCTTCCGGTGTAGCCGGATATACGACTTTTAATCCGGGTACATGGGTAAACCAGGCCTCATTGCTTTGGGAGTGGAAAGGACCTGCTCCCACGCCGCCCCCGGAAGGCATCCGGATCACGACATCGGCAGGTTGTCCCCAGCGGTAGTGTATTTTGGCCAGGTTGTTAACGATCTGATTAAAACCACAGGTAACGAAATCTCCGAACTGCATTTCCACCATGCTCTTGAAACCAGCCAGCGATAAGCCCAATGCGGTACCCACGATGGCGCTTTCACACAGGGGCGTATTACGTACCCTATCGGCACCAAATTGTTCCATGAATCCTTCCGTGATTTTGAAGGCGCCGCCATAACCCGCAATATCCTGGCCCATGAGGATGAGCTCCGGATGCTGTTCCATGGCTTGTTTCAGGCCATCAGACAACGCATTGATAAACCGTTTTTCGGTACTGCCGCCTGCGGGAGCCACCGGTGCGGGTGCCGGCGCATACAGGTCGTTCAGTTCTTTGTGGGTATCAGCTTCAAAAGGAGTATCAGTTAAGCCTTTGGCTACATCTGCTTCGATCTGGCGTTTGAGATCTTCACGAATGCTTTTGATATCGTTTTCAGTCAGCAGTTTTATTTCCTGCAGGTAGTTTTCAAATTGTACGACGGGATCTTTTTTACCCCATATTTCAAACAGTTCCGGCGGCACATATTTCACGCCGCTGGCTTCTTCATGGCCGCGCATACGGAAGGTCATGGCTTCTATCAGTACCGGTTTTTGTTCGGTAATGGCATAGGAGCGGGCCTCCCGGATGGCCAGGAATACTTCCAGCAGGTTGTTGCCATCGATCTGTATGCCTTTCATGCCATAGCCGGCGGCGCGTTCTGTCAGGTTGTTACAGCGATACTGTTCGCTCACCGGTGTACTGAGGCCATAGCCATTGTTTTCGATGAGGAATATAACGGGGAGGTCCCATACAGCGGCCACATTGAGCGCTTCATGAAATTCTCCTTCGCTGGTGCCGCCTTCGCCGGTAAAGGCCAGGGCCACTTTTTCTTCTTTTCTTAGTTTGTGTGCGAGGGCAATACCATCGGCAATCGACAGTTGCGGTCCCAGGTGGGAAATCATCCCGCAGATGTGATGTGCGCGGCTACCGAAGTGGAAGGAACGTTCCCGTCCCTGACTGTAGCCGTGTTCACTTCCCTGCCATTGCAACAGGAGTTTGTCCAGTGGCATGTGGCGGGTGGTAAATACGCCCAGGTTGCGATGGAGCGGCATAATCCATTCATCTGGCTCCAGGGCCAGGGTGGCGCCTACTGCAATTGCTTCCTGGCCGATGCCCGAAAACCATTTACTTATTTTCCCCTGCCGCAGCAGGAGCAGCATTTTTTCTTCTATAAGCCGTGGATATACAAGCGTCCGGTAAAAAGACAGCAATTGCGTATCATTCAGGTCAGACCGGTTGAAATACATGGAGTGGTTTTTAATGGCAGAAAAGGTATGAGGGGCTAATCATTGCTGCCGCCGGCAATACTAAGCATAACGCTGTTGATGATGGTCATTACAATACTGAACAACATGGCCCACCAGAAACCATCTACTTTAAACCCTGAGATGAGTTTGGCTGCCAGCAGGATAATCAACGCATTAATGACAAAGAGGAAAAGACCGAGGGTAACAATGGTGACCGGAAGCGTGAGTATAATCAACAGGGGCTTTACCAGTGCATTTAATAAAGCTAATACGAGTGCCAGTATCAGCGCCGTCATGAAGCTGTCTATCTTAACAGCAGGCTTTAATAAATAGGTAGTTAGCATAGCCGCCAGCGCGCTGACTAATATCCGGATCAGAAAACCCATAGCAGAAAGATTTATTAGTTAAGTTAAGAAAATTAAACGTTGGACATTTCATTATTTTGATATTTAGTTATCGGATATTGACGCTGCTATGATGATCCGGATCAGATAACTAAATATCAAAACAACCGGCTTACATAAAATTGTCCGCTTCCCGATAAGCGCGGATCAGTGCTGCTTCGCCTTCCTGTCCTTTTCCGGCAACGCCGTGTTCCATTCCCAGCACACCTTTGTAGCCTTTTTTATGCAGGTGTTTAAAAATGTTTTTATAATTGATTTCACCGGTACCTGGTTCTTTCCGGCCGGGATTATCACCGATCTGGATATACGCAATTTCATCCCAGCAAAGGTCCATGATGGGAATCAGGTTACCTGTGTTGCGTTGCATGTGATAGATGTCGTACAGGATTTTACAGGATGGACTGTTGACAGCTTTACAGATTTCAAAACTTTGCTCTGCTGTACGTAGAAACAGTTCCGGTGTATCGCTCAGCGGCTCCAGTACCATGATCAGGCCATGGGGTTCAAATATTTCCGCTCCTTTACGCAAGGCATCCAATACATGGGCTGTTTGTACACCCATAGGGAGGCTGCGATCGAAGAAGCCAGGAACAACAGTCGCCCATTTGGCATTGACCCGCTTTGCTGCTTCCACGCTGTCTTTACAGGTTTTTACAAAGGCATCTTTAAACTCCTGTTTGCCGGAGGCAAGAGACGTTTTCCAATTGTTGCCGGTATCCACAACAAATACACCCATCTGCATACCCAGTTTGTTCAGCAGTGCGCCGATTTTCTCCTGTTCTGCTACCGGGCGTCCCAACAAGCCATTGTCTTCAATAGCCCGGAAACCCTGGTCATGCATATATTTGATCTGATCTGTAAAACTGCTGCCACCACTGTTTTTAAACATACCATCATGTGGGGCATAGTTGAGGCGAAAGGTATTTTCACCGGCGCCGGGAGCAGGAGTGGAGCCGGCCGCCTGGCTGGGATAGCCGAGTGCCCCCAGTGCGAGGGTAGAGATGCCTGCCAGCGTGCTTTGTTGCAGGAATTTTCTTCTTTCCATAACGTTAGATTAAGTGTAAAAACGACGTGACGATAAATTTAATCGCTTTCTCATGTAAATACTAGCAGTGATGCAAAAAATTCAATTCCTGACGCAATTTTCGCATTCCTAAAAAAGTATTGCATTCCAGTATTGTATTTTTTAAATTCACCCACTTATATCATTTTATCAATCACGCGAGATGACCAGACAGTATATGACCTTATTACTGGGTCTTATATGCAGCCAGGGAGTAGTGGCCCAGTCACAGGCTTTTGAACCGTATGAACAAAAGCTCCCCGGTACTGCATTAAGTTTTAAAATGGTGCCCATCAAAGGAGGTTCCTTTACCCTGGGAAGCCCGGACAATGAAAAAGGCAGAAATAAAGATGAAGGCCCGGCAGCTGCCGTACAATTGTCTGATTTCTGGATGGGAGCTACAGAAGTTACGTTTGATGAATACGATGTATATGCGGATGCTGAAAAAGATAAAACACCGATTCCCGATGGGATGACGCGTCCCAGCCCGCCGTATATAGACCTTACCCTGGGTATGGGCAAATCCGGTGGATATCCGGCTAACAGTATGAGCCAGTATGGCGCCCTGATGTATTGCCGTTGGCTGTATGCCAAAACAGGCGTGTTTTATCGCCTGCCTACCGCAGCAGAATGGGAATACGCCTGCCGTGCCGGCGCTACTACGGCCTATCCTTTTGGCAATGACGCCGCCGCGTTGAAAGACTATGCCTGGTTTAAAGAAAACAGTGACCAGAAATACCACAAGGTAGCACAGCTGAAACCCAACGCCTGGGGCCTGTATGACATGCTGGGGAACGTGGCAGAATGGACGATGGATCAATACGAGGAAACTGGTGTGGCACAGGCATCCGGGAAAGATCCCTGGATACATCCTACGGCTAAAACACCCCGGGTGGTGAAAGGCGGTAACTATCAGGATGCGGCCCCGCAGCTACGTAGTGCTGCCCGCCTGAAATCAGATCCGGTGTGGAACCGCCGTGATCCGCAGATTCCTAAAAGCTTTTGGTGGAACGCAGATGCCCCCTTTGTGGGATTCAGAATAGTCAGACCTGTACAACAACCTACTGCTATAGAAGCAGCTCAATTCTTTGAAGAGATGATAGATAAATATAAAGGAGCACGCTAGTTATACACATCCTAAAATCAAAAATCTTACTTCTTTTATGGAACGCGAACATGATAAATTCCACGATCAAAGCCGCCGCTCATTTGTAAAACAAACATCCCTGCTGGCCGGCGGACTCTTAGCGATGCCTGTTTTATCCAAAGCCAATTTTTTCTCCGGCTCTTCTGATGTCATTAAAGTAGCCCTGATTGGTTGTGGTGGCCGCGGTACCGGCGCTGCTACCCAAGCGCTCAGCACCAAAGAAAATGTGGAGCTGGTAGCCATGGCCGATGCCTTCCCGGACCGGCTGAAAGACAGCTACGACAACATCAAAGAAGCATTGGGCGAAAAAGCCAACCGGGTGAAAGTACCGGAGCAAAATAAATTTACCGGGTTTGATGCCTACAAGCAGGCGATTGCTCTTGCGGATGTGGTGATCCTTACCACCCCGCCGGGTTTCAGGCCTATTCATTTTGAAGAAGCCATCCGGCAAGGGAAACATGTATTCATGGAAAAACCGGTAGCAACAGACCCCGCAGGTATTAAAAAAGTACTGGAAGCTGCCGCCGTAGCCAAAAGCAAAAAACTGAATGTAGTGGTGGGCCTGCAACGCCATTATCAAAACTCTTACCGGGAGTTGTATAAACGTGTACAGGATGGGATGATCGGTGAGATACTGTCTACACAGGTGTGGTGGAACCAGGGTGCACTTTGGGTGAAGCCCCGCAAACCAGAATATACGGAGATGGAGTACCAGATGCGTAACTGGTATTATTTCAACTGGCTGTGCGGCGATCATATCGTAGAACAACATATCCACAATATTGATGTGAGTAACTGGTTTATGGGCGCTACACCGCTGACGGCAGGTGGTATGGGCGGCCGTGCCGTACGTACGGGTAAAGAATACGGAGAGATCTTCGACCACCACTTTGTGGAATACCGGTATGCCAACGGCGTAGTGATGAACAGTCAGTGCCGCCACTGGAAAGATGCACCCAGTAAAGTAGATGAAGAAATTGTAGGTACCAGGGGCCGCATTTTCTGTGATAAGGGTACGATTGTAAGTCACAAAGGAAAAGTGTTGTATCAGTTTGATAAAACAAAAGAAAACAACCCTTATCAGACCGAGCATGATGAACTGTTTGCAGCGATTGCCAAAGGAGAGTATCGCTTCCAGGATGCAGAGAGAGGGGCAGAAGCCACCCTGTCTGCTATCATCGGCCGGCTGGCTACCTATTCCGGACAGGTCATCAACTGGCAGGTAGCATTAAATTCCGGGTTAAATATCCAACCCCAGCGGTATGCTTTTGATGCGCCGCCACCGGTATTACCGGATGCCAGCGGCAACTACGCTTATGCAAAGCCTGGGCAGACCAAATATTTTACCACCTGATAACTGTGGTTTTTTACAACGGAGCAGCGAAGATCGTATATCGATCTTCGCTGTTCTTTTTAAGCACCGCAGCGGGTAATGACCCGATTACTGCAGGTAATTCGTAATTTCCACCTATGAGGAGCATTTTATTGGCAACAGCGGGTTGCCTCTTTAGTGTATTGCAGGCACAGTCACAGTCTGCAGCGATTAAGAAATGGGCAGACACGCAGCTATTGCAGCAGGCGCCGCTGAAACAAACGCAGACTGGCATCAGTATCTACGAACCGGCTACCGGTAAGTACTGGCTGCAACACCACGATGATCAGTTTTTTACGCCGGCATCCAACGTGAAGATATTTGCATTATATGCAGGATTGAAGCTGCTGGGCGACTCCTTACCCGGTGCCCGCTACTATGAAAATGATACGGCCTTGTTTGTACAGGGAATGGGGGATCCGTCTTTCCTGCATCCGGACTATACCTGGCAGCCGTTATTGCAACTGTTGCAAACAACCGCTAAAAAGATATACCTGGTACCGGCCGTCAACCAGTATCAGCGTTTCGGACCAGGGTGGGCCTGGGACGACTATGCCGACGATTATCAGCCTGAACTGAATGAATGGCCAATGTACGGCAACGTAGCCCGGCTGTATCATCACCGGGATACGAGCAGCATCTTACCTGGATTATTTACGCTGCAGACCACCGTTGATGCTACATTGCGCAGTCCGGTCATGAAACGGGACGAACGGAGCAACACTTTCTCCCTGCAATATAATCCTGCTGACAGGAGCGTGTCAAAGGGGTATGTTCCTTTTATGACAGGAACGATAACGGACCTGCAACAGCGACTGGAAGATACGCTGCACCGTCGCATCAGTATTGCGACAGTACCGCCGGCCGGCCCCTTTAAAATATTGAACAGCATTCCTGCGGATTCGTTATATGCCCCCATGATGCACCGGAGCGACAATTTTTTTGCAGAACAAATCCTGCTGATGAGTGCTGCCCGCCAATGGGATACGCTGAATAACAAAAAGACGATCGACTATTTGTTGTCCGGGCCGCTGAAAGGTTTACCCGATTCACCGCAATGGGTAGATGGTTGCGGCCTTTCCCGTTATAACCTGTTTACGCCGCGCGACTTTGTAACCATACTCACAAAGCTGTACCGGGAATATCCGCAAGACCGCCTCTGGGAAATCTTTCCCACCGGTGGAAAAGAAGGAACGCTGAAAAACTATTACACCCAACAGTTTGTACATGCCAAAACCGGCAGCTTTACAGGGGCTGTCGCGTTGAGTGGTTATCTGGTGACACGGAAAAATAAAGTGCTGGTATTCAGTGTGCTGGTCAATAATAACCGCGAAAAGGCGGGTGGTGTACGGAGAGCAGTAGAACGACTGCTGACGATGATCTGGAAAGAGTATTGATCAGGGTTTGAGGATATAGGAGGTAATCCTGGTGGTATCTGTTGGTTTATCTTCTTCTATCAGACCCACGCCTTTTGCATAATAGCGGGTAGCAATGGTGCCTGCGGGTACAGGGCCGCCATGCATGACAGAATAGGCGTCTGTTCTGACACTGATGACTTCCAGATAGTTTTTACCATTCACTGCTTTGGTAATGCCTCTGTCGAGGATGGTATACAGCAGAATACCGGTAGAAGTATCCTGGGCATTGACAATTTTGATCGTGTCGAGCCAGATGCTTCCCTGCGGCATGTATTCCCGGAGGTAGGTCAGTTTCAGGTCGTCTGCGCGGCCTCCCTGATAGGTAGGCATGCTGGCGATCTGTGTATAGACGCCGTCTTTGCAGTTGGAGCCGGTGAATACACTGTCGTCGCCAATCTTTTTGTAGGTAGTGCCCCGGATGGTGGTATCACCGGAAACAGTGAGGGTATAATTGAAGGTATCTTTCGAATCGTTTTTGATATTGCTGTAGGAGAAGGAAGAGCCAATGGTGTAGGGCGCATACTCGCAGTTACCGAATTGAGGGCCATCTTTACTCGTCTCTTTACTGCAGGCTACCAGCAGGGTGCCCATCAGTAAAATCAGAAGAGGATAAAGGTGCTTCATAAAAACATTGGATCTGGTTTTTCTATAACGGTATTTCCTATGAATTTATGCAAAAAAGGCCAATAGTTTTTGAGAACTATTGGCCTTTTTAAAAAATATACGACAATCTATTACCACAGCCTTTTTACTTTTACGGTCCCACTGATTGTACGGAGGCGGGTATCTGTATAATCCTGCGCATTCCTTAATTTCCCGTTTATTGTAAAGATGAGGAAGTCGCCTTTACGGGGAGCTTCTTGGGTAACGGTATAGGAATAATCACCACCCAAGAAAACATTAGGCAGGTTCAGGTGCATGTTACGGACGTGAGTACCTTTTTCTAAACCTGCCAGAATCAGTACACAGGATTCTTTGATATTACCGAAAGGGTTTTTGGTAATTTTTACCCGATAAACATCTGATGTATCTGAACTTAAATCTACGATGTCTGCGGGTGTGGTATAGGTATAACTGGTACCATCCACGATCAGGCTGGCCGTACTTTGCTCTATGACGTCACAAACCTGTAGATCTGCTACCTGGTCTACACTTACTGCTGTTAATTCACGGGCGATTGTTTTGTTGGTGGCCAGGTCTATTGCATTGATACTGACGTCGGTTGCAGTCGCTTCGCAATGAAGCGCTGTGATGTTATAAGTCCCGTTTTTTAACAACGCACGATAAAGTTTACTCTCCACGGTTACATTCACAATGCCATTGGTTACCGGGTTGTTATCACAGTTTGTAACGGTGCCGCTTATACGCAGCGTGTTACCTGCGGCCGGAGTTACTTTAATAATTCCGAGGCTGTTGAATGCAGTCCAAGGCCCGACTTTTCTGGATAACATTTCCATTTCACAGGTGCCATGGCGTTTAACAACGGTCATGGTCAATGACTCATTGGCTGGTACGACACCCTGGACTTCTCCGTTTTCGTTGGTATAGTCAAAAGAACTGGTGCCATCCTGGCGGGTCATTTTTATCTGGAAAAAGGCCAATGGGCTGCCTGTTTCATTCTGGAGGGTAGCGGTAAAATAGGCAGGCCAAAACCATAGACTATGGGTCCAGGTGGAAAAATGTTTGAGTGATCCCAGGTAGCTGTCGCCAACTTTGTTCGCGCTGCCTTCTTCCCGCCATACGCCGATTTTTTCATCGAAATGCCACAATGGAATCGTAGCCGGTGCGGAAGACAATAAGGTGGCCGGAATCGTCACTTTAAAGGTCACGGACATGGAGCTGTCCAGGTGCAGCTTTTCGCCGGCAGCGCCGCGTACTTCCAGCGCCATCATGCCATAGGATTTTAAACCTACCAGTGCATTGCCGTTGTTAATACCGCGCAGGTCACCCGGCATAATGTCTGCAAAATCAGCACGCTCCGGATTGATGGGGGCATAGTACAAGGATACTTTACCGGTATAAGGTGTATTGTCGGCATTCAGTACATGATTAGGCCGGAAGATAAACTGGGCGTTGGAAGCGGTGATGTTTCCGCCGGTGGCGCCGTCAAATACGCCAGCTACTTTTTTCGGCAGCAGTTGTATCTGTACATACTGCAGTTTATTGTCTGCAGGAATGCTGAACGTACGGATACCATCGAAGTAACCGCTTTTTGTAACCGTAACTACCGCGGCAGCTTTCACCACAGTAATATCATCTAACAGAAAATATCCTTTGGCATTGGTGCTGATGGTTTTCTGCCCGGCTTTTACGCTGGCGCCTTGTACCGGACGATTATTCTCATCCAGTATAATCCCCTGAATGCCGGTTTTCACCTGCTGGGTAGGAATAGGATTATTATTGTTGACAGGCGGCACTATTTCGTTGGGATACTTAACAGTGACCATGGATTTGTCGCATGCACTGAGCAGTACTAATGGTAATGCCAGCCACCATAAAACATTCTTGAACATATCAGATTGGTATTGGTATAAGGATAACGAGTGATTGACCAGGGATTTGTGTATTCGGGAACAAATGTAAAATATTCTTTTTGTATCTGATAAACGTTTAAAAAAGGTGTCCTTACTACACTTATTTTTAGAAAATAATTAAAGCTTTTCTAGATAATTTAGGATGATATGTTTGGTTACTCCATTTCGGAGTACCCCGACGTTGCTATGAATTCCATCATCCAAAATCTTGTAGCATGAATCCACGTTATGCAAAGGCTATGCTATTGCTATGCCTTTTTGCCACCGGCACGGAGGCCGTCAGCGCCCGTGTGCCGCTGCCTGGAATCTGGCAGCAGTCCAATCTCACAGTAAAGGGGAAGGTAAAAGATGTAAACGGGAATTCCCTGCCCGGCGTAACCGTATTGGTGAAGGACACCAAAAAAGGAACCACCAGCGATGAAAAAGGAAATTTCACGTTGACCGATGTTAAAAAAGATGCCGTACTGGTATTCCAGTACATCGGTTTTGATCCGCAGGAAGTAAAGCTGGAAGGCCGTACCAGTGTAAATATGGTATTGAAGGAAAACCAGAAAACACTGGACGAATACGTAGTAGTGGGGTATGGTACCCAGAAAAAAGTAACTAAAACAGGCGCCGTTTCTTCTGTAAAAGGAGCGGAGCTGCAGCAGTCGCCCAATGTAAACATCTCCAATTCCCTGGTAGGCCGCATCCCGGGTATTATTGCCGTAAACAACAGTGGAGAGCCGGGCAACGATGGCTCCCGTATTTTCATCCGTGGCCGCAGCACGCTGGGTAACAGCAGTCCGCTGGTAGTCATTGATGGATTTCCCCGGGATGGTTTTGAACGCATGAACCCCAACGACATCGAAAGTGTGTCTATCCTTAAAGACGCTGCTGCGGCGATCTATGGTTCGCGTGCAGCCAATGGCGTTATACTGGTCACCACCAAACGGGGAAAAGGAGGGAAGCCCACATTGAGTTACGGATTTAACCAATCTTTTGTAACGCCCACCCGTTTACCTAAAATGGCGGATGCGCCTACCTATGCACGGGTAGTAAATGAAATCCTGCAATATGGCGGCGATAAGCCCCGCTACACGGAAGAGCAGATCCGTAAATTCGGAGATGGCACAGACCCCTGGCTCTATCCTAACACCAACTGGTATGATGCCGCGATCAAAAAAACGTCTTTACAAAACCGCCACGACCTGTCGTTATCAGGTGGTACGGAAAAAATGTCTTACTACATTTCATTAGGTTCCCTGTACCAGGATGGGATCTATAAAAAAAGTGCCACCAACTACCGGCAACAGAATGTACGGGCCAACCTGGATGCTGTAGTAACAGATAATATCCGGTTACGTTTCGATCTGGCCGGCCGCCTGGAAAACAAAAGTTATCCACCCCGTAGTGCCTCTTCCATATTCCGGTCGTTGATGCGGGGCCGCCCGACTGAAAATGCCATATGGCCCAATGGCATGCCCGGACCAGACATTGAATATGGTGATAACCCTGTGGTAACCAGCACTAACGAGATCGGTTATACGAATGATAAGAATTATGTGGTGAACGGTACGTTTGTCGCAGTGGTGAATATTCCGTGGGTACAGGGATTATTTGTAGATGGTAGTTTTGCCTATGACCAGAACTTCCAGTTCTATAAATCCTTCGTAAAGCCCTGGACGTTATACACCCTGGATGCGAACAGCACCGACCACAAATTAAATCCGGCCATCCGCGGTGTGAGCGCACCGCAGCTGAATGAATCGTTTTCCAGTAACCGCTTGTCTACGGTTAACGTGAAGGTGAATTATGTGCGGGCTTTTGGTAAACATAATCTCAGTTCCTTTTTTGCTGTGGAACAAAGCACTTTCAAAGGCGATAACTTTTCTGCCAGCCGGCGCTATTTTATCAGTGATGCGCTGGATCAGCTGTTTGCCGGAGGCGACAAGGAAAAGAACAATGACGGTGGTGGCTTTGAATATGCCCGCCGGAATTTCTTCGGCCGTGTTTCGTATAACTATAAAGAAACCTATCTGTTTGATTTTAATGCCCGTTATGATGGATCGCAGATCTTCCCGGCCGGCCGGCGTTATGGTTTCTTCCCGGGAGCTTCCGCAGGCTGGGTGATTTCCAATGAGCCTTTCTGGAAAAGGAATATCCGCCGCCTGGACTACTTTAAGATACGTGCCTCCTATGGGCAGATGGGTAATGACCAGGTGAATCCGTTCCAATACCTGAGTACCTACGGCTTTAGCAGCAGTGGGGTGATGTTTGGCGGAGATCTGAATAAGTCCATTTATCAGCTGCGCTCTCCCAATGAAGCCATTACCTGGGAGGTGGCCAACAACTACGACATTGGGATAGAGGCAAAGATTCTGGGCGATAAGCTGGCTTTTGAAGGCGATTATTTTCTTACCCGCCGTTCCAACATTCTGGTGCCTCGCGGGCAATCGATGCCGGTATATACCGGTATGACGCTGCCGGATGAAAACATCGGAAGGGTAGAGAATAAAGGATTTGAAGTGGTATTGAGCCATAAAAATGATATCCGGAAATTTCACTATGAAATCATTGGTACCCTCACCCATGCGCAGAATAAAATTCTCTTCTGGGATGAAGCCCCGGGCGTGCCTTCCTGGCAACAGAATACCGGCAAGCAGATTGGCGCCCCGCTGTATTATAAAGCCATCGGTATTTATAAATCAGAAGAAGAGGTGAAAAACTCAGTGCACCTGGGTGGCGCGCGTGCAGGGGATATCATTTTTGAAGATGTGAACAATGATAATGTAATAGATGATCTCGACCGGGTACGCATGGATCGCACAGAAAACCCCACCTGGATCTTTGGGCTGACGATGGTAGCGAAATTTAAAAACTTCGACTTTACCATGTTGTGGCAGGGGGCCACCGGCGCCAGCCAGTACCTGCGTACAGAATCCGGTCTGATAGGCAACTTCCCGATGGCCATTGTACAAGACCGCTGGACGGCGGATAACACCAATGCTGATTGGCCAAGAGCGTACGACCGTGACCGTGAGTACTGGGTAAGCAGGCAAAACACTTTCTGGTATTGGAATACCAACTATATGCGGCTGAAAACCCTGGATATCGGTTACAACATTCCGTCGGCTATATGTAAAAGAGTGGGACTGCAAAACTTCCGGGTATACGTCAGTGGCCAGAACCTGGTTACTATCGACAAGGTTAAAATATTTGACCCCGAAGCGCCCAGTGGCAGCGGACAGTACTACCCGCAAACGAAGATTTACAATGTGGGATTAAACATCACCTTTTAATGATTGCAGCATGAAAAAAATACAACTCATCAGATATATTACAGCAGTAGCATGTTTGGGTATGATGCTGACCAGCTGTAAGAAAGATTTTCTGGAGAAAAAGCCCCTGACCGAATTCCGGGAAGAAGATGTGTGGAAAGATGCCGGACTGGTACAGGCTTTTGTGAACGACCTCTATGTACAGATGCGCCCCGGATTTAATGAAGTGATGCTGGCATCTATGTCAGATGAAAGTCGTTTTATCCATGACTATAATACTTCGCGCGTAGTACAGGGGAATGTAACGCCCGATGATTTTGGTGCCCTGGGAGATTTTAGTCGCTGGGAAGGGCATTATAAAGCCATCCGGAATTGTAATATGTTTCTGGAGAAAGTAGACAGCGTACCCTTTACAGATGAAAACCAAAGAACGCGCATGAAGGGAGAAGTACATTTTATGCGGGCCTGGTATTATCATATGCTGGTGAAGTATTTCGGCGGTGTACCGTTGATTACCAAAACGTTTAAAGTGAAAGGAGATGAAGCAGAGATCCTGCAGATTAAAAGAGCCACGTATGAACAGTGTGTACAATTCATTGTAGCAGAGTGTGAAACAGCTACGCGGTTATTACCCCGTTCCTACGATGCCATTGCCCACAAAGACCGGGTAACCAAAGGGGCCGCAATGGCGTTGAAATCCAGGGTATTGCTGTATGCGGCCAGCGATCAGTTTAACCTGGGAGTGAGAAGTCCTTTGATGGGCTATATGGATGCCGGCGGACAGCAGGCCCGTTTTATCCTGGCCATGCAGGCGGCCAAAGCGATCATCGACAGTAACTATTATCAACTGTATCATCCTACGGATTCCGCTGCGGAAAACTATTCCCGTGTTTTCCTGGATAAGGATAATGCAGAACTGATCTTCGTAAAAAAATATGATAAGGCATTACTGGGTACCAGCCATGATATTTATAATGGCCCTAATGGCTATCATAACTGGGGCGGAAATGTGCCACTGGAAAACTTTGTGGAAGGCTACCAGATGAAAGACGGAACGCCCTTTTCGCGGGCCAATCCGGAGCAGGCAGCACACCCTTACAATAACCGGGACCCGCGGTTTTATGCTACCGTATTATATGATGGCGCTAAATGGAAACAACGGCCGAAAGACGGGATAGAAGCAGACCCGATTGGCGTCATCCAGACAGGTAAATATGAATCGGCCCGTCCGGGCCAGGATAGTGTGTGGGGATTGGATACGCGTAACAGTCCCATTGAAAACTGGAATGGTACGTTTTCCGGATATTATCTCCGCAAGTTTATGGATATCAACCTGGATGCACAATTTTTCCGGGGAGATCAGTCGTGGATATTTTTCCGTTATGCAGAAGTATTGCTCAACTATGCGGAGGCCTGTATCTGGTCGGGCAATGAGGGCGAGGGTATAAAGGCATTAAATGCGGTGCGCACCCGTGCCGGGATGCCTGCCATTCAGGCTTCCGGCGCCGCATTGAAAGCATTGTACAAGTATGAAAGACGGTATGAACTGGCTTTTGAAGAACACCGCTTTTTTGATGCGCGTCGCTGGAAACAGGATGCTTACAGTGCTTTTAGTGGAGATGCCCAAGGAATTGAAGTGCTGGGCTCCCAGATAAAAGGACATCCTTTTATTTATCGGGTCATCAGTATTCAGTCGCGTAAATGTGAAGAGCAGGATTTGTTGCTGCCGATTCCGGCCAGTGAAATAAGAAAGAATGCCAACCTGGAACAACAGGTAACGTACCGGTAATAAAAAAGCAGCTGATGTGCAGAATCCCTGCGCATCAGCTGCTTTATCTTTATACACCTAATGACCAGCCATCGCGGTAAGTACGTTTTACAAACTGGTTGGCGGCATCAAAGTTGGTAATTTTCATATTAGGTCCATCCCATAGTAATTTGATGTAGCGGCCCGGATAGTCGTAAGCATCGGGCTTATTGGGCCTTGGTGTGCGAATATCGAAACTGCGGATCGCCAGGTTGCCCATCAGGATCGTTTCTGTAAGCGGACCTGCAATATCAAATGGCGCGCTCAATGCTTTCGCCTTGCTGCTGCCGTAGCCGGCAATCGCTGCGTTTACCCATTGGAGGTAGTGACCTTCCGGTACGCGTGCTATTGTCTGTGGAACGTTGGCAGTGGCGGTTTTGGAGGTAGGCAGTAATTTTGGATACATGCCATAGGTACCACACATCATTTTACCTTTGGTACCTACGAAAATAGCACCGTTACCACCGTCGCCCATGGTTTCGTTGGGGCCCAGTTCTTCCGGTCTGTCTGGCTGAATACCGCCATCCATCCAGTGTAAGGTGATTTCTTTTCCGTTTTTGCCCGGGAATTTCATGATTACATGGGAAGAAGGAGGGCAGCTGTCCGGGAAGTAACCACGTTTGAATTCACCTACATATACACTACCTACACTGCACTCTACAGAAGTAGGGTAGCCGAGGCCGAGTACACGGAAAGGTGGTTCTATAATATGACAACCCATGTCGCCGAGTGCGCCGGTACCGTAATCCCACCAGCCGCGCCAGTTGAAAGGTACCAGGTTATCCACATAATCTTTTTTAGGGGCGGTTCCTAACCACAGGTCCCAGTTGAGTTCTTTGGGTATTTCCTGTTTGCCGGCCGGCCACGGAATGCCTTGCGGCCATACCGGGCGGTCTGTCCAGCAATATACCGTGTGTACATCTCCGATAAGACCGGCGTTATACCATTCCATCAGTTGACGTACGCCGTCGCCGGAAGCACCCTGGTTACCCATTTGGCTGACTATCTTGTGTTTTCTGGCGCCTTCCGTCAGCATACGGGCTTCGTAGATGTCGTGTGTCAGCGGTTTTTGTACATACACGTGTTTGTTCAGCTGCATCGCGGCCATGGTGGCTACGGCATGCTGATGGTCGGGAGTAGATACAGAAACGGCATCAAAGTTTTTATGTTCCTTGTCGAACATCTCCCTGAAATCAGTATAAAATTTTGCTTTCGGGAATCTTTTAACGGCATCGGCTGCACGACGGGTATCTACATCGCACAGGAAAGTAATGTCGGCCGGGCCTTTGGCGAATTCTGAAATATCGCTGAAACCTTTACCGCCTACGCCAATACCGGCAACGCGTAAACGGTCGCTGGGAGCGGTATAACCTTTACCTAAAACATGACGTGGAACTATCATGAAACCGGCAGCAGCGAGGGCGCCGTTTCTCAGGAATGATCTCCGGGATACGTGGTTTCCCTCATTCTTTTTTTCTGGAACCATGAGTGCAAATTTTTTATCAAGATATAAATAAAAATATGGAACGTACAGGTGTGCTGTGTGTTGCGGAAAGGAGAGCGCTACCCGAAAGTAGCGCTGTATGGTGTTGTATCTTTATGTTAACTTATTATTCCCATGTCATCAGCTTGCCGCGGTCTTCAATTTTCAGGCAGGTAGCCAGTGTTTTTTCATCGTAGGCATAGCCATACTGCTGTAAAACATCGGCGGGTACCCCATCCCATTCATTGGGGGCGTTGCCCACATAACCGAGGTCTTTGATACCGGCTTTGCTGGTAAAGAATCCGGTAGCGGTAAGATTACGCATGATATTGAAAAAGGCAACTCCCTGCAGGTGCTCCGGGGCTGCTTTTTCCGGCCAGGCAATCAGGTCTACCATTTCCATACGTTGTGTGGCATTACATCCGGCAAAAGAGTTATTATAGCGTTTGGCGCATTGTACATCCAGCCAGCGCAACCCGCCCCGCATCGGGAGCTGGTGTTTAGGCATGTCTTTCACAATAAATTCAATGAAAGCCGGTACTTCCGCTTCGGATGCACTGCAGGAGTGATCATCTGCCGGGATGATAATATCTGCGAGGAGGGTAATGGTTGCCATTTCTTCCGGTGTGAAAAAATGTTCCTCCATCAACGCTTTATCGCGGGTCACTTCATCAGGCGTACGACCGTATCCCGGCGCATTGCCTGCTGCTTTTTTATCACCGGTAGCTTTTTTGTCTTCACAGCCGGTGGCGGATAAAATAGTGCCTACAGATAAAGTTCCCAGGGCAAGTGCTTTCAGGGATTCTCTTCTATCCATTATATTAAATTTGAATGACGAACAACGCAAGCGCATTCATCATGAGTGATCAGATATTCTTCTTTTTCAGTTGATCGATGATATATTCAGATGCCCGTATAGAGAGCGCCAGAATAGTCCAGGTGGGATTCTTATCGGCCTGTGATACAAATGCGCCGCCGTCTACCACAAAGAGGTTTTTCACATCATGCGCCTGGTTGAACTTATTCAGCACAGAGGTACGAGGATCGTTCCCCATGCGGGTAGTACCTACTTCGTGGATGATACGGCCAGGATTTTCCAGTCCGTATTTGGTATCAGCACCGGGTTTGGTACCAGATGGAATACCGCCCATTTCTACAATCAGCTGTTCAAAAGTATCCTGCATGTGCCGGGCCTGTTTCACTTCCTCGTCGCTCCAGGTGTAGTGAAAGCGCAATACCGGAATGCCGAACTTATCTACCACATTCGGATCTATCTCGCAGTAGTTATCTTCCCGGGCAATACATTCTCCTCTGCCGGCAAAGCCAATGTGCGCGCCGAAAAAGCGGCGGTAGTCATCTTTCAGAGATGCACCGTAACCACCGGCTGCTTTGGGTTTGTTATCGCGGCCCGGATATTTGCCGTTCATCTTCTCCATACCAAAACCAAATCCATAGGAAGGCATATTCATGCCGCCTCCCAGCTCAATATGGTAACCGCGGGCGAAGTCGAGCTTTTTATTATCGAGCCACCACGGAATATATACGTGCATACCGCCTACGCCGTCTTCATTGTACCGCTTACGGTCCATCAGATGAGGCACAAAGCCCGATCTGGAGGCGCCAGTCGAGTCATGGAGGTATTTACCCACCACACCGCTGGAATTGGCGAGTCCGTTGGGGTGTTTGGCAGATTTGGAGTTGAGCAGCAACCGGGCCGATTCGCAGGCACTGGCAGCGAGTACTACTATGCTGGCATTGACAGAATATTCCTGCATATCAGTTTTATCCACATAGGCAACGCCGGTGGCTTTGCCGCTGTTGTCGGTCAGTACTTCGCGTACCATGGCATTGGTATACAGGTCTACATGACCACTTTTCATAGCGGGTTTAATCAGCACAGAAGAAGAGGAGAAGTCGCCATATACGGTACAGCCGCGGCTGCACTGACTGCAGTAAAAACAGGGACTACGATCTTTATTAACAGAGCGGGTAAGAATGGATAATCGCGACGGGATAACGGGAATGCCTAAACGTTCTCCGGCTCTTTTTACCATCAGTTCATGTAGTCTGGGTTTGGGAGGAGGAAGGAAGAAACCGTCCGGTTCATTGGGCAGGTTTTCTTTGGAGCCGAATACGCCGATCATTTTATCTACACGGTCATAGAAAGGCGCTACTTCGGCGTAGCTGATAGGCCAGTCGTCGCCCAGGCCATCATAGCTTTTATGTTTGAAATCGCGTTCCCCGAAACGGAGAGAGATGCGGCCCCAGTGGTTGGTGCGTCCGCCCAGCATGCGGGAGCGGAACCAGTCGAATTCGGTGCCGTCTTTTTTCGTATACGGTTCACCGTTAATCTCCCATCCGCCGTAGGCGGCATCGAAGTCGCCGAAAGGGCGGGTCGTACTGGCGCCTCTTCTGGGCGATTCATAAGGCCATTTTAATTGGGTGGCCTGTTCCGGATCTGCCGGATCGTACTTGGGCCCCGCTTCCAGGAGCGCCACTTTAAGGCCGGCTTCCGACATAATTTTAGCTGCCATACCGCCACCGGCGCCAGAGCCAACTATACATACGTCGTAAGTTTTGCCTTGTTTTTTAATTTCAAAAGCCATTTTTCGTGGAAATTTTAGACCATATTTTAAGAACACCGGTTTTAAATCTATAAATTAAATGTGTAAAAAGGAAGGTTTTTTTATGAGTGATCACACAGGGTATATTATCGGCATAGACATCGGTACCAGCAGTACTAAAACGATTGGGCTGGGGTTAAACGGAGAAGTGCTGGCTGGTTTTCAACAGGCTTATCCCACGCATCATCCGCAGCCCGGCTACAGCGAGCAGGACCAGGATGAAATCCTGCAGGCCGTAAAAAACGGTATCCGGGAAGTGATCAGGCAAACGGGGCGTATGCCGGCAGCAATTTCCTTTAGTAGCGCCATGCATAGCCTGTTGGTGCTGGATGCCGCCGGCCAGGCGCTTACGCCACTGATTACCTGGGCCGATAACAGGAGTGAACCTTATGCCCTGGCCTTGCGGGATACGCCTGCCGGCGCGGAAATCTACCGGCAAACGGGTACTCCGGTGCATGCGATGTCGCCACTCTGCAAGATAAAATGGCTCCGGGAGCAACAGCCGGATCTCTTTAGTCGTGCTGCCATGTTTCTGGGCATTAAAGCATATATCCTGCATCATTTCTTGGGAGATTACGTGACGGATCATTCCATTGCTTCCGCCACAGGACTGTTTGATATCCACACCTTACAATGGAATGCCACTGCCCTGGAAGTAGCGGGTATATCAGGTGTGCAGCTACCACGGCTTGTGCCGGCGGATGCCGTGCTAACCGGCCTGCAACCGGCGATTGCCCGGGAGCTGGGCATTCCGGCGGATACACCGGTGGTAGCAGGAGGCAGTGATGGTTGCCTGGCCCAGCTGGGCAGTCAGGCACTGGATGCCGGCCATGCCACGCTTACCATTGGTACCAGCGGAGCGGTGAGGATGGCCGGATCGCAGCCGCTGACCGATGCCCATCGGCGTTTGTTTACCTACCTGCTGACAGATCATATATATATTACCGGTGGGGCGTCCAATAATGGAGGCGTTGTATTACAGTGGCTGGTGCATGATTTACTGCAGCTGCCGGCTACCGCACTGCCGCAGCTGGTGGAAGCTGCGTTGACACTGCCGCAGGATGAGCTGATATGCCTGCCGTATCTGCAGGGAGAAAGGGCGCCGGTATGGAATAGTCGTGCCCGTGCAGCTTTTATAGGCATACAGCCGCAACATACCCAGGCTCATTTTACCCGTGCGGTGCTGGAGGGTATTTGTTTTGCGTTGAGAAGTATCCGGGTGGCGCTGGAAGAAACGGCCGGCCCGGTGCATAAAATATCGGTCAGTGGCGGATTTACACATTCACCCGGATGGGTGCAGTTACTGGCGGATGTTTTCGGAGAGCGGATGTATTTACAGCAGGAAAGCGATGCTTCGGCATTGGGAGCGGTGATGCTGGCGGCTACAGCGCTGGGATTACCCTTGAAGATAGCCGACAGGGAAGGCGTGGTCTTTGAGCCGGATATGGCACAACATGCCGTTTATAAGGAACGCTATCAGCAGTTTATCTTGTTGTATGAGAAGTTATTTTCCTGATATCCGGTATGTGTGATGATTGACCCCACATACAGGATATCAGGTGGATATTAATTGCCGCGTTCAAACATACGCGCCAGGTCAGTAAGTTTAAAGGAGATGAAGGTGAACTTGCCGCCAGGTGCTACGTTGGGCATACTGCAGGCAAAGAGTTCATCGATGATATTCTGCATTTCGCGGGATGACAGCACTTTTCCGGCCGGGATGGCATTATTGCGCGCCATGGAGCGGATCAGTTGTTCCCGTTTGTTGACTTTCAGTTCGTGGCTGAAATGTTTGAACTGTTCCAGCAGTCCTTCGATGGTAGCTTGGTCGTTGCCCTGCTGTATATCGGCGGGTGTACCGCGTACGACGAAGGTGTGGTTGCCGAAAGGTTCCAGGTCGTATCCCAGTGCCTGAAGGTCCGGTAACATTTCGCCAATCAGGATGGCATCTGCCGGTGGCAGCTGTAATGTTTGCGGGAACAGGCTTTGCTGGGTAGCCATGGGAGTTTCGAGCAGGGCGCGTTGATAGCGCTCATACAGGATTCTTTCATGGGCTGCCTGCTGATCTATTAATATGAAGCCCGATTTGATCTGGGACAGAATATATTGCTGATGTACCTGTACGGGTACTTTCTGGTCTGTAGGCGTGTCCTGCCAGCGTTCATCGATGACAGAAGCAGTAGCGTGTGGCTGACTTTCGTAGGTGACAGCCGGCCGGCTTTCTGTTTCCTGTTCTGTTTCTGCGGGGTAGGAGGTAGTGGTATACTGATCGCCACCGCCGCTGTACAGGTCTTTCCAGTGTTTCAGGTTGCTGCTGTTGCTGCTTTTGTCGATCATGTGGGCCTGGTTGGCCTGGGTGAATGACTTATAGAGCGGCGACAGGGTTGATTCGTTCTGTTGCTGAGCCGTGAATGGCTTGCTGACAGCATCGAGTGCCTGAATGCTGGGGTCCAGGTCAAAGTCCAGCGTAGCGGTTACATTGAACTGGGCCAGGGAGTGTTTTACGGCAGATTGTACGAAAGCATACATGAGCTTTTCGTCGTCGAACTTGATTTCCTGTTTGGTGGGATGCACATTGATATCCACATGTTCCGGATTTACATCAATGAACAACACGTACAGGGGGAAGCTGTCTGCCGGAATAATATCTGCGAAAGCGCTCATCACTGCATGATGCAGGTAAGGGCTTTTGATATAGCGGTTGTTGACGAAGAAGAACTGGTCGCCCCTGGTTTTTTTGGCAGTTTCGGGTTTACCGGCGAAACCATATACGTTCATATAGTCCGTGGTTTCCTTTACACTGACGAGGCGGGCGTTGTAGTGTTGTCCGAGAATGGCAACGATACGTTGTTTCAGGGAGCCTTTATCCAGGTGGAAAAGTTGTTGATTATTGCTGGTCAGGGAAAACTGGAGCTGTGGGAAGGCCATGGCAACGCGGATGAATTCATCTACGATATGCCGCATTTCTGCTGTGTTGCTTTTCAGGAAGTTCCTGCGGGCGGGCACATTGAAGAAGAGGTTTTTCATGGCGATGCTGGTTCCTTCTGCTGTCTGGCAGGGTTCCTGCTTTTTCACCTGGCTATTATCAATTTCTATATAGGAGCCTATTTCGGAGCCTTTTTTCCGGGTTTTGAGTTCTACCTGGGAAACCGCTGCGATGGAAGCGAGGGCTTCACCTCTGAATCCCATGGTAGTAATCTGGAAAAGGTCTTCTATGGATTGTATTTTGGAGGTAGCATGGCGTTCAAAGCACATCCGGGCGTCTGTTTCGCTCATACCGCCGCCGTTATCAATTACCTGCACCAACTCTTTGCCTGCATCCTTGATGATCAGCTGAATTTCTGTTGCACCTGCATCCACTGCGTTTTCGAGCAATTCCTTTACCGCTGATGCGGGTCTTTGTATCACTTCTCCTGCAGCTATCTGGTTCGCTATATTGTCTGGTAATAAATTGATGATATCCGCCACTTACTAGCCTTTTGGCGTAAAGTTAACAATTTATATGCAGTTGCTCACGGATGATTATCAGACAGTTTGAAGAAAGCGGGGCAGAGATTTGAGAAAGCGGCGTCTGATTTGCAGGAATTAACAAACCATTCGGCTTGTTCATACGTAATTTCATATAGGAATAAAATCTAAATGCTTAAGAATATAAAAAAAATATTGAATTACTGTTAATGAGAAGTTAACAGATCAAATCTTCACAAATGAACCTGAGGAATCTGATACTTTTGAGTATCTCTATTTTGGTTACAAACTGTACATACTCGCAAAACGGCGAAAAAAAGAAAGCAATGGAAGATGGAAAAAAGAAGGGAGATGTATACTCCCGCACGGATACCAGCAAAGTAAATTTGACTGACGAAGAATGGAAAAAACAACTGCCACAGGATGTGTACAATATTGCCCGGGAAAAAGGCACTGAATGGGCCTTTACCGGAAAATACTGGAACAGCACAGAAAAAGGAACCTACTACTGCGCTGCCTGCGGCAATCCATTATTTGTATCCGATGCCAAATTTGAAAGCAGCTGCGGCTGGCCCAGCTTCTTTCAGCCAATTACCAAAACCAGCGTTATTTATGCACCGGACAATACCCACGGTATGCATCGTACCGAAGTAATGTGCGGCCGCTGTAAAGCGCATCTGGGCCACGTATTTGACGACGGACCTCCGCCAACAGGTTTGCGTTACTGCATCAACTCCGTTATCCTGGATTTTGACCAGGCGAAAGAAGCCGACAAGCATTTTAAAGACCAGGAAAAAGACAAAACGAAAGAATAAACAGTTGCCAGCTACCTGATTGCCAACACTGTTCATGGGTTGCACAATAAAAAAACGTATTTTTATTATCATCAACCCCTGACAGTTATGAAAGTCTTAAAAGCGCTCGCCTGGATCATAGGGATCATACTGCTTGTTGTTATTGTATTGATCTTTGTTGCGCCTACCCGCGTACACGTGGAACGCGCAGTAGAGATCAATGCTCCTGCCACTATTGTGTGGAATGATATCGTGAAATTTGAACGTTTCAACGAATGGAGTACCTGGAAAAAAATGGACTCCGCGGCCATCTACACCATTACCGGAGAAGACGGCACCGTTGGCGCAGTGAATGCCTGGAAAGGCCCTAAAATCGGAGCGGGTAAACTACAGCACCTCTCCCTGGACCCTTATAAAAGTATTCAACAGAAATTGTCCTTTATCAGCCCCTTTGCTGCAGAAGCAGATGTACGCTTTGAATTAACGGAAGCGGCCGGTAAAACCAAAGTTGTCTGGAGCTTCGAAACCCATTACGACCGTCCGCAGAATGTGATGGGCATGCTGATGAAAGGCGCACTGGAAAA
Organism: Chitinophaga nivalis; assembly: GCF_025989125.1. Classification (NCBI taxonomy): domain Bacteria; kingdom Pseudomonadati; phylum Bacteroidota; class Chitinophagia; order Chitinophagales; family Chitinophagaceae; genus Chitinophaga; species Chitinophaga nivalis. Next base: position 650,938 of record NZ_JAPDNR010000001.1, on the reverse strand, counting down.
AGACTTTGACCAGGGCCTCAGTAATCTTAAAAGCATGGCAGAGGCCGACAAAAAAGGCCCCGGTACCCCCAATGGCATCGATGTAGCGGTAAAAGAAATGGATTTTCCGGCAACTACGTATGCGGCTGTACGAAAAACGATTCCTTTCAAAAGTATTTCGGACTACTATCATAAAAACCTGGGCCCTCTTTATGTGGCAGCTACTAAAGCCCAACTGCAGCCCGGTGCCCCCTGTGGTCTGTTCTTCACCTGGGACGATAAAAAACAGCAAACAGATATGGCGGCCGCCATCCCGGTGCCGGAAGGCAGTAAACCTGGTAACGGATACGAAATCATTACCCTGCCTGCGGCAAAGGCTGCATATGCCAACTATTATGGGCCTTATGATAAAATTGCCAACGCGCACGTGGCTTTGAGGAAATTCGTTACAAACAAGGGAAAAAAGATAATACCGCCTGCGATAGAAATGTATATAACCGATCCCGGCGTTGAAAAAGATAGCAGCAAATGGCTGACGAAAGTCATCTACTTTATGCAGTGATAGCTGAAAGAGAAGAAACAGACAGAAGATGGAAATTATTTTTCCAATGTATTGGCATACTTAGTTGGCTCAAACTCAATGATCTCGTATAAGGCAAGCTGGTACTTTTCCAGCGGATCTTCACTGATAATCTGTTCTACTTCTTTCCGGCTGGACGCATTACAAAGAATAAGCCCGCCAGACTTGGGCTTCCGTCTGCCAGACAAGATAAATTGACCACTGTCGTAGTGCTTTTGCAGAAAGGCGGTATGCGCCTCCATGAAGTGCTCCACCGCTGCAACCGGTCGGATGTACTGTAATAAGATTAGAAACATAATGGTTTTTCTATGGTAATAAATGATAGTTTCATAGTAAGTAGCAAAGGTATAACTTAAAGTGTATCGAATTATTGTATGCGCTCCGGGAAAAAATGAGACATATATGCTACAAAAATATACGTACTTTTGCAGGAATGAAATACCACGATAGTGGGAATGTACTGTAAAGTCATGTGTAACCTCGGCATCAATTTTTAATTTTTATATCTTTTATGAAAAGAACATTTTCAAAAGTTGTGTTAACTGCTGTATCTGCAGCGGTACTGTTGGCAGCTTGCTCTAAAGTGCCTGATGAAAGTAAGCATATCCCGAAAACAGCAGGTGTTGTATTGGACCTCAATGCCAAACAAATCAGTCAGAAACTGGTCACCAATGGTGTAACCATGGATAAACTGTTTTCTGCTGTGCAGAATAAAGACACGGCCAACCAAATGACAAAAGCCTGGAAAGACGCGGAAAATTCCGGTGTTGATCTGAAAGGACATTTCTTTGCTTCTGTTGTTTTTCAGGGCGTGGCTACTGAAAATAAATCTTACCTGAGCCTGACGGCGTCACTCACAGACGCCGCTAAATTTGAGGATTACCTCAAAAAAAATGTGCCTGATTTCTCCCTGAAAACACAAAATGATTTCAAATATATCTGGCAGGAAAAACAACAGGCAGTAATCGGCTGGACTAAATCCACTGTGATTTATATCAGCCTGTTTAACGCGAATGATCTGCAGAAATTTGCACCTCCGGGAACGCCAGGCCTGCCTGCACCAACTGATAACAACGAATACCAGGAAGAAGCAGCGGTGGCGGATTCTGCTGTTGCTGTTCCTGCCGCACTGGTAGCTGCTGAAGAAACAGCGCCTAAAGCATGGGTAGATGAAATCGATCACCTCTTCCACCTGAAAAAAGAAGAAACTGCCGGTTCTATCGAAGCCTTTGCCAAACTGCTGAAAGAAAATGCAGACATGGGTGTTTTTGTAAATCCGGAAGCGATCTACAACAGCGCACAGTTTACCATGATACCTGCCAATTTCAAAAAACTGATGCAGGATAGCTACTATACCGGTACTGTTAACTTTGAAAAAGGTAAAATTGTAATGGACGGTTCTTCCTTCATGGGTAAAGAATTAGCAGCCATCTATAAAAAGTCTGATAAGAAGGTGATTGACATGGATATGCTGAAAAAATATCCTTCCGACAACATCACCGGTTTTCTTTCTTACGCTTTTGATTTTCATGTCATCGGCGAAATTATCAAATCCACTGGTATGGACGGTTTGGCAAATGCTTTCCTGTCTGGCAAATCCGGTCTTACCCTGGATGATATCCTGAATGCATTTGAAGGACAGCTGACTTATATCGCTTCCGACTTTGCCATCACCAAGAAGGAGTCCGAATATTTCCCGGGCGAATTCACCGAGAAACCGGAAGCTAAATGGATCTTCAACCTGAAAGTAGGTAACAAGGATGCATTCAATAAAGTAATGACTTCTCCGCTGCTGAAAGATATGTTTGCCCGCGAAGGCGACCGCTATGTAATCAGCAACCCAATGGTAGCAGCTGGATTCCCGCCGATTTCCATCACAGAGAAATTTATTACCGTAGGTTCCGACAGCGTACTCCTGCAGCAATACCTGGCTGGAAAAGGTAGCATCAAACTGCCGGAAGGTATTGAAAGCAAAGTAAAAGGTAGCATGATAGGCGGTTATGTAGATCTGGAAAAGATCACTAAAACAATCCCTGAGGATAAACTGGCCGATGATGAAAAACCACTGATGCAAAGTGTGAAAAACCTGTTCAAAGACATCTCTCTGGTAGGACATCCGCTGGAAGGTAATGTACAACACACCGAAGCAGTACTGACCTTTAAAAACAAAGACGAAAACAGCCTGGTACAGTTGATTAACTTCGGTACTGCTGCTGCTAAAGTAATACAGGACAAAAAAGCCAAAGAAAAAGCATACGAAGATAGCCTGCTGTCAGCACCGGTAGATACTGCCGCTACTGCAGCCTATTAATCGTTGCAGGTTAAAGTCATATCTCCACAAAGGCGTAGCGGTATCTTACACAAGACCGTTGCGCCTTTGTTGTTTTAATAGCCTTGCCATATTTTTATCAGCTATATTAGCTGCAGTTAACAGTAAACGGTACTATGCAGATCCAGATCAGCCACCTGATGCCGATACCTTTGCAGGAGAAACTCCGGCAACGCCATTCGGACATCTGGAACCAGGACGTAAGTTTCAAGCCAGGCACTTTCGTGAAAATCAAAGCGCCTTCGGGTACAGGTAAAACCACCCTGATACATTACCTGTATCATATCCGTAACGACTATACGGGCAGTGTTTCCTTTGCCAACCGGCCCTGGCCGGCATACAGCAAAAATGAACTGGCCGCTGTTCGTCAGCAGCAGCTAAGCGTCATATTCCAGGATCTGCGGCTGTTCGAACAACTGACCGCCCTGGAAAATATAGAACTGAAGCGAACCATGCTCCCCAATCCTTATTGTACTACCGAAAAGATCCGGGAAATGGCTGCGCAACTCAACGTCAGCCATGTGCTGCAACAAAGCGGTAAAACGCTTTCCTACGGAGAACGGCAGCGTATTGCCATTATCCGCGCACTGGCCCAGCCTTTCCAATGGCTCCTGATGGATGAACCGTTCAGCCACCTCGATGAGGAAAACACCCGGTTGGCAGCTGCCCTGATTGCCAGGGAGTGTAAAGACCGCCAGGCTGGCTTTATCCTGACAGACCTCGATCATGATCAGCACTTTATATATGATGTGCATTACCAACTTTAATGTTTTTCCATGCGCCCCTTTTTTGACCTGCTAAAGAAAATTATTCAAACCGGTGTTGGTAAAAGCCGATTCCTGATGGCTGCTGCCGGCCTGGGTATTGCCATGTTGTTGATTCTGATTGCCATACAGGCGCATTCTGATTTTAACCAGTTACTCTATGGTACCAAAAATCAGAATGAAACAGCCGACTTCCTGGTCATCAACAAAAAGATAACCAACAGCATGATGGGACAAGCCGGCAAAAGTATTTTTACGCCGGCAGAAATTGATCAGATCAGACAACAGCCTTTCGTACAGGCCTTTGGGTTAGTGACTTCCAGTCAGTACCGGGTAGTGGTACAAGCGCCCGGCGACCTGCATTTTGCTACAGATATGTTTTTTGAATCGGTACCCGACAGCTTCCTGGATGTAAAAGCAACAGAATGGACCTGGACAACCAGCGACCGTACCATACCCATCATATTACCCAGCGATTTTTTAAACCTCTATAACTTCGGTTTTTCGCTCAGCCAGGACCTGCCGCAGATCTCCCAGGAAACAGTCAAAGCCCTGCCCCTGGAGGTAGTCATCAGCGGTAGTGCAGGATCAGCGCAGTTTGTAGGACATGTAACCGGATTCTCAGACCGCATTTCTTCCTTTCTGGTCCCCGCTTCTTTTATGAACTGGGCTAATGAAAAGTTCGGCACAGGTGTTGTCGCCGGTACTTCCCGCATTATCATCAAAACACCGGACCCTTCTAACCCGGCATTGGTAAAGTTTCTGGAAGATAATGGCTATACCACCAACCAGGATAAACTGAAATTCAGCAAAACAAGAATGATCGTACAAACAATTGTATCCGTGATCGGATTTTTTGGACTGATATTACTGTTTTTCGCCCTGCTGGTATTTAGTATGTTCATCCAGCTGATCATAACTTCCTGTAAACGGGAAATTCAGTTGCTGGTGATGCTGGGCACAGCACCGCGGCAACTGCAACGATATTTACTGAAACAGTTTGTTCCCTTGTATATTATTATTGGATTGGTGGCCTTACTGTTGCTGACCGGACTGCAATATGGTGTGGCTACAGTACTGGCCAGACATGACATGTTGGTATCTCCCTGGCCTGGCCTGCCGGTAGCAGGAGGGGCCTTGTTAATACTAACATTGGTATATGTCGTGAATCTGCTGACCGTGAATAAGTATGTAAACCGGGAGGCGTGATCGCAGTAAGCATGTCTGTTTTCCGGACCGGAAAGCAGACATGCTTACTGTAGATAGGTATCTATGAAATCATTATAATTCTTTTCAGCATTAAAATTATTATTCCAATAGTTCCGCACTGATATGCTGAAATCAGCGGTGTGCATATGAGATGACATAAAACGCTTTATTTCCTGTGCAACTGCTGCTGGCGTAATATCTGCGCTGACAAGAATGCCTGTTTGCTCAGTGACCAGTTCTCCTACACCACCCACATCTGTTGCCAGTACGGGAATACCAAAGCTCGTTGCTTCCATGATGGCTACTGGTATACCTTCTGTTTCACTCATATGAATGAAGAGGTCTACATGATTTTGCAAATAAAAATCTATGATATCTGTATTACTGAGATCTCCGGGTAGTTGATAGGTAATATTGGCCGGGAGTTTTTCACAAAGTGCCTGAATATGTGGCATTTCCGGTCCACCTCCCAGGTGTATCCAGGTTACTTTGTTGTCCAGCAGCATTAATGTTTCCACAATTAAGTGGATGCGCTTTAAGGCATGCATAAACGAACAGGAAACGATTACCAAATCGGTAGCCGGGTCCGTTGATGACGGATTGATGCCTCTATCGGGTACTCCCAGATAACTGGTGTGTATTTTGGATGCGAAAGCAGGTTGAAAATCAGATAAGTATTTTTTACCGTTCAGCGAGATGGGCAGAATATTTTTTGCCATCCTGCAGTTGAGTTGCTGAAAAAGCACCAGCCCAGAAGAAGAACGATCATGATATAGGTCGTACCCATGTACTCTTACCACGAACTCCAGTGCTTTCTTGCTGATTTTTCTGACCGATAGTATAAGTGAGCCATCATTCATCCAGTAGGAATAGTAGCTGGCGTCATTCGTTTGGTCAAATAGTTTGTCCAGGGAGGTATTAAAATGTACAGCCCATAACAAACTTTTGAGGTGACTTCTTACAAGCATCAGCTTTTTAAGGAAACTGATACGGGCAGGAAACAGATCATAGAAAAAAGCCTTTGCTATGGTGCCGATATGGAAAGGTAATGATAACAATAATTGAATATTGGAAATGCTTTTTACTAAATGCACCGTGGCATTCGGGGGCAAATTCCGTTTAAGTTGTTTTTCTTGTTCGGTAAGATCGGCAACAGGAATAATAATAACGTGCTTGAATTTTTGACAAAGGAAATCTATTTCATTTTCTATAAATGTCTCCCCCTTGCCATACGGATATGACTGTGTTAAAAAAAAGAGTGTTTGATGCATTATCGAATTTGGTTATAGAGTTCTATATACTTCTATATACTTACTCCCTTAAGCGTATGGTGTAAAGTGCAAATTTAAAATTCCAGATTTTTATTTCCGTTAACAGGTTTTTCAGCTTGGAAGCTACAAAATTTATTTATTCGATGACAGTTGCTTTATTATTACCTTAAAAGTAAAGCATTCCGGGAAAATTATATGCTTTAGCGTATTTTTCCTCTCGTATGACTTCCCTTAATAAATGTCGCGAAGATCTGTAATAGTGGCGAAGCAAACCGATGATTACTCTGCCTTCTCCGCTGTCAGTGCATATACTGCAAAGGAGGCCAGCCAATGTTCGCCTGCGTAATCGCCGCTGGCTACATGTGGAATCGCTGCTTCCAGGTGGCGGTTGGCCAGTTCCAGTATGGCGGTTCGCTGCTGGCCGGCATGACGGGCAATCCCATAGAGGCACCAGGCGCGGCTGAGATTCAGTCCGTCGAGGTGCACCAGTTTACCATCTGTACGATCTTTTACCTGGGCCAGTTGCAGAATATTGATCTGCGGCTGGAACAGGCCTGGTAGAAAGTCTTTTAGCCAGGTACGGTATTGGGCAGCCGGCATAATGCGCCACATGAGGTCTGCTTCTTCCAGACTGGGCGACAGGAAGTCATAGCCGCCTGGTTCATAATTCACCGGAGCATTTTTATCGGCCGCGTAAAACCGCATGGCAGCGTTGCGAATGGCTGTTTGCAGGGCCGTATCCTGTGCCGTGATAGCATAGTCCCAGGCCAGGCTTAGACCGAAGGCCAGGTTGGTATGTTCACCCACGCGGATCGGGTACATAATTTTGCCCAGAAAATCGATGTAGGCTGTGGAAAAACGGTTGGCCAGTGGCTGTACGTTTTTACTTAATTCCTTTCCCAGGGGATCGTTCCAGGTGAGCAGCTCGCGTTGCAGTTGCAGCAGCCAGCTCCAACCATAGATCCGTTCGAAGCTTTTATTTTCTTTATTGGAGAAGAGTTGTTCCTCTCCCTGTATATTGGCGGCAGTGAGGTGTTGTTGTAATTTGGTCCGGATGATAGGCCTTTTAGCCATATCCGGGAATGATTTCAACAGTCTTACCAGCATCCAGTGGCCATGTACACTGCTATGCCAGTCGAAGCAGCCATAAAAGGCCGGGTGATAATTTTTAGGAGCGGTTACCAGGGAGGCATCGGAAAATACAACCCCTGTTTTGTAAGGATATTCCTGTTCCATGCATTTCAGCGGTAATCCGGCCAGGTGATCGGCGCCGGCAGGGGTGAGCTGCAGCTGACCGTGCTGACTTTTGGTATATAACTGCGGAGTGGTTTGTGCCTGGGCTGCAAAGGCTGTAAACAGCGCGATGGATAAGGTGTTGATAAATCTCACGACAGGTAACTGCTTTTATCTGTTAAATAACAATTTTACATAAAACATGGGCTTACCCAGTTTTTTACGAAGGTCTACTTCATGGAACATACAGGACATCAGTTCTTTCAGTTGTTTGTTGCGTGCTCCCATTTTCATCAGCATATTAAACAACCACGGGTATTTGATGAGTCGCTGCAGTTTGGTACTTACCTGTAATTCCGGCCCCAGGATGCGGTATACCTCTTCATCATAGGCATTCAGGAAAGTATCAGAGAAATCGTTGGCCGTAATGGCGGCAGCGGCTTTTTGTGCGGCGATTCTGCCGGAGTAGAGGGCATTTCCGATACCTTCCCCGGTGAAGGGGTCTATCAGGTAACCGGCATCACCTACCAGCATATAACGTTCGCCGTGCAGTTTCCTTTTTTTGCTGCCGAGCGGCAGGCCGTACCCATCGATATTACCTGCCAGAGAGGCGTTTTTAAAACGCTCTTTCATGGTCGGATCTGTTTCGAGGGTGTCGAGCATCAGCTTTTTCAGGTTTACTTTTTTGTTGCGGGCGGTGTTGCTGAGCATACCTACTCCTACGTTGGCTTCGCCATTAGGCAGCGGGAAAATCCACAGATAACCCGGCAACATATTTTTCAGGAAATGCAGTTCTATGAAATTATCAGGGTGTAAGCCGGAGATACCTTTATAATAGGCACGGATACCGGCTACATAGTGTTCCGGCTCCATTTTGATACCGGCTACCTCCTTGGTAAAGGCAGAATGGGCGCCATTGGCAACAATGATCAACGATGCTTTTACGGTGAAGGTGCCTGTTTTATCAGAGAGGAGGTACCCGTCGGATTGGAGTTCATAGTTATCGATACTCACGTTCTCGAATAAACGAATTTCCGGCCGGCGTTTAAGTTCTTCTACCAGGAAATTATCGAAATCGATACGTTTACAAACAAACCCCCGCGGGTCGTTCATGCTTTTCTGGTAATCGGGTTTGTAGGGGATGTCCATACCGATCCGGTTAGGTGCTACAAAAGTAACGCCCCAGCTATCCATTTTGAAGGCGGCCTGCTGAAGTCGTTCACCGATGCCTTTATCTATTCGTTCCAGGATGGTGAGTACTTTCCCGCTGAGGCCATCTCCGCACACTTTATCTCTTGGAAATACAGCTTTGTCTACTACGATACATTCAATGCCCAGTTGTGCCAGTTGTAAGGCTGCACAGGCGCCGCCAGGGCCGGCGCCAATAATACAAACTTTTGTCTCCATTATTATAAAAGATACGATTACAGGCTGTTAATATACGGAATAGTTGGTAGGACCCGCTCGTATAGTATAAATAAATTATCTGATATGCAGGGAAATCTGTTGGCGTAAAATATACTTTCCTTTTAATGTAAACGGAGCATAATGAATCACTTATCTTTACAGCTCTTAAAAACACTTGTAACATGTTTGGTGATTTATTTGGAAAGCTGACGCAGATCAAGCAAAAAATGCAGGAAGGTAAAGAGCGTCTGGCAACAGTAACAATAGCCGGTGAAGCCGGAGATGGCGCCGTAAAGATTACCGCAGACGGTAACCGTCAGGTGAAAAGTATTGATATTGCTACGCACCTGCTGGCGCCTGAAAATAAAGAAGAGCTGGAAGACCTGCTGCTGACTGCATTAAACCGTGCGTTGAAAGAAGGTGAAAAGGCCTGGGAGTCTGAAATGAAAAACGCTGCCGGCGGTATGCTGGGCGGGCTGATGTAATATTAAAATAATGATAACAGGCATTCTGCAGGAATGCCTGTTTACTACCCCTTTGCCAATTTCTCCCTGTTGATCTGCTATTTTTGAAAACACCCTGCAGAAACGGAAGGCTTTTCTGCCGGAAAACAGCCTTGTTATATCCCCATATTCCGCTGTGACCTGCTTCCTTATTGGTTTTTAATGAACTACTTCCTATTCCGGAATGGCATTTGGCATATAGGTACCAAAAGAAACAATTATGTGTGCGCAGACAAATGCCCCGGTGCCTAATCGCAAGCCGATGTATTATATCGTAGCAGGATCCATCATTATTTCGATAGTGGCGCAGCTCCTGTTCCGTTGCTGGCACCAGTAAAAAAGCAAAGCCATGATAAACCAATATGAAGTGCCGGCCTATATTGAAGACAATATACCGGCACTTAAAAAAGCCCTGCATCAGTTTCCGGCGGTATTTCATATATACGATACCGTTACCTGCTTCGGTGATTATACCAGCAAACAGCTGCGGGAACAAAATTTCCTGGTAGCAGGAAAATGTTTGCAGCTGGCAGCGAAGCTCTATGAAAGAGGAAATGAAATCGTCAAAGGCGCCATCGTCCGGGTTTTTGTACCGGAGGTATGCCGGGTACCTTTACCCGATGCGGTTAGTCGGATCAGGATGTATTCCCTGATACCTGATACACTTTATCATTTTTATATCCAGCAACAACTCAGCAGCCATGGAAACAGATGAGGAAATCGTCGTCCGGGTGGCCACCGCGATGGACGTTGATTTTGCTTTGCCTATTGTAGCAGAGATGGAAGCTTCGGCCAAAGCCCGTGGTACAGGGATCGCCCGCAGAAATCCGGCAGCCATCCGGGAGAAGATACTGGAAGGGAAGGCGGTCATCGCCTTTTTCAAAGGCATCTGGGCAGGATTTTCGTATATCCAGTCCTGGGAGGAAGGCCGGTTTGTATCCAACAGCGGCCTGATAGTGGCGCCAGCTTTCAGAGGATTGAAAGTAGCGGGAGCGATCAAACATAAAATATTTGAACTCAGCAGATTATTATATCCATCTGCAAAAATATTCAGTATTACTACCGGTTTACCTGTGATGAAACTCAACAGCCGGCTCGGTTTTGAGCCGGTGACCTATGCCGAAATAACGCAGGACCCATGTTTTTGGGAAGGTTGTAAGAGCTGCATTAACTATCCTATCCTGGCAGACAAAAATTACAGGAATTGTTTATGTACTGCCATGCTGTTCCGGCCCGATGAAGCCTCGGAGCCATAAAGCCCTGTTCTGTTAAGTACAGCCGATAATCTATCACCGGTGATGCATTTGCATTACCGGTTTTTTTATGTGGTATGGTTGTAGGGAGATGCCTACCGCATGTCTTACCCTTTGAAAGATACATCTATGACCAGCAGCTTATTGATTTTATTGGTGGCGTTTCCCTGTGGACTGAAGAGTTGCATGTAATAGCGGTTGATGGCTACTTTACAGTGTGGCTGCGGGAAGTGGGTCATATTCACAATACGGTTGTATACAGCAGCAGGGTAGTGCTGTTTCACAAAATGTTGCAGCGTGCTGATACTGAAAGATGGAAAACGGCTTTTCTCTTCAGCAGAATAGGTTTTACAGATGAAGAAGTTATTGGCTTCTGCAGTCAGTGGTTCCCAGTCGGACCGGTAGTGTTGCCAGTTTTGTATTACCTGATCATCCACGACTACGCTGGTTTCATAGCTTTGGAGTACTTTGATTTTCTCGGCCTCACCGGTAGTAACGGCCAGCATCTGGCCTTCAATACTGTGGAGGTGTTCCAGCTGAAAGTACAGGGTGTCCGGATGCAGTTCAAAGTTGTTGCGCAATTCATCGGGTCTGATCCAGTCCAGTGAAAAGTAGCAGTCGGCGAACCGGATGTAGGTGGTAGAATCATGACTCACTACCGTTACTTCGTTGGAAGATACTTTCACGGCAGATTGTGCAGGAGGGGCTACCAGCTGCATGGTGTCAATTTGTACCGGCCTTTCTTTTGTTGGTGTTACGGGTTGTCGGCAGGCCGTCAGTACCCATACGGGTACTGTCAGTAGTAAAAATCTTTTCATGGTATACGGGAGATCCTGATAAAACGAACAAAGGCGTTATTATTCTCCTATAAATCCCTGACTGGTTATTCTGCGTCTACGGTGCCGGGTGTATCAACTCTGCTGTTATTACTGAGGGCGGTCCACAGGATGTCTTTCAATTCACTCAGGCCCTGATTCGTGACAGAAGAGATAAATACGTGCGGAACATTTTCCGGTAATTCCGCTGATATAGCGGCTTTCAGCTCATCGTCCAGCATATCGCTTTTACTGATGGCCAGCAGAAACTGTTTGTCCAGCAATTCAGGATTATATTGTTCCAGCTCATTAACCAGTACGTCAAACTCTTTGCGGTGATCGGCACTGTCGGCAGGAATAAGGAATAATAATACGGCGTTTCTTTCAATATGTCGTAAAAACCGGTGTCCTAGCCCTTTTCCTTCGTGTGCTCCTTCAATGATACCGGGTAGGTCGGCAATACAAAATGATTTACTGTCGCGGTATTCTACCATGCCCAGCTGAGGGGTGAGCGTGGTGAATGCGTAGTCTGCTACTTTGGGTTTGGCAGCAGTGATGGTAGATAACAGGGTAGATTTGCCGGCATTGGGAAAGCCTACAAGGCCAACGTCTGCCAATACTTTCAGTTCCACTACTTTCCAGCCTTCTTTGCCGGGCATGCCGGGTTGGGCATATTCGGGGGTTTGGTTAGTGGCTGATTTGAAATAAGCATTTCCCCGGCCTCCCTGGCCGCCAGGGACCCAGATGATTTCCTGGCCGTCATGTAAAATTTCGGCTTCTACTTCTCCGGTTTCCTCGTCTTTAGCCTGGGTACCCAGGGGTACTTCGATGATAATATCCTTGCCGAATCTGCCGGTGCAGTTGTCGCCGCTACCGTTTTCGCCATCTTCCGCCAGCAGGTTTTTATGCCAGCGAAGGTGCAACAGGGTCCACAGCTGGGAGTTACCTCTTAAAATAACATGCCCGCCTCTACCGCCATCACCACCATCGGGGCCGGCCTGTGCATTAAATTTAGTACGCATAAAATGCATACTGCCTGCACCACCTTTTCCTGATTTGCAAAATACACGGATATAATCTACGAAGTTCGCTTTTTCCACTATTCTCGAATTTTGAATGCTGTTGACCTAACCTGCAACAGAAAAATAAAACGCAAAGATCGTGAAGTTTAACCTAATTAGTACAAAAACCCGTACCACCGGTTAAGAACTTACAATCTTTGCGTTGTATAATAATGTTTGGAATCCAGGACAGATGCGGAGTTACCGCTTATTATACGCGTTCTCCCACGAGTTCATCCAATTCTTTGGATAGCAGGTCGAACACTTCTTCTTCTGTACCGTCTCCCTTTAATTTCTTGAATTTACCGAATTTGGCATAGTGATCCGCTACGGGAGCCGTTTTATTGTGGTATTCCACAATACGGGCTTTCACTACCTCTTCCGTAGCATCGTCGCTGCGGCCGGAGGTTAAACCACGGTTCAATAAACGCTTAATGAGTTCATCCTCAGGTACTTCCAGGGATAATACTACTGAGATCGCTGTTTTCTTCAGCGCCAATAATTTGTCTAGTGCCTCTGCCTGGGCAGTAGTGCGGGGGAAACCATCAAAGATGAAACCACGGGCGCTTGGGTTAGCGTCCAGTTTGGAGCTGATCATGCCTATCACCACCTCGTCCGGAACCAGTAATCCCTGATCCATGAACTTTTGGGCTTCCAGGCCTAATGGGGTTTTGCCACCAATTTCACTGCGAAGGAGGTCGCCGGTGGAAAGGTGAATCAGTCCATACTTACTAATTATGTTAGCACTTTGTGTACCCTTACCGCTGCCGGGAGGGCCAAATAATATGAGATTGACCATTGTTTTAATTAAATCTACTTTACTCGCAAGTTTGCAAATATAAGAAACTGATGAATGTATTGGTAATTAAAATTACAAATGATTAAACCAATCCTAAAGATTTCGACAAAATAGTAAACATATTTTAATATTTGGAGTTAATCGATAAAATATCTTCAAAATCTATTTCTAATTTAATGAAATACTTTCTATCTGACAAAATCATATAATTAATATTAATAATTAGTTGATATTCAACGTCAGGCACCTGGATTACTGCGCGATTATTTGTAAGTTTATGATATGAGGAAACAATTACTGGTTGCAGGACTAACAGGCTTAATGATTACAGGGAGCGCCTTTTCTTCGCCTCCCGGTAGTATCAACAAAAAAAAGCAAAAAAAGGTTACGGAGCGTTCAACGCCCCAACAAGACAAGGCGGCGCAATGGGCCGACAGCGTTTTCCAATCGCTTACACCCGATGAACGTATTGCCCAGTTGATTCTGATCAGGGCGCATTCCAATCTCGGACAGGATCACATCAATGCCGTTGTGCAGGATATCCGGCAGAACAAGGTAGGGGGCGTGATCTTCTTCCAGGGCGGCCCCGTAAGACAAGCTAACCTGACGAATTATTACCAGTCCATTTCCAAAGTACCACTGATGGTGGCCATCGATGGTGAATGGGGCCTGGGCATGCGCCTCGACAGCGTCATATCCCTGCCCAGGAATATGATGATCGGCGCCGTACAGGATACTGCCCTCGCATATGAAGCCGGCCGGATCATCGGAGAACAGTGCCGCCGCATCGGTATCCACCTCGATTTTGCACCAGATATAGACGTCAACAACAATCCGAATAACCCGGTTATCAACGACCGCTCCTTCGGAGAAAATAAATACCAGGTAGCCCGCATGGGCGTAGCTACCATCAGGGGTATGCAGGATGCCGGCATCATGGCGTGCGCCAAACATTTCCCCGGTCATGGAGATACGAATGTGGATTCTCACTTTGACCTCCCATCTATTAATAAAACCCGGGAACAACTGGATTCACTGGAGCTGTACCCGTTCCGGGAAGCCATAGCCGCAGGTGTAGGATCTGTTATGATTGCCCACCTCAATATTCCGGCTATCGATAAACGCCCCAACACACCAACTTCTATTTCCTATAATGCTGTTACCAAACTTCTGAAAAATGAATTGGGCTATAAAGGCCTGATCGTGACGGATGCATTGGAAATGAAAGGGATTGCCAAGTTCTACACCAAAGGACAGGAATCTTTACAGTCGCTGCTGGCAGGCAATGACCTGATGATCCTGCCGTCTACCTCCGCCGGCAGTGTGGCGGCTATCCGGAAAGCCATCAAAAACGGGAAAATCAGCCAGGAAGAAGTAGACAGCCGCGTGAAAAAAGTATTGCGCGCCAAATACGACCTGGGTCTGTGGCAACCACAACACATTGATACCAATAACCTGACGGAAGATATCAATGCAAAAACAGATTCCCTGCGGCGCCGCATTGCAGAAAAAGCCATCACCGTTGTACGTAACGATAAAAACCTGATTCCTTTTTCTCCGGCCATGACGCAGCAGAAACTGGCAGTAATAGCCGTAGGCGCCGATGGAACCAATACTTTCGTGGAAACAGTGAAGGCCAACAAGCCCGGTACAGATGTTTTTCTGTTTACCTCCCGGCAGTCTGTAGAACAGATTGCGCCTATTGTTTCCCGTATTCAGCGCGATTATAAAGCGGTGATTATCAGTTTACACGACTTTAGCCGCCGCCCGTCCAACAATTTCGGATTATCTATGGCAGAAAGGCTGATCATCCGCCAGTTGCAGACGGAAATGCCATCGGCCACCGTCGTATTTGGAAATCCTTATGCACTCCAGTATTTCTGCGATGCCCGTAATATAGTAGCAGCCTATGAAGACGATAGCACTACCCAACGCGTGGCGGCAGATTTGCTTTTTGGTAAAATCGGTGCATCCGGTAAACTACCGGTAACGGTTTGTCCGGGTTTCCCTTCTGGTAGCGGTGTTACCTATGAAGTGAACCAATACACTACTTTACCATCGGCCACTGCACAGGAAGCCGGGGTGAATGAAGCTTCCCTGCTGCGGTTAGACGGACTCGCCAATGATATGATCAACCGGGGCGCTGCACCGGGATGTGCCATCGTAGCGATGAAAAACGGCCGGATGGTGTATAACCGTTGTTTCGGACATTATGAATATAATAAGGAGGAGCCGGTATCTCCGCAAGCCATTTACGACCTGGCTTCTGTAACGAAAATATGTGCTACCACATTGGCCGTGATGCGGTTATATGATGAAGGAAAGCTGAAACTGGATGCTACCCTGGGCGATTATCTTCCCCTGGTACAGGGCACCGACAAAGCCCCGCTTAAAATCCGGGATATTTTATTGCATCAGGCAGGACTGGTACCCTATATCCCTTTCTATAAAGAAACATTGTATCCTTCCAGCTATCCGGACACGTTGCTATATCGGCCGGAACCGGATGATACACACATGATCCGGGTGGCAGACAGGATGTACATGCGCGATACCTACACCGATACCATGTGGCGGCGAATACTGGATAGCAGAATAGTGCCGCATCAGGGGTATGTATATAGTGACCTGGATTATATCTTTCTCGGAAAAATTGTAGAACAGCTTACCGGGAAAAAACTAAACGTATACGTACAGGATGCTTTTTATACTCCACTGGGGCTGGCTACTACCGGCTTCTTACCTCGTACGCGCTTCGACCTTACCAGGCTGGTACCTACAGAACGGGAGTATAGCTTCCGCGGACAACTGTTAAGAGGAGATGTGCATGATCCGGGAGCGGCCATGTTTGGCGGCGTAGCGGGCCATGCCGGCTTGTTTTCAAACGCACACGACCTGGGAGTGATTATGCAAATGTTATTAAACCAGGGTAGTTTTAACGGGGTACAATATCTGAAGCCGGAAACAGTAAAGTTATTTACGGCTTATAATAGTCATATCAGCCGGCGGGGATTAGGCTTCGACAAGCCTGAAAAAGACAATTATGCCCGGAGAGAGGCATATCCTGCCAAAAGCGCCACTGCAGCTGCTTTCGGCCATACCGGTTTTACCGGTACCTGTGTCTGGGCGGACCCTTCCAGTAACCTGGTGTTTATATTCCTGAGCAACCGGGTGTATCCTAACGGCGGCGCCAATACGAAATTATCTGCTCTACGTACCAGAGAAAAAATGCTGGATGTAGTGTATGAGTCTTTTGCTAACTGACAAATACAGAAAAAGGAAACGCGAAGATAAAAAGCCGTTATCCGGCAGCTTATCTTCGCGTTTCCTTTTTTTATTATCCGGTAAATACTGCTACTCTACGGAAACGTTTCTGTTAACCTGTGTCTGCGTTTTAATACCAATGGCTTTTTCAGCAATCTTGGTTTTTCCGCTTCTGATCTCAAAGATATAATCCCCATCTTCCAGTGACTGCAGGTTGTAACGGCCTTCAAATCTGGCAGTTACCGGCAGTGCTTCGCGGTGCAGGGTGTTGTTGTTGTTATCTTTGATATACAGGGTAAGTTTTTCGTTGGCAGGATTTTCTACAGACAGGGTAAAAAGAAGCTGATCCTTTTGTACCTGCATAATTTTAACATTGAATACCTCTTTCGCTGCATCGTCGGAAACTTTCTCCGTTCTTACTGCTGCATGATGATAAGCGAATAATTTATCCTGAGCTGCTACATGTAAAATCGGAAACAGGAGAGCGGCTAATACTATCGTTGCTACTTTGGGCGCTACAACAAAGCGTAATTGTTTCATGACACTATTTTTTTATTGTGTTGAACGGTTTAATCAGGGCGGTATTAGCTAATACAATGGTGCCTTTAAATTTTCGATGCAAAGCTCCGGCTTCTGCATTAACAGAATATTACGCCTTTGTTAAAATAATGTGAGAATTTTCTCCGGAGAACAAGAATCAGAATATTCTGCATTCATTCCCTATTTTTGCACCGTTTATTATGGAAGCAGTTACATTTAAAGATAACCGCCCCGTAGCCATCTGGTTATACATTGGCGTGGGCATGTTGATCGTACAGGTATTATTGGGAGGAATTACCCGGTTAACCGGGTCTGGCTTATCCATTACAGAATGGCAACCGCTATTGGGGGCCTTCCCGCCTATGAATGAGCAGGCGTGGGAAAAAGCATTTGAAGGCTATAAGCAGATAGCACAGTATAAATATGTAAATAGCCACTTTACCTTATCGGATTTTAAATTCATTTTTTTCTGGGAATGGCTGCACCGCGACTGGGCCCGTTTAATGGGATTGGTATTTATTATACCATTTATCTTTTTCGTGGCCACGAAAAGGCTCAATAAGAGCATGGTTAATCCTATGATTATCCTGTTTTTGCTGGGTGGTTTGCAGGGAGCTATTGGTTGGATTATGGTGAAGAGCGGCCTGAATGAGGAAAATCTGTATGTAAGCCATATCCGCCTGGCGGTGCATTTTATTTCAGCCCTGGTGCTGTTATGTTATGTGCTTTGGTTTGCTTTCAAGCTGAGTGTGCGCCCCGTAGAAATATTGTCCGTACCGGTTTTACGCCGGCTCAATATCTGGTTGCTGGTACTGGTGACCGTACAGTTGGTATATGGTGCGTTCATGGCTGGTTTACATGCCGCCCTGATAGCCAATACCTGGCCTGATATCAATGGAGCCTGGGTACCTGGAGGGATGTTCGCTCAGGGTGGTTTTGCGGCAGATATTGTACATAATCCGATTACGATCCAGTTTATACATCGCGGGCTGGCCTACCTGATTACCGTATTGGTAGCCGTTTGGTGGTGGAAATCTGCCAAAACTCCGGCCAACAGCCAATTACATAGTATCCGTTATTTACCGTTGCTGCTGGTATTATTGCAGGTATTGCTGGGTGTATTGACGTTATTGAACAGCCAGACAAAAATTCCGCTTATTTATGGCATCCTGCATCAGTGTGTAGGCATGTTGCTTCTGTTGTCACTTGTGTGGACTTTGTACCTGAGCAGGGGAGATGTGGCTGCTGTGCAAAACAGGCCGACAGATTATTAGGATTTTTCCAATATATAAAAAAGAAAAGCGACGATCACAGCGAATGGATAATATCCGCCGCGATCGTCGCTTTTCTTTTTAGCTTTCTTGCGGTCATCCTGCACAATTCGTAATTATTATCGTATGTTTATTGGTAATAATCGGCTGATGAAGGTGAAATTATTGCTTGTAAAAATTTACTATTCTTTCCCTATACAGCTGCTGCTGTTGCACTTCCGGAAATATCAGGTCCTGCTTATTTTCTGGGTGATTCTTTTTAGCACCATCAATGGCGGTTTTGCTAAAGTATTCGGAGGAGACGCCTTATATCTGGCGCCTGAATACCTGGGCAAAGTAAACTTTTACAGTACCACGATCCTGGGACTGGCGACAGGGATGTTTATTATGAGCTGGCAAATCACAACGTTTATTCTGCACACCGGCCGGTTTAAGTTTCTGGCTACCACTTCCCAGCCTTTTTTCAAGTATTGCCTGAATAACTCTATCATTCCGCTGTTATTTGCCATCAGTATACTTTATCATGGGTGGGAGTATCAGCGTTACCAACAGCTGAACTCCATTCCTGAGATTATGTTGCTGGGAGAAGGGTATATATGTGGGTTATTGTTTATCATCTTTTTTTGTTTTTTCTATTTCTTCAATGCAGATAAAAATATCGGCAGGCGATTGGAAAAACGTTTCGGTAATCCGCGCAATTTCCTGCGGATGATCATGAAACCTACCCAGGAGCCGGATGAAAATGCATTGCCGGTACATAATTATCTGTCTACCCCATGGCGTATCAGAAGGGCCCGTAATGTAGACCATTACAATAAACATTACCTGGACAGCATTCTGAAACAACACCACTTTGCCGCCATGATTACGGTAGGCTGTGCGCTGATTTTTCTGGTCATCCTGGCCTATATGATGGATTATGACGTGTTCCGGATACCTGCCGGCGCCAGTGTGTTGATTTTCTTCGCTTTTCTGATAGGGGTGGCGGGTGCTTATTCCTATATGTTGCAAACCTGGTCTATACCGGTATTGCTGGTCCTTTTATTCGGTTTAAACTGGATGGTGGAGCACAACTGGGTGGATAACCGGAATAAGGCATACGGGCTTAATTACCGGCAAAAAAAGGAAAGAAGGGAATATAGTGTGGGAGCCTTGCAGCAATTCTTCACCAAAGAAAAATATGAGGAAGATGTACAGCATACCCTGCAAATACTGGATACCTGGCGGGCTAAATTTCCTGCAGGTAAAAAGCCGCCGCTGGTAGTGATGAATTTCAGTGGTGGCGGGAGCCGGTCGGCCACCTGGACGGTAAATGTACTGCAACGGCTGGACCGCCTGCTGAAAGGGAGCCTGATGCAACATACCGTGTTGATGACCGGCGCTTCGGGTGGTATGATGGGGGCCAGCTATTTCCGGGAACTGTATTACCGGCAACAGATCGGAAAGTCTATATTTCTGGGAGATAGTATTTATGCAGAAAGGATATCCCGGGACTTACTCAACTCCGTATTTAGTGCGATGGCAGTGAACGACTTTATTACTCCCTGGAGAAGTTTCAGTATGGGTAAAAACCGTTATGCAAAAGACCGGGGATATGCTTTCGAAATGCAGTTGAATGAACATACAGACAGTGTGCTGAATAAACCGATAAAAGATTACCGGGAGCCGGAGCAGCAGGCTATTATTCCGATGCTGATCTGGAATGCCACCATTAATGCAGATGGGCGGCGTCTGATGATTTCACCGCAGCCTATCAGTTATCTGTGCAGTCCGCAGTACCTGTATCCTACCCGGCAGATACGGGATATAGACGGCGTTGACTTTGGGAGCTACTTCGCCCGGCAGGATGCCATGGACCTGCGGGTAACCAGTGCGATCCGGATGTGTGCCACCTTTCCGTATGTACTGCCCAATACCTTTTTGCCGAGTAATCCTATTGTGGATGTAATGGATGCCGGTATCCGCGATAACTTCGGTCAGCAAACCACGTTGCGTTACCTGTATACCTTCCGGCAATGGATTAATGAAAATACTAGCGGGGTGATATATATACAAATCAGGGATACCCGTAAGAATGATATTTCCCCGATTAAAAAAACAAAGGACCTGAGCGATCTTTTATTTGAACCGTTGTTTACCATGCAGCAGCACTGGAGTGCGATGCAGGATTTCGACCAGGATGATTTGCTGAACTATATGGAAGGCTATTTCCCCGATAAGTTTCACAGGATTATCTTCCAGTATGTACCGCAGCAGGAGAACAAGGCGGCGGCATTGTCGTGGCATCTTACCTCGCGGGAGAAGCTGGATATTGCCCATGCATTGGATAATCCAGCCAACCAAAGTGCCCTCGACTATGTTGTAAAACTGTTATCGGAGCAATAAGGATTGCCATACGACAGACGCTATGGCAGCAGGTGTATATCCTGGGTCATAATTTGCTGTGATATCATCCTGCTGCAGTGAAGAAGGGAGCGAAGCATTGCGTATCGTTTCGGAGTCGGAAAAATGACTATTTCCGCTGAAAAGCAATACTGTAATACCTTTAGGAGCATGTGACTGGTTGTGCTTGAATGTAAGAATATGATAATCAGGCTATTAGTAGCTGGTTCCCCAAACAGACCAAATGATTACATTTATTTAAAGCCTGTTTCCTGCATTCTCGCTATGTTTTCGTACCTTTGCGCCTTCTTTTTGTGGCTATTAGCGTAAATTTAGTTAATGGCTGATAGCTAAAGACATAAGTATATGAACATTCGTAATATCGCAATTATTGCACACGTAGACCATGGTAAAACTACCCTGGTGGACAAAATCCTTCATCAGACTAATGTGTTCCGGGCTAACCAGGAATCAGGAGAACTGATCATGGATAGTAACGACCTTGAAAGAGAGCGTGGTATCACCATTTTCAGTAAGAACGCCTCTGTTGAGTACAAGGGAACCAAAATCAACGTTATTGATACTCCAGGCCACGCCGACTTTGGTGGTGAGGTTGAGAGGGTGTTGAAAATGGCGGATGGGGTAATTCTGTTGGTGGATGCTTTTGAAGGGCCAATGCCGCAGACCCGTTTTGTGTTGCAGAAAGCATTACAGCTGAACCTGAAACCAATTGTTGTTATCAATAAGGTAGACAAGGCGAACTGCCGTCCTGATGAAGTGCATGACGCGGTTTTTGAATTGTTCTTTAACCTGGATGCTACAGAAGAGCAGCTGAACTTCCCGACCTTCTACGGTTCCGGTAAAAACGGCTGGTTCAACAATTCATTAACACAATGTGAAGATATTACTCCGCTGATGGATGGTATCCTGGAATTCGTACCAGAACCTAAAACTCCGGAAGGTAATTTACAGATGCAGATCACTTCCCTGGATTATTCTTCTTTCCTGGGTCGTATCGCAGTAGGTAAAGTAGCCCGCGCTTCTATCGAAGAAGGTCAGTGGATTACCCTGATGCAGGCAGATGGTACCAACAAAAAGCAGAAAGTGCGCGAGTTGTACATCTTCGAAGCTTTAGGTAAAAGAAAAGTAACCCAGGTATTTGCCGGCGACATCTGTGCGGTGGTAGGTATTGAAGACTTTAATATTGGTGATACTATTGCTGATGCAGAAGAGCCTGAGGCACTGCCTGTAATCAGTGTGGATGAACCAACCATGAACATGCTGTTTGGTATCAACAACTCTCCGTTCTTTGGTAAGGATGGTAAGTTTGTTACTTCCCGCCACCTGCGTGATCGTCTGGTAAAAGAAACAGAAAAGAACCTGGCTTTACGTGTACTGGACTCTGAGAACGCAGATAGCTTTATGGTGTATGGCCGTGGTATCCTGCACTTAGGTGTATTGATTGAAACCATGCGTCGTGAAGGTTACGAATTAACCGTGGGTCAGCCACAGGTAATCGTTAAACAAATTGATGGTAAAAAATGCGAGCCGTACGAAACCCTGGTGGTAGACGTTCCGCAGGAATTTGCCAGCAAGGTGATTGACCTGGTTACCCGTCGTAAAGGTGAAATGCTGATCATGGAAACCAAAGGAGAGATGCAGCATCTTGAATTTGAAATTCCTTCCCGTGGTCTGATCGGTCTGCGTACACAAATGCTGACTGCTACTGCCGGTGAAGCTGTAATGGCGCACCGCTTTAATGACTACAAACCATGGAAAGGACCAATTCCTGGCCGTAACAATGGTGTGTTGATTGCAAAAGAAGCTGGTTCTACTACTGCTTACTCTTTGGATAAACTGCAGGATAGAGGATTCTTCTTCGTTGATCCGGGAGAAGAAGTGTACAAGGGTATGATCATCGGTGAAAACAACAAACCTGGTGACCTGGTAGTAAACGCGAATGAAGGTAAGAAACTGACCAACATGCGTGCGAGTGGTACAGATGGTGCTACCAACATTGCGCCTAAAACCCTGATGACACTGGAAGAATGTATGGAGTATATCCAGCATGATGAGTGTATTGAAGTTACCCCTAACTACATCCGTATGCGTAAAACCATCCTGGATGAAGAAGAGCGTAAGAAACAAGCAAAAAGCATGAAAGCGGAAGCTTAATCATATTGTAAGCTACTTACAACAAGGCCGTTCCCTTACCGGAACGGCTTTTTTTATGTGGATAAGTGAAGGTTATAGGGCATGGATATTTTTGCCGGCGGCAGATGAGGAGGTGAAAACAGGCCATATATTTCCGGTGTCCATGTCTTGCCGGATATCGCTTAAATGAAGATGGGCGTGTGAAGTACAGGATGTCAACAATTGCTTTGCGTAATAAGCAGGAGAGAACAACATGATACGATCCTGTGGGACTACGTTTCATCGGAATTATTTATAATTATTGGTAGGAGCATGCCTGGGTAATTGCATGTTTGATGAGCAGGAGAGCAGGTAGCTAAGGCCGTTATGACATACATTTATCAAAGTTGTTTTATGATCATTTGTAAAAGTGTGCTCGTGTGATAACAGTACGTATTGAGCAGGAGAGAAAATGTATAATGCATCTTTCGGAGATGCTTTATCAAACAGCTTATAACGATTGGCGGACGCATCTTAGCATGCTAGCCAGGTATGATGAGCAGGAGAGAAGGTATAGAACACTGCCCTGTAAAGCTATTTATAACCAGCTAGAGGAACGCCTTTGTGTGATAACCGTACATGGGGAGAGAATAATAAGTGCGGCGCCTGGAGGAGCCTTCAACAAAGCCGGATATAATGATTGATGAGGTGCTGCGTGTACTTTAATGATCGTCTGCCATATGGAGAGAGGGAGGTCCGTTATGTAATAATGAAGCAATAATATAATGTTGAAGCAACGGCGTAATCAGCGGTGCATCATCGACTTTATATGAGGGACAAAAAAAATCCCCGCCCAGGATAAGGCAGGGATGTGCATACTAACCCAATGCTTACTAAAACTAAAACTAACTTCTATTATATAGCTTTATATAATTATTGCTTACGGAGAGAAACGAATTATAATGGCTGTTGGCCGATTGATTATTCTGCTTCTTGTTTTTCAGCAATCTTTACTTTAATCTTTGCTTCTATTTCTGCAGACAATTCCGGATTATCATTCAGGAGTTGTTTTACTGCATCGCGGCCCTGACCCAGTTTGTTGGTATCATAGCTGAACCAGCTACCGCTTTTTTGGATAATACCGTATTCCACGCCCATGTCAATGATTTCACCCGTTTTGGAGACACCATAACCGTAAACGATATCGAATTCTGCCTGGCGGAATGGTGGTGCTACTTTATTTTTTACCACTTTCACTTTTACCCGGTTACCAATTGCTTCATCGCCATCTTTGATCTGGCTCATACGGCGGATATCCAACCTTACAGATGCGTAGAATTTCAGGGCGTTACCACCGGTAGTGGTTTCGGGGTTACCGAACATCACGCCTATTTTTTCACGTAACTGGTTGATGAATATGCAGCAGCAATTTGTTTTGGCGATGGTGGCGGTTAATTTACGCAGTGCCTGGGACATCAACCGGGCTTGTAAACCCATTTTGCTTTCTCCCATTTCACCTTCCAGCTCACTTTTCGGTACCAGGGCTGCAACGGAGTCAATCACTACTACGTCTACTGCGCCGGAGAGAATCAGGCGGTCGGCAATTTCCAGTGCCTGCTCACCATGATCGGGCTGAGATATTAACAGGGAATCTACGTCTACTCCCAGTCTTTTAGCATAGCTGCTGTCGAAAGCATGCTCCGCATCTATAATAGCGCAAATGCCACCTTTTTTCTGTGCTTCTGCAATTGTATGTATAGCTATGGTTGTTTTACCAGAGGATTCCGGACCATATATTTCTATAATCCTGCCTTTAGGTAAACCTCCCACTCCAAGTGCAATGTCAAGACCCAAAGAACCAGTAGAAATTACTTCCATCGGTGCTTCAGCTTTCTCGCCCATCATCATCACAGATCCCTTACCGTAATCTTTCTCAATCTTGTCCATCGTGAGGCGCAGGGCCTTCAGTTTTTCTGCATTGGCTGTAGACATATAATTAGTGTTTTTTACAAATTTAAATGATCGTTGATCATAAAAAGAAGCATTCACATTTGGTACTGCTAAATTATGACCTAATTTTTAATTATCCTAAATATTTTAGCATTTTCTTTTCGTTATGCTAAATAAAATAGTAATTATTGGCGGAACACCGGTCTTCTGCTGTTGACCAATCATCAGACCGGCATCCCTGTAATGTAAGATCTTCAAGGGTTAACCCGCAATGGCATAACAAAGATGCAGGCACATTACGCATTGAATGTGCGTAATAACAATAACCCCGGAAAAATACCTGCGCAAGGCGATGCGATTTCTACTGCATTTTGAAAAAGCGTACTTCTACGCTTGAGTATAAATCAGGAAAGCGGCATTTTTGCAAAGTCAAGTTTAGTTGTTGTTTTTAACCCCCCGAATAGTTTGTTAGTTAAATTGTTTGTTAGCCTGCCTTTGCGGCCTTTGCATCCAGTGTTACCGGAGTAATAGCGAAAAGGTCCGGCTGTATGAACCCCAAAAATTTTTTTTCCGCCATTCTATTTCTTTGTTCCCGTTTCCTTGTTCTGTTCATCTGAGAAAGACGAACAAAGAACAAGGATTACGGGAATGATCGTTTATATACAAGATATTATTTTACCAGTATCCAGCAGGCTGCCAGTTGGGTGATGATGCCGATAAAGAAGCCAAGGTATACTTCCCGGGGGGTGTGGGCGTGTAGTATAAGTCGCGCAGTGGCCACTATAGCGGCTACAAAAAAGGTAATAACAAGCGGAATAGATACATTCATATGCATTCCCCACGCCAATGATAACAGAAAGCCGATAATTCCTCCCCAGCCTACTGTATGCATGCTGGTTTTAATGAAATTATTGGAGATAAATGCGATGGAAATAGAGAGGAAAGTACCCAGGAAAAACGCCGTATAAAACTTAGGCGCCCGGCCTTCCTGTAAAAAAGTATAGAAAGCCCAGAAATAATAAATGATAACAGCGATATACGGGATAATACGGTCCCGTTGTGTTTTCATATAAATAGAAGAAATAAATCCAAGGGCTTTTGCCAGCAATACGGTCAACAGGGGAAATCCCAGGCTGATAATCGCTACCCGGAAATACAGGGTGTCAAATGCAAAACGTTTGCTGATTGATTTAAATGCAACCATGTACTCAGGAATGGATTGCAGCACGAGAAAGGTAACCAGTAAAGGAATAAACAATGGGTGGGCAAGCCAGGATATAGCCTGGGCAAACGCCCGCACGGAGGGTGAAAACTCCGGCTCCATATGTAAATGTCCGTCCCGGTCTAATACAGCTTGTTCTTGCATGGTCTGTTGTCTTATAATTCTTTACGTAAACGGGCTACCGGAATATTCAGCTGCTCCCTGTATTTGGCTACAGTACGGCGGGCTATATTATAACCTTTGTCCTGCAGCATTTTGGTGAGGTTTTCATCACTCAGCGGTTTCCTTTTATTTTCTGCTTCTATCAGGTCAGACAGAATCTTCTTTACTTCTCTGGTAGATACTTCTTCTCCGCTATCGGTAGATAAAGATTCCGAGAAGAAAAATTTGAGCTTGAATGTACCGAATTCCGTTTGTACATATTTACTGTTGGCCACCCGGCTCACCGTGGATATATCCAGCTGTGTGCGGTCTGCAATATCTTTCAGGATCATGGGTTTCATAGTCGTTTCGTCCCCGGTGAGGAAGAACTCCCGCTGATAATCCATGATAGATTCCATGGTGGATAGTAAGGTGTGCTGACGTTGCTTAATGGCATCTATAAACCATTTCGCTGCGTCAATTTTTTGTTTGATAAACAAGACCGCCTCTTTCTGACGTTTATCTTTTTTATCACCCCGGTCGTATTCTTTCAGCATTTCGCGGTAACCACCGGAAATACGCAGGTCCGGAGCATTCCGGGAATTGAGGGTCAGCTCCAGTTTACCGGCATTGTTCAGAATGAAGAAATCCGGCAATACATAGCTTTCCGCCTTATTCAGCGTAGCATAGTTGCCACCTGGTTTGGGATTCAGCCGGATAATCTGAGTGATAGCCTCTTTCAGGCCTTCATCGCTGAGACTCAGGGCTTTCTGTATTTTTTCGTAGTGCTTCTTTGTAAATTCATCGAAGTAGTTCTCGAGAATCAGATAGGCGGTGTGTACGCCAAAATCATCCTGCGATTTGCGTTTCAGCTGCAACAACAAACACTCTTTCAGATCAGTACAGCATACCCCGGCCGGGTCGAAGTCCTGTATTTTTTTAATCAGTTCCCTGATTTCTTCTTCCGTAGTATCTATGTTTTGAGAGAAAGACAAGTCGTCTACCATAGAGCTGATTTCTCTTCTCAGGTAGCCGTCATCGTCAATACTGCCGATAATATGTTCGGCAATGGCATTCTGGTGATTATTCAGTTCCAGCATACCCAACTGGCTGAGCAGGTGCTCGTGGAAAGAGGTTTCCACCCGGATCGGAATGGTTTTATTGCTCTCATCCGGATCAGGGTAATTGTCGTCCCGCAGTTTATAATCTGCCACATCATCATCACCCTCACTCACATATTCAGAAATATCTATATTATCATATTCATTTTCACTGCCATCCGGTTCAAATTCTTCGTCATCTGAGGGGACTTCATACTCTTCCTGCTCTTTAAACTCGTCATCATTGGATTCTTCACCATATTCCAGTGCAGGATTCTCTTCCAGCTCTTCTTTAATCCTTTCTTCCAGGTTCACAGTAGGTACCTGCAGCAGTTTCATGAGCTGAATCTGCTGGGGAGAAAGTTTCTGTAATAATTTTTGCTGTTGTGTCTGCTTTAACATAATTGTTCCCTATGAGGGCAAAATTAATAAGTATAAGGTTAACCTTCATGGTTTAGTCCTGCCCGTTTTCAGGGGGCTGGTGTTCTTTACAGGTCTAGTTCCAATTGTTCCGGCAACAATCGGAATGATTTCCGGTGATAGGGTGTATCACCGAATGCCCGTATCGCCTCTCTGTGCAGCTTGGTGGGATAGCCTTTATTAACATCCCAGCCGAAATGAGGATATGTGGCGTGTAATTGCTGCATATATTCATCCCGGTAAGTTTTAGCCAGTACGGAAGCCGCTGCAATGGAAGCATATTTGCCATCTCCCTGTACAATACAGGCATGTGGTGTGCTGCCATAGGCATAGAAGCGATTGCCGTCTACCAGTATAAAACCCGGTTGCTGCTGTAGTTTTTCCAAAGCCAGATGCATGGCCTTGAAAGAGGCTTTCAATATATTTATCTTGTCTATTTCCACGTTATCCACACTGGCCACGGCATAACACACAGCTTCTGTTTCAATAATTCCCCGTAATTTATCCCGGTCGGCGGCCTTCATTTGTTTGGAATCATTCAGCATAGGGTGGCGAAAGCCGGCCGGCAATATAACTGCTGCTGCAAAGACAGGGCCTGCGAGGCACCCCCGGCCAGCTTCATCGCAGCCGGCTTCTGTTAATAATTCCTGATAATGAGAAAGTAGCAAATTTTAATTTATTAAGCCGGGTAAAATTACATGAATAATGTTCAAGGAACAAGCCTTGTGGATATTCAGGCCATCCTGGTCTGTTCTTTAATCTTTCTTGAACAGGTCTTTAAAATCCTGTTTGAAATTAGTCCATTCTTTATCAGATTTTTTCATCAGCTGATCGGCTGCTTCCCGGGTACTGTCCCAGGTGGCGGCGCTGCTGTTTTTAACGTCTTCCATCTTTTTTTTCATATCCGCTTTGAGGACTTCCAGTTTTTTGCGGGCTGCTTCACTTTTTTCAGTGCCTTCTTTTTTCAATTCCGCAGAAGTCTGGTCAATATCGCGTATACGTTCGTTGATGGCTTCTTCGGCTTGTTTTTTCTGTTCGTTGAGATAATCCCCGGCACTGTTGGCGGTAGCCTTGATATCGCCGCCCACTTTTTCCAAACCATCTTTTATTTCTTCTTTCTTTTCTTGTTGCTGGTTGTTTTCATTACATGCAACAAATGCAGCAATACTTATCAGGAGCATTATTCTTTTCATAGCACACGGTTTTAGTTGTTTAACGATACCTTATTGCATACTGGCACGGCTGGTATGCAGCCTCCCTTTATCAAAACATATTCCAGTTTTTCCGGTTTCCTCCCCGTTGGTTTTAAGGAATTAAGAAATATGAAAACGCGCAGCGGAGCGTAATAGCAGATATCACACCACCAGGGTGGGTAAATGGATGATATTGCCCGGATAGGTAACCAGCTGGTAACAGCTCCGGCAATTTAGAGAGGGCGGAATGGCCGTTAATCCCTATTCCTGCGGTCGTTAACAAAAAATTGGCTAGGTTTGGGGTCCTTAAAACAAAACCAAATTATATGAGGAAAAAGTTAATGGTTTTGCTCTTGTTGCTTAGCGTAAGTATAAAATGGGCTAAAGCAGATGAGGGCATGTGGCTGCCGTATTTATTAGGGCAGCAAACGTACAATGACATGGTGAAGAGAGGATTGAAGCTAACCAAAGAACAATTGTACAGCATTAATAAAGCGTCTTTGAAAGATGCCATTGTAATTTTCGGTGCTGGTTGTACTGGTGAAATAGTAAGTGCGGAAGGACTGGTTTTTACCAACCACCACTGCGGTTACGGGGCGATTGCTGCCGCCAGTTCTGTAGAACATAACTACCTGAAAAATGGCTTCTATGCCAAAAATAAAAAGGAAGAAATTCCTGCCAATAAACTGAGTGTACAGTTTCTGGTGAAAGTAGAAGATGTCACCAAAGAAGTGGAAGCATCTCTGCAGGGAGCTACTGCTGCCGACCGCGCCAAAAAAGAATATCAGGCTTACCAGGGTATTATCGCTAAAGCGGTTGCCAATACCGGTT
Source organism: Chitinophaga nivalis (assembly GCF_025989125.1). Classification (NCBI taxonomy): domain Bacteria; kingdom Pseudomonadati; phylum Bacteroidota; class Chitinophagia; order Chitinophagales; family Chitinophagaceae; genus Chitinophaga; species Chitinophaga nivalis. The sequence continues at coordinate 621,288 of NZ_JAPDNR010000001.1, read as the reverse complement.
ATGAAGCCCAGATCGTACCGATGTTTAAAAATAACCAGTACCTGTTGTTTGTATACGAACGTTATACAGATATCCGCCTGGTAGGTACACCTCCTGAAAATGTAGGTAAATTCGGAGGTGATACAGATAACTGGGAATGGCCGCGCCACACCGGTGACTTCTCCATCTTCCGTGTGTATGCCGGAAAAGATGGTAAACCTGCTCCTTATGCTGCAGACAACGTGCCTTTAAAACCAAAACATTTCCTGCCGGTATCTATCAAAGGCGTAAAGGAAAATGATTATGCCATGATCTTTGGTTATCCAGGTGGTACCAACCGCTACGAAACTTCCTATGGTGTAAAACTGAAAACTTCCATCGAAAGCCCTTCACTGGTGAATCTGCGTGATGTGAGACTGAAAGCGATGCTGGAAGAAATGAAAAAAGATCCTGCTGTTAAGTTACAGCTGGCATCTTCCTATGCTACTATTGCCAACTACTGGAAATTCTTTGACGGGGAAACCAAACAACTGGAAAAACATGGTGTACTCGCAGATAAACAAAAACAAGAGGCAGCTTTCAGCACCTGGGCACAGCAGAAGCCGGAATATGCCAGTGTGATGAAAGATTACGAGCAGGCCTATAAAGCATGGACTCCTTATGCGAAACAACGGATGTACCTGAACGAAGGTATCCTGGGTTCTCCGGTAGCTGCTTTTGCGGCTTCCCTGCAAAATGTGGAAAATGCATTGGTAACGCCAGGTGCGGCAAAAGATGCAGTGAAAAATGCCATCGAAGCAGCAGATAAAGCCCGTAGTGGTTTCCTGGGTGTGGAAAATAAAGCCAGCGATCAGAAAATACTGTCAGCTACTGCCCGGATGTTCTACACGGATATCGCTAAAGAACAGCAGCCTGCTGATTTTTACGCGTCACTGAAAGCCAAATACGGTAGCCTCGATGAGGAAAATACTTACCGTCTCTGGGCTGCAGCACTGATGTCCAACACCATCATCTTCAATGATACCAAATGGAAAGCTTTTGTTGCTAACCCGGATGCCGTAACCCTTCAGCAGGATCCTGCCTTTGCTTATGCCAGCGCTTTCCTGAAAAATAACAGCAAATATCTGCCATTATACAGCCAGTTCGCAGAAAAAACCAAAGAGCTGGGTCGTATCTACCTGAAAGGTGTGATCGAAATGACGCCTGGTGCCAACAGGTATCCGGATGCCAACTTCACCATGCGTTTATCTTATGGTCAGGTGAAGCCTTATACACCGCGGGATGCTGTGAGCTATGACTACGTATGTACGATGAAAGGTGTGCTGGATAAATATGTACCGGGTGATTACGAATTCGATCTGCCGGAAAACTATGTGAACCTGTACAACAAAAAAGATTTCGGTCAGTACAAAGATGCCAAACGGAATGATGTGGTAGTATGTTTTATTACAACCAACGATATTACCGGTGGTAACTCTGGTTCTCCGGTGATCAATGCCAATGGTGAACTGATCGGACTGGCCTTCGATGGCAACTACGAAGCCCTGAGCCATAAAATTCAGTTTGATTCTAAATTGAACCGTACCATCTGCGTGGATGTACGTTATGTATTGTGGTGTGTAGAGAAACTGGGTGGTGCTAAAAATATCATTGATGAGCTGAAACTGGTGAAGTAATTCCCCGGTAAGCTTTTACGATCCTTATAAGGGGATTTTTATTACGCATGGCGTATCAGATACAGGTGGCAAGCAGCCACTGACAACTGATATACCATGCGTAATTCTTTTTTATCTGTACAACTTTTTGATTCCTTACGATGTTATCGGGATAAATAACCTGGGAATAGTGCTATTGAAAACCACTTAACCATCGTATATGCGACTGCGTTGTCTGCTGTTTATTATCGGTTTTCTAATGATACAGCCTCCGGTGGCTGCATCTTGTAGCCTGCCGGAGAATAATCTTGCTATAGACAGCACCGGCAGGGATTCCGCAGTGCAGAAAGTGGCCGGATTCCTTAAAAAAATTACGCTGGGCGGCGTTTTCCAGGCCCGCTATACCTTGTCGCTCCACAAGGATGTAGATGTAAATGGTATGCATCAGCCCGACGCTACAGAGGTAGTCAGAAACAGTTTTAGCCTGAAACGTGCGCGCCTGCAGGTAAAAGCACAGGTAAGCGATCGTTTTATGGCAGCGGTACTGGTGAACCTGGCCGATTTCAGCGGCGATACGAAAGGCAAGGTGCTGGAAAATGCGTATATCTCTTACCGTTGGAATGATGCGGTTAACTTCACGATCGGACAGTTTCGTCCGTCATTTGGTTTGGAGGATCTGTACCCCGTGGACATTATCAAATCAATGGATTTTTCCAACCAGTACTATGCATTTGGTAACAATGGCTGGCAAAGCTTTCAGCTGGGTGTATCCATGTTTGGCTCCTTTGCGAAAGACCGTAACATCCCCATCAAATATTCATTGGCAGTGGTAAACGGTAATAACCGTAACCAACCTTCAGATAATGATAATGGGAAGCTGGGAACGGCCCGGCTGGAACTGGGCAATATGAACCGGCTGGCAGTAGGCCTGAACGGCGGTTTTGGTGTCGTAAAGCGGAAAAACGTATATGCGTTTGGGGTAGATGTAACCGGTGTGTTTCCCCTGTCGCCTACTTTGGATCTGGAACTGCAGACAGAATATAAACAAGGTACAGACCATCAGTATTATTACGCCCTGCACGACAGCCTGCGTATAGATCCGTTGAATAAATACCTGATGCATGGCGTGTATGTATTGCCCAATTTCCGTTACAAAATCAATTATCATAAACTGACATCGATAGAGTTTTCTGTGCGGTATGAATATTTTAATGAAGATTATAAACATGATGGCAATACACGGCAGACTTTTATACCGATGATCAGTCTTGCTTTCCTGAAAGACTATGGTGGCCGGTTACAGTTAGGTATGCAGATCGATCAGTATAAAAAAGATATACCCGGTACCAAAACACATAACAGTAACCTGATGATTGTACAGGTACAATGCAGGCTTTAAAATAATTCTGGTTATATGAAAGAGATCAAATACCCGCAGTTGTTGATTACCCTGGCTTTTGGCCTGTTGGTGTGGTTTATTCCTGCTCCGGCAGGCGTAAAACCGGAAGCCTGGCATTTACTGGCTATTTTTCTGGCTACGATTCTGGGAATTATCCTGAAAGCAGCTTCGATGGGCACCATGTCTATGCTGGCCATCACACTGGTGGCTATCACGGGCGTACTGGCGCCGGGTGATCCGGGTAAGTCTATCAGTCTGGCACTCAGTAGTTTCGGCGATAAAGTTATCTGGTTGATTGGTATCTCTTTTTTTATTGCGCGGGGATTTATCAAAACGGGCCTGGGAAAACGAATCGCCTATCTTTTTATCCGCATTTTCGGACGTAGTTCACTGGGGCTGGCGTACGGACTAGGATTGGCGGATATGGTACTGGCGCCGGCTGTGCCCAGCAATACAGCGCGGGGTGGTGGCATTATTTATCCCATTATGAAATCCATGGCGATGAATTTCGGTTCAGTGCCGGAAGATCCGGCCACACATCGTAAGCTGGGTGCGTATCTGACGCTCAGCAGCTACAATATGAATCTCATTACTTCTTCGTTGTTTTTAACCGGTACTGCCAGCAATCCCATGTGTCAGAAGTTTGCCCGGAATCTGGGTATCGAAATCTCCTGGATGTCGTGGTTTACAGCAGCGATCGTGCCGGCAGCGCTTTCTATTCTGGCAGTGCCGTATATCCTTTACCGTATTTATCCGCCATCGTTAAAATCTACCGGCGATGCGCCGGCGATGGCTGCCGCGAAACTAAAGGAAATGGGGCCGGTGCACCGCGATGAATGGCTGATGCTCATCGCATTTGTGATCCTGCTGGTGTTGTGGGTATCGGGAGAATGGTTTGGTATTGATGCTACTACTACTGCTTTGATAGGTCTGGTGTTTCTGTTGTTATCGCAGGTACTTACCTGGGAAGATGTGAAATCAGAGAAAGGTGCGTGGGATACAATTGTATGGTTCAGTGCACTGGTAATGATGGCGGGGTTTCTGAATACGCTGGGTTTTATTCCCTGGTTCAGTGAAGTGATCCGGCAGCAGGTGGGGAATATGCGCTGGACGGTTGCCTTTCCCATTATTGTACTGGTATATTTCTACAGTCATTACATTTTCGCGAGTGCTACGGCACATGTGGCAGCGATGTATGCGGCATTTCTGGGGGTAGGTATTTCTGTTGGTATTCCCGGTACATTATTGGCGCTGGTGCTGGGCTTTTGCGGTGGCATTTTTGGAACACTGACGCATTATGGTCATGGCCCGGCACCGGTGTTTTTTGGCAGCAGTTATGTAGAGCTGAAAGACTGGTGGAAGTGTGGTTTTATCTTAAGTATTGTTTACCTGATTATCTGGATGGGAGCGGGCGGAGGATGGTGGAAAGTATTGGGAATCTGGTAGATCGTCATTTTCATATATGCTTCTGCGTAGTACTACGTAATTTTCTTTTATGTTGTTTTTACCTGCATTTATTTAGTGATTGCAATGTAGCTTTGCATCCGTTTAGTACCGATAAATATGCTGTTGCTGATAAGCGTTGCGAGTGCAATAGTGTTACCCCCGGTGAATTATTTGTAACAGGGATTGTGACCCCCCAAAAAAAAGAACAAAAAAACAAGATGAAACATTTTAACATGTTTGCGGTAGCCCTTGTGCTGTTGATAACAGCCATGTCGGCTTGTGCGCCAAACCCGAAGGAAAACACAAAAACTGCGTATACCGTTAGCGGTCATGCAGGGAATTTTTTAGTGATCAAGGGCCATGGTTTTAGCAGGGATAAAGCTGCGAACAAAGTGGTTTTTGGTAATGTACCTGCACAGGTGTTGCAGGCAGGCCCTGATTTTTTACTGGTACAGGTACCCCTGCAAAAGCCAGGCACTGTACCGGTGGTAGTGGAGGTAGGAGCACATACCTCCAATGCTATGCTGTTTGTATATAATCCCGCCCGTAAGCTGGTGGCAGATATCAGTGTTATAGCAATATAAGTGGTAAGTACAAACCATCATCACCTATATTTCTGTAACCATAGCTTTGAACCCCCGTTCGTTGAAGGCTGTACCAGTTCTGGTACAGCTTTTTTATTGCGGTCTCCCCGCATATATTATTTGCTTAAATTGGGGGTATGTACACGACGATCCGTCCTCACCCGCTGCTGCTGCCGTATATAGATGCCTATTGGGTAGCTGTATCATCCCGGTTTGCACAACAGCGTATCCTGCCGGATACCTGTTCGGATATCATCTTTAATATCGGAAAGGATGCGGTGTATCCGGGAGCTGGTGGTTTGATCGTAACACCCGGCGATGCTTTTGTAGTGGGTACCATGACCACTTTCCGGGATACCCAATTACCGGCAGGCGGTGCTTTATTGGGTATCCGGTTTCAGGCCGGTGGCCTCGCAGCCTATACCGGGCTGCCGTTGCAACTGATTACGGATCAGCATATTCCGTTGGACGAAATAACCCGGGAATGGCAGAATAGCTTAAAATCTTTACTGGAAAAAGCAGCGACCATTCCACAGCAGATCCGTGTAGTGGAAATTTTTTTATTGCAGCGTTTACCCGTACCCGTTATAGCTATTCAGCAGGTGTTACCAACGATCGATAGAATACGTGCCACCAATGGTAATATCCGGATAGCTGCCCTGGCAGCGCAGGCATGTATGAGTGTCCGTACTTATGAAAGATATTTTTTGCAGCTGACAGGCGTCTCTCCCAAAACCTTTTCCCGCATTATACGTTTTATGGCAGTAAAGCAACAGCTGAAGACTGCTGCAGATCAGCCATTACTCCGGCTGGCACTGGATAATGGCTTTTATGACCATGCACATCTTACCCGGGAATTCAGCGCTTTTACAGGGCATAGTCCTGTTTCCTATTTGCAGCGATAGTTGTCGTTTTTTTACAAACAACCACCCATCACTGTGGGCTACTTTTGATCTTCTAAAACAGGATGCATCATGCAACAAAGAATATCCTTGATTACGCTGGGCGTACGTGATTTGCAACGTTCCCTGCAGTTTTATGAAGCGGGACTGGGCTGGAAGAAGTCTGCCGAAAGCCAGGAAAATGTGGCGTTTTTTCAGTTGGGAGGCCTGGTGTTATCGTTATATCCGTGGCATCTGCTGGCGGAAGATGCACAGGTGCCCGCGGAAGGCAGTGGTTTTAAAGGGATGACCCTGGCCTATAATACGGAGAGCCGGGAAGAAACAGATGCCATATTGCAGGATGCATTACGGGCAGGAGCTACGCTGGTAAAGCCGGCGCAGGAGGTTTTCTGGGGAGGCTACAGCGGCTATTTCAGCGATCCGGATGGTTATTTGTTTGAAGTCGCGCATAATCCTTTCTGGAAAATGAATGAGCGGGGTGAAATTTTGCTGCCGGCATAACCTGCGCTGTGTATAAAAAAACTACGGGCCTGCGGGGAGATCAGCGTAGGCTGATAGCTGCCGGCAGGCCCGTAATCGTAATACTTGATGCGTTATTTATCCTGCATGCCAAACATCACTACCAGTTTGTCATTTTCATACAGGTTTAAAGTCTGATCAGCTACATCGTAGCGGAAAGTATGTTCACTGATTTTTTGCAGGAAAGCAGCTTCCCGTTGCATTACTTCCGGATTGGGGCAAGCCATGCGGGTGCTGATGGCAGCAGAGAAAGTCAGTTGCTCTCTGGTGGCATCGTAGCCGCCGGAAATGTTGTTGCAGCCGCCTTTTCCATGAAAACGTTTAGTTGCAGGATCAAACTCCAGCCATACACCGGATTCAGTTAACGTTTTACCGTCAAATTGAATCAGGTTCCATTTTTTGCTGGCGATGTAAGCCCATTGCCGTGCATCGGGAGCATCCTTTCCGGCTGTTTTATTTTCTTTTGGCGTCAGGTTGAATACCAGTGCTACCTTTCCTTTCGCGTCGTAGAGGCGCAGTGTCTGACCGGTTACTTCATACCGGAAGCTATGATCACTGACGATAGTGTTGAACTCACCTTCACGGCGCATTACATCCCGGTCCGGGCAAGCCATTAACGTGCTGGCTACCTGAGAAAAAGATACCAGTTTACCGGTGGCTTTGTATCCGCCGAAGATATTATTGCAGCCACTTTTTCCGGAGAAACGTTTGTCTTTGGTGTCAAACTCCAGGAAGATACCCGAGTTGGTGACGGCGTTGTTGCCCAATTGTACCAGCTCCCATCTCTTGTCGGCGAGTTGTTCCCACTGCGTAGCAGGAGCATTGGTCGCGGAGCTGTTTATTTTTTTCTTTTCCAAAACTTTAGTCAGGGTATATTTTACAGAAGAGCCATCTGCCGGCGGATTTTTAACCGGCGTTACTCTGATTCTGAGTTTGTACCGGTAGCCAGGTACATAATTGAATCCGTTGATATTGGTGTAAAGATTGGACCATTCAGCGTCTTTGAGACCTTTGATTTGTAAACATTCCATGGGGGCCACTCCAGTGCAGGGTTCCTTTGACTCTTTCACGTAAATAATCTGGCTCTTTGCCTGTTGTGGCTGTTGCTTTTGAACAGGTGCCATCATTGAAGTGGCGAAGGAAATGGCTAATTCGAATAACATAAAATATAGATTTTAAACATTAACAACAAAAAGCACCTTGTGGTTGTACTTTTTGCTGGTACGCCCCAGTTTACAAAAAGGTTGCCAGTCTTATGCCAATGCGGATATTATGGAGAAGATGATATACACTGCAGGTGTTTTGCCGGCATTAAATCCAGGGGTAGAAATTATGGTATAGGTGTTTGAATAGTAGCCACCAGTAAGTGTTGTGTGGATATCGGATGAGAAGCGTGCATGGGGAAGATCGCATCCTGATAAAGGAAATGTTAAGTTTCTGTCGCGCCTGACATCAGCAAGGGCGTTTTAAGGGTGTTATCATAGAAAAAGCCATATGCCTGCCCGTTATAGCTGACATATCTGCCATCAAAACGGGCGGGCAGCAGTAAATACAACGTTATTTAAACTTACTGATATGTTCCAGGATGGCTTTATAATAGGCCAGTTTATCTTTTCCCGGCAGGCTGACAATTGTTACATCATTGGCCGCCAGCAGATCCAGCTTGAATTTGGAGGCTGCCAGGTATTCTTCGGGAATGTAGTAATAGATGTCGTGGTTAACCGGAACGTTTTTATGATGAAATTTTTGCCGGGCCCTATAGGTCAGGAGCCACCACAGGTCTGTTTCTACAAAGTCCAGCGACAGGCCGAAGATGTGAATATCATGGGTAAAGAACAAATCTATCCAGGAGTGATAATGCACTTGTCTGGCATGTATACGCCGTAGCAGCGATGCTTTCGGTACATCTTTGCTGGTATAGAAAGTGCCACTTACCACGTAGTTCCGCATCAGCTGTAACTGGCCGCCATAATGCTCAAATCCCAGGTTAATACTCATGGGATTCAGGCAGTCGCCGTGGATATGCCAGTAGTGGATATCGTGCATTTTATATCGCCTGAAAATGCTGTAGAATTTTTCTTTGATAAGACTGGTATTTTCCAGTGGTATGCTGCCTTCCAGGGTAAATTCATAGTTGGTAGTCAGGATATGTGCGGGCTTGAGTGCGCGGATAGCCTGATGAATTTCGTTGCCTTTGATTTCAGCCGTTTTGATGGCGATGAAAGATTTAAGGTCTTTCTCCCGGATTTTTTCCCGTTTGCTGGCTGTCAGAAATATTTCTTCATACAGGAGGGGAAATGGTTTTTTTTCATCCAGGTCAATGCAATCGCCTGCGTGGCAGAAGGCGATAATGTCCTGCAGGAGATCTTTCCAGCTTTGTCCGCCGGAGATGTTATTGATATCATTCCCGATTAATAAAACAAGGTTGTTCATAGCAGATAGTATTAGGGTTGGATAAAACGGAAGGTTAGGTTAATTCTTCCGGTGGTTGCTTTACTGGTTTTGGGTACCTGGTGTTCCCAGTACTGTTGCAGGTCTCCCTTCATAATGAGCAGGGAGCCATGTTGCAGGGCCAGTTCATGCTTCAGGTGATGGTCGTTTTTATAGCGCAATAAAAAACGGCGGGTGGCGCCAAAGTTGACAGATGCGATAACTGGTTGGGGGCCTAGTTCTGGTTCATCATCTGCATGCCATCCCATTGAGTCGTTTCCATGGCGATAAAGGTTTAATAATACACTATTAAAGGGTTTTCCGGTTACGGGGGTAATAAGGTCGCGGATCTGCAGCAGGGCAGGTGTCCATGGATGCGGCGTGAAACTATTTCCTGAAAAGGTATACCGGGCGCCGGCATCGCCGTACCAGGCCATCAGCCGGGGAAACAATACCTGTTTGCCGTACAGCTGCATGGATTCCTGTTTCCAGGCAATATTATCCAACAGCAGCTGCAGCAGTTGGTCACTGACAGCTTTGGAGAAGAATTGCGGATAATAAACAAGTTCCCCGTTACGAAGCACGATTTCATTGCCCGCTGTTGGTTCATCAAAAATATTCCCCTGCACACTCATATCACAAATGTAGGAAGATGGTACGCAATGTATATGTTATTTGGTGGGCGTCATATCTTTCCAGGCCCAGAGATACCGGCAGGCATGGGTGCGGTAGGGCGACCATTTGGCAGAGATTTTCCGGAGCTGTTCGCGGAACGCTTTTTTGTCTTCCGTTTTGAGCCGGTAGATTTTTATCATCGCCTGTTGCAGGCCCAGGTCATCGATCGCAAACACATCTTCCCGGCCCAGGTAAAACATCAGCAGCATTTCCACCGTCCATCGTCCTACGCCTTTTATTTGGGTGAGATAGGCTATAACGGCTTCGTCATCCATCTTTTTCAGTTTACTGTCTGTCAGCTTTTCTGCAATAACGAATGCGGCTACATTGTGTACGTAGCTCACTTTGGCATTGGATAAACCGATACTCCGGAGGGTGGTGGCAGGGGTGTCGAGCACCTGCTGAGGCGTGGGTTCCTTTCCGTTATACAGCTGCAGGAAACGGTTGTAGATCACATCCGCTACTTTGGTAGATAGCTGCTGGCTCATAATGGAGCAAATCAGCCGGAGGCAGATATTTTTTCGTATAGTCAGTGCCGTTAAGGGCTCCTGAATAATCAGTTGCAGCTTTTTATCTCTGGAGAGATGACTGAGATAGGCATCCTGGGTAGCAACCGGAGTGCCGGAAGATTTTGGCATAAACTGTTGTTTGTGTTAATACATCCTGTCCTGCACGCCGGTTACCGGTTCCCATCAATAACTGAATGGTTGGGCATATATCACCTGCAGTATGGTTTGACCTACTGCTTTCAGTGTTTTCTGATCAATCACCTGCATGTTATCATTCTGGGTATGCCAGTGAGACGGGAAGTTGCCGCTGGCCTGCCAGGCAATGATATCGAAAGTGGGAATATTCGCGAGCGTGTTTACATAGATATGATCATCCGTGATAAAGGAGCCCCTGTCTTCGTAGCGGAAAAAATCAGAATAACCGAGTTTGTTGGCTACGTCCCAGAACATCTTCATCTGTGCCGGTGCATATTGCTGGGAAGCGCCTTCCATATAGAACTGCGAGCCCCGGCCACCTACCATATCCAGGAGGATACCGTAGTTGGCTTTATACCCCTTCACATGCGGGTTTTTAGCCCAATACTGGGTACCCAGGCAAAAACTATTTTCTTTCTCCGATACGCCATAATCTTCTACATCCACCAGCAGGATATCCACACCGGCATCCGGTTTCTTTAAATGAAACTGCCGGGCTGCTTCCAGTAATACGCCTGCTCCGCTGGCACCATCGTCGGCGCCATCCGGCTTTTTCGTTTTATCGAAGGCATCTTCATCCGCCCAGGGACGGGTATCCCAGTGTGCCAGCAGCAGTATCCGCTGTTTGGCTGCAGGGTTGAAGCTGGCAATGATGTTAATACAGGGGAGTTGCTCATTTTTAGGGCCGGTAACCGTGGTGCGTTGCACATAAACCGTATCGGCCCATTTCCGCAGATTGCCGATCAGCCAGTCGGCACATTTCGCCTGTGCGGGTGTATTAGGAATCCGGGGACCGAAAGCCACCTGTTTTTCCGTATAGGCGTAGGCGGAATCAGCATGAAAGCCAGGTACCGGAATATCCAGTTTCACTACTTTGCTGTCGCCGGTGCTGTCGGCAATATTGTCTGCCGGTGTTGTATTCTGTTGACAGGCGCCGGCCACGAGGGCCAGCGCTGTTGCAACAATCAGCTCTTTACGCATTATTTTCCTGATATTTTGCTTATAAAACACTGTAGGAGACGGTGCCGTCTTTTTCATCCTTCAACTGAATACCTACTGCCAGCAGCTCGTTCCTGATTTTATCGGAAGCGGCGTAGTCTTTACGGCTTTTGGCTTCCTTACGCATCTCAATCAACATTTGCAGCACGCCATCCAGTTTGTTGTCTTCTCCTGCAATGGCTTCCTGTTGTAAGCCCAGGATATCAATCAGATAGGTTTTCCAGGTTTGTTGTAATAACTGGAAAGTATCTTCACTGATTTCGTGCATTTTTATCTGCCCGCTTTTCAGGGAGTTGATAACCGGTGTCAGTTCAAACAGGTTTGCCAATACCTTGGCGGTATTGATGTCGTCGTTCATGTATTCCGGGCATTCCAGGCACCAGTTGCGTACCTGCTTATCCAACTCTTCATTCACTGGCTGACCATTGGTGCTATAGGTCAGTTTCTGCAGGGTATCGAAGGCTGCCCACAGCCGTTGCAGGCCTTTTTCCGCCGCCTGAAGCGCCTCATTGGAGAAGTCCAGTGTACCCCGGTAATGCGTTTGCAATACAAAGAAACGGATGGTCATCGGGCTATACGGTTTGTCCAGCTGGTTATTCTCACCGGTAAACATTTCCGTCAGCTTAATGGTATTGCCATAGGCTTTACCCATTTTACGACCATTGATGGTAATCATGTTATTATGCATCCAGTAACGGGCCATCATATCGCCGTGGGCAATTTCACTTTGGGCGATTTCGCACTCATGGTGTGGAAACTGCAGGTCCATTCCGCCGCCATGGATATCGAACTGGGTACCCAGGTATTTGGCGCTCATGGCAGAACATTCAATGTGCCATCCGGGGAAACCTTCGCCCCAGGGGCTTGGCCAGCGCATGATATGCTCTGGTGGTGCCTTTTTCCACAGGGCAAAATCGGCTTTGTTATGTTTGTCGTCCTGGCCTTCCAGTTCACGGGTGGTTTCCAGCATATCTTCCAGTACACGGCCACTCAGGATGCCATATTCGTAGTTGGCGGCATATTTTTTTACATCAAAATATACACTGCCGTCTACTTCGTAGGCATAACCTTTCTCTATGATCTTTTTGATCATCTCAATCTGCTCAATGATATGGCCAGTGGCGGTAGGTTCTATGCTTGGTTCGAGACATCCGAATTGTAACATGGCCCAGTGATAGAGGTTGGTGTATTTCTGCACCAGCTCCATGGGTTCCAGCTTTTCGAGGATGGCGAATTTGGAGATTTTATCTTCCGCCGCACGTCCTTCTTCTTCAAAGTGGCCGGCGTCGGTGATGTTGCGTACGTAACGTACTTTATAGCCAAGGTATTTTAAGTAACGGAATACCACATCAAAGGTGATATAGGGGCGGGCGTGGCCGAGGTGGGATTCCCCTGATACTGTGGGTCCGCATACATACATGCCTACGTGGCCGGGATGCAGCGGGGTAAATACTTCTTTCTGACGGTGTAATGAATTGTATATCCTGAGTTCTGACATATGCTGTTTTTACAGATGTCATCCGGCCGGGCGTTCAGACATCTTATTTTTATTGGTGGATGGCAAAGATAAAAATTGTTTTAGTGGGAAGTCAAATGTGCCGCAACAACATCGGTCAGTCCTCAATAAATTATACATTTTCATAATGATTACAGTTATTTATTTACTTCTACTGTTGCCTGTCCGCTGCCTATCAGGCTAAGGTTGGCAATTACAGGATAATGATCTGACAGGTCGGAGATAATTTTCCGGAAACTGTTGATTTTAAAGTCAGCACTGGCAAAAACATAGTCAATCCGCAGTGTAGGCGCCAGGCCGTTAAAGGTACGGCCAATCCCCAATCCTTTTTGCAAAAAGGCATCCTGCAGATCGCCTTTGATGGTAAAGTAGGTATAGGAAGCGGGGGTGTCGTTAAAATCTCCGCAAACGATCACCGGATAAGGGCTTTGTTTGATAAATCCACCTACAATATCGGCTTGTTGGCTGCGGCGGATATACGCTTCCCGCATTTTCTGCACAATACTTTTGGTGGCTACCAGCCCGGTATCTTCCTGGTTTTTGATTTTTTGTATGGCATTGTAGTCTTTGGCGTTGAAGCGGTAAGACTCCAGGTGCATATTTACAATACGGATGGTATCCGTTCCTTTTACAATATCGGCATAAATCAGGCTTTCACTCCGGGGACCTACGCTCATTTTTACTTTATCTGCAGCAATGATCGGATAACGGGAGTAGATGATAGAACCCCAATGCTGCATCCCGTTCCGGTTAAAATCGCTGGAAAAAAAGCGATAAGGCAGTTTCATCTCCCGGGAAATATCTTCCCGGTTATTGAAATCATTTTTTTTCTCAGAAGTATAAAAATCCTGGAAGCAGGCAATATCCAACTCCTGTTTTTTGATCAAAGCAAACATGGCCAGCCGGTTGTATTTACTGTCTCGTTCCCGGTAAAGCCCAAACTGGCTTACATTATAGCTCATCACCGTTAGTCCGGGTTGTGCTGCCGGCGGTACTTTGTTGCCACCAGTGATATTCAGCGCCACAAATGCGCTGATCGATTTCCAGCCCAGGAATATGGCAATCAGCGACAGAAAAGCATACCGGTAATTAAAGAACAGCCAGCCAATCAGAAATATCACCAGTAATCCCAGTAAAAACGGGAAAGCCAGCGTGATAAAACTGATTGGCCAGAACCATGCCGGCGAAATATAAGGCGCCAGGCAGGCTGCCAGGAAAAGTAACACCACGGCGAAGTTGATGGTCACAAAAAATCCCTTCGTAAATAGTCTTAAAAATCGCACCGGGTTCGCACTTTGTTGAATGAATAAAGTTAATGTTTTTTCAATGACAGACGGGCCATAAAGGGGAAATGCTCTGAAAACGGAATGTGAAAAACCTTGCTGCCGTGGATGTTAAACCGATCCTGGGGTAAGAGGTAATCAATCCGTAAGGAAGGCGACAGGAAAGAAAGGGTACGGCCCCAGCCCCGGCCGGTTTCCAGAAATGCGTCCTGTAACCCGGGCCGGATTGTCCGGTAGGTATAGGATACCGGTGTGTCATTAAAATCGCCGCAAACAATCACCGGATATGGACTGGCTGCTACCAGAGATGCCAGGTGCCTGGCCTGTGCCGACCTTTCGTGGAAGGTATGCCGCATTTTGGAAAGCAGGCTTCTGCTGCCACCGCTCTGCATATTGCTGTAGTCCTCACCCTTGAACATATACGAAGTCAGTTGCACGCTGAAAATGCGGACGGTATCCGTATTCACCAATACATCTGCCTGCAGGAAACTGTCGCCGCTGCCGGCGTGCTTTTTTTTGCTACAGGGGATCGCTTTGGCGGATAGAATAGGAAAACGGGAAAACAGGATGATACCATAATACCAGCTTTCCCAGTGAATCCGGTCGCACGTGAAATAATGGTAAGGGTAGGGGCCTGCCAGGCGGATACTGTCCAGGTTATGCGTCAGGTCTGGTTTATCGTTGGTGTAGAATTCCTGCATACATACAATATCTGCAGCGGCAGATTTTACCAGGTTATACACAGCGTTACGCCTGGCCGTATCTGTTTGGTACTGTACCAGTCCCATACTGCTGGTGTTGTAGGTTAGCAGCGTAAACTGGTCACTGTTGGCTGGTTTGATAATATCATCCTTCGGCGAAAGGTGAATACCCCAGGTATGCAGCGCTACGTGTAGGCATAGCAGTACGCCAGCTGCTGTAATCAGGGCATATCTTTTTTGCCGGAGCAATAATAATACAGGAATAAACAGGCAACAAACGGGAAACAAAACCGGGAAAATCATCCCGGCGAAGCCGGTAATCCAGTATTTACCAGGATTGAAATAGGGCAGATAAGCACTGAGTAACAATGATATAACCAACAGGCCGTTACTCCATACCAACAATCGACGAAGGGGCGTGGACATGGGGTGTGATTTTGAAGCCGGCAAAATACGAATTACAAATAGCGAATGGCAGGTTTGGTGTGATTTTTTTTAATGCACGACCATACCTGCCATTCGGCATAATATACTGTATCGGTTGTTATTCAGGTTTACTTGCCCGCAACAGGGTATCCCTTTCATCGTCTGTCAGCGAGGTAATCCCGTTTTCACTTATTTTATCAAGTATTTCATTCAGCCGTTGCTCCGGCACTTTGCCGATTCGTTTATAAGGCGGGAGGGGAGAGTCAGACTGAAGGTTTTTTTTAATATCCTCCGGATCGACCCGCTGCGCAGCCGGGTGAAATACGTGGGTTAATTTAAAGACGATTCTGTTGAATCCGGCGCCCCAGTCGTTGCCTTTTTTCCATTGCTGCATATATATCCATCCGGCTAATGCGCCACCTGCCAGTATCGGCAGCTGGGTAATGCCATTAGAAGAAGACAGTAAGGTACCTATTGCCAACCCGGTAAATACCAGGGTAATTACCCAAAGGGCAATACCTCCAGCCATCAGGGGGAAAATGCGGAAACGGGGTGCTACCGTGGTAACGCCAATGGCTAATGCCATAATACTACCGGCAGCGCCCATGGTATGGGCATTGGCAGCCTGGGCATGAAAGCCGGGAATCAGCTGCATGGCAGCCAGATAAAAGAGGTTACCGCAGATGCCACCAAAAAGATACAAAGGTAAAATACGCTGATAACCAGCCAGGTGCTGCATGAATGTACCAAAGCACCACAGCCAGACCATATTGGAAAATACCAGCCATACGCCCATGTGGGTAAACAGGGAGGTGACAAGAGTCCAGGGGCGCGACAGGAACAATGATAAACTGCCGGGGAGCCGGAGCCAGGTCATAATATCCTGGTAAAAACGCGGTTCTCCTACTTGTTCCATCTTGTAAATAACAAGGGTGAAAAACAGGAAAATAAAAACCGTCAGGTTCACCACCAGTAATTGTGTCACCATATTTCTTCCTTCTCCTAAAGAGAGGCGAGGTAGTTTCTCTTTTTCCAACGCATGCATGGTACAAATATTTTCAATACAAAATTACGGCTTATAACAGTCGTGTTAAGAAAAATCCTTTCGATGTGTCCTGTTCCATGCTTTGATCAGCAGGTAGGCAAACAGTACGCCGCCCAGATGGGCGAAGTGAGCTACATTATCATCCGGCGCGTTTTGAATACCCGCCCATATTTCAGAGATAATCATGAAGCCCGCGAAGAATTTGGCCTTAACAGGAAAGAAAAAGGAATAGAAAACAATATTATTCGGAAACAGGTACCCAAAGGCAAACAGGATGCCGTAAATAGCTCCTGATGCGCCCACCACTACGGTGTTGCTGTATTGATGCACATACTGTTGCACATATACTTTGGCAATGCCGATCGCCGCATCATTATTAGGATCATGCGATAATACGTCCTTTAGTCCACTGAGGCTTGTAGAGCCGTCCGACAGGGAAAACTTGTTGTCCAATGCAACAAAGTTACTGTAGGTAGGATCATGCAGAAACGCATTGGCATATTTCGTTAGCGTGATATTTTCGTAGGTAAGCACCCCCATGTAACACAAGGCTGCACCCAGTCCGCAGATAAGGTAAAAGACCAGGAACCGTTTGGGTCCCCAATGATTTTCCAGTGTTGCGCCGGATATCCAAAGAATCAGCATGTTCATGATCAGGTGCCAGGGATTACTGGTAGAGTGCATGAAGAAATGCGTAATAAACTGATAAGGCCTGAAAGCACTGGAACCCCAATAATGGAGGGCAAAATGATCATTCATATCATAGCCGTACCGGTGTAGCAGCGTCATTTGTATCAGCCACACCAATCCGTTAATGATCATAAGATTCTTGATCACCAGGGGTAATGAAAAATGGAATCCTCCGGGCCTGTAGTTGCTCATTGTTTGCTTAATTATTAGCTCGTTTTTTCAGCAGCACCACATTTTCTATATGATGTGTGTGCGGAAACATGTCCACCGGTTGTACTTTTTCCACGGTATAAAGTGCATCCAGCAATGCCAGGTCTCTGGCCTGTGTTGCCGGGTTACAGCTTACATATACAATTTTTGGGGCGGCAATTTCCAGCAGTTTGTTCACCAGTTTTTCGTGCATGCCAGCCCGTGGTGGATCAGTAATGATCACATCCGGTTGTCCGTGATGCGCGAAAAAGGCATCATCACAAATATCGACTACATCCCCTGCAAAAAATTCGGCATTGGTAACATTGTTACGGGCTGCGTTTTCCTTTGCATCGTCAATGGCCTCTTTAATCAGCTCTATACCCACTACTTTGCGTGCATTGCGGGATACAAAAATGCCGATACTGCCGGTACCACAATATAAATCATATACAATTTCCGAACCGGTGAGCCCCGCAAAATCCCGGGTTACCTTGTATAACACTTCTCCCTGATAAGTGTTGGTCTGGAAAAAGGATTTCGGGCCTATTTTAAATACAAAATCTTCCAGTTTCTCTTCTGCATACCCTTTTCCAAAATAGGTTACTGGTTCCAGATCGAAAATGGAATCGTTCTTTTTGGGGTTGATCGTATACACGATGGTAGTAATAGCGGGTACTGTTTGCAACAGATGGTCCAGCAGGGCAATTCTGTTGGCTTTGTCTTCGTGGTGTATAACCAGGTTGACCATAATTTCCCCGGTTGTGCAAAGGCGTACCACCAGGTTGCGCAGCCAGCCTTCCTGTTGACGGATATCGTAGAAAGTCAGGTCATGAGCAATGGCATAATCCCGGATCGTATTGCGGATCAGGTTTACCGGTTCCTGCATGAGGTAACAGGTATTAATATCCAGTACTTTATCAAACAGTTTGGGTACGTGAAAGCCCAGTGCGGGTTTTACCGGTATCTCTCCATTGTTTTCCCTGATTTCTTCGTTGGTCAGGTAAGCTTTATTGCTGAAAGTAAACTCCAGTTTATTGCGGTAATGTTCCGTATGTGCGGATCCCAGGATGTTATCCATGGCAGGTAATACCAGTTTCCCGATACGTTGCAGGTGATCTGCTACCTGTTGTTGTTTGTATTCCAGCTGCAGGCTATAGGGCATCATCTGCCATTTACAGCCGCCGCAGGTGCCAAAGTGGTGGCAAAAAGGGGCCACCCTTTTATCAGAGTAGACGTGGAAGTTTACGACTTTTCCTTCTGCCCAGTCTTTTTTGTTTTTATGGAGGCGTACGTCTACCACATCGCCGGGTACTACACCGCCTTCAATAAAAATAACTTTGCCGTCTTGCCGGGCCAGGGCTTTGCCTTCCGCCGCATAGGCAGTAACAGGCACTTTTTCTAAAACAACATTTTTTTTCCTCACGGCTGCAAAGGTAATTGGAAATGCTGAATCGGAATACGAATTCATGGAATTACCACTCAGCATTCTGCTTTCTGTTTTTACTTTTTTCCGCGTACTTTTACATATAGCTTCCAAATCCTATGCGTAAATTATTTGTACTACTCATTGCAGCCCTTTCTATGCCGATCTGCCTGCTGGCGCAGGGTTACCAGATTACCGTTCAGCTAAAGCACTTCACCGGCGGAAAACTTTTCCTGGCCAATTATATGGGCAGAACGACCTATCTCACGGATTCCGCGGCGATCAGCCCGACCGGGGTGGCGGTGCTGAAAGGGAAAGAGCCCTTGTTACCAGGCATTTACCTGGTGGTAATGCCCGATAAGCAGAAGTACATAGAAACCCTGGTGGATAAACAACAGGTATTTAATATAACCATCGATACGACAGATTTTGTTAATAAAACTGTTTATAAGAATGCTACAGATAATGAACTGTTTCTATCTTATAACCAGTTTCTCTTTCAGCAGGAATCGCTGGGCCGGCGTATTCAGGATCAGCTGAAAAACGCTGCTACCGCTGCCGACTCTGCGAAAGTGGCGCCGCTGCAACAGGAGTTGGGGAAAAAGATCCGGGATTTCCGGACCAATTTCATTGCGGCGCATCCCAATAACATTCTCACCACTATTTTCCGGGCGATGAAAGAGCCCGAAGTGCCACACCAGCCGGCTGGTGAGGATTCTACCTTTGCTTACCGTTACTTTAAAGCTCATTATTGGGATGAAGTAGATCTGACCAGCGATCGCCTGGTGAGAACGCCTATCCTGGAAGCCAAGCTGAAAAAGTATTTTGATCAGCTGGTGCCGGCTTATCCGGATTCCATTATTGCAGATAGTGATGCATTGATCGCCAAAACCCGCAAGAGCAAGGAGATGTTTAAGTTCGTATTGTGGTGGCTGACCTATAACTATGAAAGCTCTCCGTATATGGGTATGGATGCCGTGTTTGTGCACCTGGTAGAGAAATATTACGTACCTGGAGAGGCATACTGGCTGAATAGTGAGCAACTGAATAAAATCGTTAACCGGGCATATGCGTTGGCACCCAACCTGATCGGGCAGCAGGCTGCTCCCCTGGAGCTGAAAGATACTGCTTCCCGTCCGGTATCGCTCTACAAAACCCCGGCGAAATATACGGTGCTGGTATTCTGGGATCCAACCTGCGGCCATTGCAAAACCGAAATTCCCCGCCTGGATTCTGCTTTCAACGCCAGTTGGAAGAAGAAAGGCGTGGCAATGATAGGTGTAAAAACAGAGGGCACACAACAGGAATGGCTGCAGTTTATCAAAGACCATCATCTTTCCGGATGGATACATGCTTCCGACCCGCAAGCTACCAGTAACTACCGCCGGTTATACGATGTATACAGTACCCCTGTGGTGTATTTGCTGGATGAAAAAAAGAAAATTGTGGCAAAAAGGCTCGGTGTTGAGCAATTGATCACCTTCCTGGATCGGGTGGCTGCAGATAAAACTACCGGGAAATTGTAGAAAAAGATGCGAAAACTGTAGAATATTGTCCTCAATGAACATTGATTTTCAAAGAGTTGTAGCAATTTAACATTCCTTTGGCATAGTCTTTGGCTTTATGGAACCGGACCATAAAAAATTAAAGGTTATGACTAAGAAGAGCATTCTATTATCATTTGCTGCACTTTCCATTTCATTTGCTGCCATGTCGCAGGTACGTGTTGGTGTTAAAGCTGGTTACAACTTGTCCAACATTAGTATAGATAATTCAGGTAGTACAAAGAATAAGAGTTCACATTCCGGTTTCCACGTAGGTGCCATCGTAGACCTTCCCTTAGTTCCAAAGATTCTGTCTTTTCAGCCAGGGGTATTTTACACCACCAAGGGAACAAAAGCAGAAACAGGTAATAAAGATAATGTCTCTGTTGCCAATCCTTTTGTGAAACACACCATCAATCCATCTTACATTGAAGTGCCGTTGAACTTTATCGGTAAAATTCCAATCGGACCCAATGCCCGTTTGTTTGCCGGTGTAGGACCCTATTTCGCTTTTGGTGTAGCAGGTAAAGACAAAACAGAAGTAATGACCGTAGCTGGTACCTCTGTTACTACTTCTACCAGCCTGAAATGGGATGATGACACCCCGTTTGCCAATGGTGACCGTAACCAGGGTTGGGACAAATTCAAACGTTTTGACTGGGGTGGTAACGTACAGGTAGGTGCCGAAATTCACAACTTCCTGATTGCAGCACAGTATGGAATAGGCTTTACCAAAGTGCGTTCCGGCTCCAACAACTACACAGATAACAACAATAAAAACCGCGTATTCAGCGTGTCTGTTGGTTACCTGTTTGGTGGTAAATAATAATTGTCTCCAAAACAAATCACAACGCTGGATTGTATTATCAGTATCATAAGTAAGTGAAAAAACAGGCATAATAATAAATCAACTCAATAGAACGGAATTGGCGCCATTGCCTGTTGGCGCCTGTTTCCTATCAATTAAATACACCACAAAATGAAGAAGGTATTATTGTCTGTGGCGGCTTTGCTGGTTGCAAGTCTCTCTTTTGGTCAGGCGAAATGGGGAATCGTTGCAGGACCTCAATTCTCCAGTATCACCTCAAAAAATATTATAGCCAACAGCGGAAAAGAAACCAGTTCCCTGTTAACCAGTGTAAGAGCGGGTGTTACAGTGGATATTCCGCTGGCGGA